>NZ_JBEXFG010000007.1:0-130019 GCF_040606675.1 Streptomyces sp. NPDC005393 | reverse complement strand
CGGCGGGGTGTCCGAAGGCGGCGGGGTGGTGTCGGTCGCGCCGGCGGTCGGCGACGGCGGCGGGGTGTCCGAAGGCGGCGGGGTGGTGTCGGTCGCGCCGGCGGTCGGCGACGGCGGCGGGGTGTCCGAAGGCGGCGGGGTGGTGTCGGTCGCGCTGGCGGTCGGCGACGGGCTGTCCGTCGGCGTCTCGGCGAAGGCAGCAGGCGCCGCGAGGAGCGCGGCAGGGGCTATGGCGGCCGTCGCTGCGGCGGCCGCCAGTACGCGGCGAAGCTTCATGAAGACCTCTTCTGGGTCCGTACGCACCGCCGTGGTGGGCGGCACGCGTGTGGAAGGCCGTCGCGGTGGGGCGCGGGATGGCCGTGCGTTTGCACGTACATGACCAACCCGATGGCCGAAAGGTTGCCTTCACGTTTGCTCACAGAACGGTCACAGAATCCACTGGGCCGAAAGAAAGCCCAGAGAAGGCAGAAAAGCAAGCGAAGGGCCCCGAGGGCGCCCGAGCGGGGCGGGCGCCTCCGGGGCCCTAGGCGGTCAGCACCGGCGTCAGGGCGGCGCCGGTGCTGAGGAGCGGCGCCGGGGGGTTGCGCCGCTGGCTTCAGGGGACCCAGCTACATGGGGATTGATCAGTGGTTATCAGGGGGCGTACGCCCGCGTGGTCGAACCAATGGCGGGAAGGGGAGGCGGGGCGTTTCCCTCTCTGCATCGTGGTGGATGCGGAGCATCGGGCGCAACCGTTTCGACCGGATACGGTCGGTCCCAGGCGTCCCCGGGACCGACCGTCCTTGAGGTGGTGACCGGGCTGCTGTCCCCTGCCGACCGGTCACCTCGCCGAGGCGAGGTCCCACGACGCGCACCGCCTGAATCACCGCAGGGGTCGCGTCTCATCGCCTCGGCGGATCTGAGCCACGCGTGGATTTTCCGGGCCGCTCCTGGCTGGCGCGGCACCGGGCTCAACGAGGACCCTCGCGGGCCGGTCACGTGGCGTACGGGTGACGACACCGGGCGCACCCGGCGGCGTACCCGTATCGCGGACGCCGTATCGCGGACGCCGTATCGCGGACGCCGTATCGCGGACCCCGTATCGCGGACCCCGTATCGCCGACCCCGTATCGCCGACCCCGTATCTCGGACCCCGTATCGCCGACCCCGTATCGCGGAAGCCGTATCGCGGACCCCTCGGACCCCGTGTCTCAGGCCCGGATATCAGGCCCGGCCCCGGCACAGCTCCAGCAGCGTCATGGCGAGGGTCGTACCGGGCTTGCCGAGCCCCTCCCGGTAGCGGTCGAGGATCTCCATCTCGCGGGAGAGCTGCACCCGCCGCCCGCCGGCCGCGATACGCGCCTCCTGGATGGAGGCCGAGACGGCCATCCGTTGCCGCACGAGATCCAGAATCCGCCCGTCGAGGGCGTCGATCCGCTCCCGCGCGCCGCTGATGACGTCCGTAGGGGCGTCCGTGACGTCCGTAGTGCTGCCGCTGCTCATATCCGTGTCTCCTGGTCTGTCGTTACGGAGCCCCGAAACCCGGCGGGAGACCCGGAGGAGAAAGACAGAGCGCCCCGGGCCTTGTCCGGCCCGGGGCGCCTGGGAAGTCGCTGTCAGTAGTTACGCAGCACGACCATGGCAGCCGGACGGGCCGGTGCCATAGGTAAAGACGAAGGTCATGCGCGTGGACATGGGATCGATTATGAGGCCGTTAGAATCGAAAGTCCAACCCTCCAGTTGCACCGCAAACCACCGCCGGAAGGCCGTCGAAGTGCCATCAGCGTCCCCTGCTGCCGCCCCCGACACCGTGCTGGTCGTCGACTTCGGCGCGCAGTATGCCCAGCTCATCGCCCGTAGGGTCCGCGAGGCCCGGGTCTACAGCGAGATCGTCCCGTCCACTATGCCGGTGGCCGAGATGCTCGCCAAGAAGCCGAAGGCGATCATCCTCTCCGGTGGTCCGTCGTCGGTCTACGCCGAGGGCGCGCCCACCCTCGACCGCTCGCTCTTCGAGGCCGGGGTCCCGGTCTTCGGCATGTGCTACGGCTTCCAGCTGATGGCCACCACGCTCGGCGGCAGCGTGGACAACACCGGGGCGCGCGAGTACGGCCGTACGTCGCTGACCGTCTCCAAGCCGGGCTCGACGCTCTTCGCGGGTACCCCCGAGCAGCAGCAGGTGTGGATGTCCCACGGCGACGCCTGCTCGGCGGCGCCCGAGGGCTTCACCGTCACCGCGTCCACCGACGTCGTGCCGGTCGCGGCCTTCGAATGCGACGAGCGCAAGCTGTACGGCGTGCAGCACCACCCCGAGGTGATGCACTCCACCTACGGCCAGCAGGTGCTGGAGCACTTCCTCTACCGGGGCGCCGGCCTTGAGCCGACCTGGACCACCACCAATGTGGTGGACGAGGCCGTGGCCGCGATCCGTGAGCAGGTCGGCACGAAGCGTGCGATCTGCGGGCTGTCGGGCGGCGTGGACTCCGCCGTCGCCGCCGCCCTCGTCCAGAAGGCCATCGGCTCCCAGCTGACCTGCGTGTACGTGGACCACGGCCTGATGCGCAAGGGCGAGTCCGAGCAGGTCGAGAAGGACTTCGTGGCGGCCACCGGCGTCCAGCTGAAGGTCGTCGACGCCGAGGAGCGGTTCCTGACCGCGCTCGCCGGGGTCTCCGACCCCGAGGAGAAGCGGAAGATCATCGGCCGGGAGTTCATCCGGGTCTTCGAGCAGGCCCAGGCCGAGCTGGTGGCCGAGGCGGGCGCGGCCGGCGAGGACGTGGAGTTCCTGGTCCAGGGCACCCTGTACCCGGACGTCGTCGAGTCCGGCGGCGGCTCCGGCACCGCCAACATCAAGTCCCACCACAATGTGGGGGGCCTGCCGGACGACATCGAGTTCAAGCTCGTCGAGCCGCTGCGCCGGCTGTTCAAGGACGAGGTCCGGATGGTCGGCCAGGAGCTCGGCCTGCCGGACGAGATCGTCCACCGCCAGCCCTTCCCGGGCCCAGGTCTCGGCATCCGTATCGTCGGCGAGGTCACCAAGGAGCGCCTGGACCTCCTCCGCGAGGCCGACGCCATCGCCCGCGAGGAGCTCACCGCCGCCGGTCTCGACCGCGACATCTGGCAGTGCCCGGTGGTCCTGCTCGCGGACGTCCGCTCGGTCGGCGTCCAGGGCGACGGCCGCACCTACGGCCACCCGATCGTGCTGCGCCCCGTCTCGTCCGAGGACGCGATGACGGCGGACTGGTCGCGCCTGCCGTACGACGTCCTGTCGCGGATCTCGACCCGCATCACCAATGAGGTCGACGAGGTGAACCGGGTGGTGCTGGACATCACCAGCAAGCCGCCCGGCACCATCGAGTGGGAGTGACCGCACCCCCGCCTTGATCGTCAACACCGACGCCGTCGCTCATTCGTTTGGGCGGCGGCGTCGTCGTTCCCGCTGGGTACGCTGGCCTTACAGGCGAGACTCCGTCCCATGGGAGCGACCATGAGCGCCGCACGCGAGTACGGGCTGGACGAGCAGTACGAGTGGGCCCGCCCGCCCGTTGGCGGTTGGACGGCGGACGACCTCGACCGGCTTCCGAATCTTCCTCCGCACACGGAGCTGATCGACGGGAGTCTCGTCCTCGTGAGTCCGCAGACCAGGTTTCACTCACGAGCGATGCGCCTGTTCGAGAACGCCTTGCTGGAGCAGGCACCGGACGCTTTGGACGTCGTCCGGGAGATGAGCGTCAAGCTCAACTCGAAGAACCGCCCCGAGCCGGATGTCTCGGTGATCCGCGCCGCCGCGAACACTGGGCCGCATCAGACCTGGTACGGCCCCGACGACGTCCTCCTGGCCGTCGAAGTCGTGTCGGAGGACTCCGAGGAGCGCGACCGCGAGACCAAGCCCCGCAAGTACGCGGCGGCGGGCATTCGGCACTTCTGGCGTGTGGAGGAGAACGATGGGCTCCCGGTCGTCCACGTCTACGAGCTCGACCTTGCCACCAAGGCGTACGGCCTCTCCGGCATTTACCACGACAAGCTCACCCTGAGCGTCCCCTTCCCCCTCACCATCGACCTCACCGCGATCAATCGCCGTCGGCCTTGACTCTGGCCTCCTGCGATACCCGGAGGTAGCTTCCGCTCGGAGTACCCCCCCGAGGAGTGAGCGCCGATGACGAGCCCGATGCCGATACCCAGGCCGACGCCCGAGCCGATACCGACCGACCAGCTGGCCATCACCATGCCGCCCCATCACACCTCCCATGACGCGGAGCGGCGCTATCGCAAGGAGCGGCTCGCCGCGGCGCTGCGCCTCTTCGGGCGGTTCGGCTACGAGGAGGGGGTCGCGGGGCACATCACCGCGCGGGATCCGGAGTTCACCGACTGCTTCTGGGTGAACCCCTTCGGGATGCCGTTCGGCCACCTCACCGTCAGCGATCTGATCATGGTCAATCAGGCGGGTCAGGTGGTCGAGGGCCGCTACCACGTCAACCAGGCGGCCTTCGTCGTTCACTCTTCCGTGCATCAGGCCCGTCCGGACGTCGTCTCCGTCGCGCACAGCCGCTCGATCCACGGCCGCACCCTCTCCACGCTCGGTGAGCCGCTGGAGCCGATCACCCAGGAGGTCTGCGCCTTCTTCGGGGATCACGCGCTCTACGACGGCGCCACGGGTGTCGTCGTGGACGAGGACGAGGGGCGCCGGATCGCCACCGCGCTCGGCGCGTACAAGGCCCTCATCCTGCGCAATCGCGGTCTGCTGACGGTCGGGGACTCGGTCGACGCGGCCGTGTGGTGGTTCCTCACGATGGAGCGGGCGTGTCAGACGCAGCTCGCCGCGAAGGCCGCGGGCAAGCCGGTCCTCATCGATGAGGAGAGCGCCGCGCGGACCCATGCGCAGCTGGGAAACGATCTTGTGGCGTGGATCAACTATCAGCCTCTGTACCTGCAGATCACCCGCGATGAGCCGGACCTGCTGAGCTGACACCCTCCGCCGTGCGGCACAATCCCCTCTCGACACGTATCAGTTGGCGCGGTGCCCGGGAACAGAACGGCAGTGCCGCACAAGAACGAGCGAACGACGGAGCGACCCTCGTGGCGGTGGAGACGGCGCAAGACGCCACGACGACGGAAGGGCACCCGCACGGGCCCGGCCACACAGGCTGTGAATGCCCCCAGGGCGCCCGTGAGGGCCATCGGAGGGCGGTGGCCACGTTCGTGGCCATGCGTGAGCGTTTCGCGGCCGGAGAGGGCCTTCCAGCGGCTCTCGCCCACTCCGCGGGGGCGTCCCGGCAGTGGGTCTCGGACGAACTGGCCCACGCGGCCCGTACGGTCGTCGACAGCGGCCGCGTCGAGAGCTCGGCGTGGCGCGACGCAGTGTGGCGGCGCACGCTGTTCGTGGTGTGGGGCGCCGTCGGGGCGCTGCTGATCGGGCAGCTGGCGACGGCGATCGGCGCGGGCTGGTCGGTCGCGCGTACGGCGGGGCTCGCCGCCGCCGTCGTCACCGCCGCGCTGCTGACCCTCGCCGCCCGGCTCCACCACGACAACGGCGGCCCGCTCGCCTCGCTCGTCGGCGAGGACAACCGCCTCTCCACCTCCCGCTCCGTGGCCGCCGCCTGGCTGCTGCTGGCGGTCTTCTCGGTGCTCGTCCTGGGCGTCGAGCTGGCCGTGGCCCCCGGCGACCGCGTGCGGCTGACCGACGGGCTGGCCCTCGGCCGCGCCGCCGGGCTGCTCACCGTCGCCGCGCTCACCTGTGTGGCCGCCGTGCTGGCCCGGCTCGTCGTCGCGGCCCGGGTGCGGGCACAGCGGCTGCAGAAGGTCCGGGCCGTGCGCCCGCGCGCCGCCGACCTCCTCACCGATGACGCGGGCTGCGGCAGCTTCGCCGACGCGCAGTACGTCGTCGTCCACACGGTCGCCCTCGCCTTCGCGGCGGTGCGGCTGGGGCGCGAGCCGTGGCGGCTGCCCGATCTGCCGTGGGGTCTGGTGCTGTTGGCGACCGTGTCGGTGATCATGTATCTGACGGGCAAGTACGCGGAGGGCGGCCGCCCCACCGTGCTGTCCGTCGTGCGCGTCCGCCCCGAGGAGGGCGGCTTCGACCGCGACGCCCCCATCCGCACCGGCGACGACATCGAGATCCGCGGCAACGGCTTCGTCCCGCCGGGCGCACAGGACCCCGACCGGCTCGCCAAGATGGTCGTCCGCATCGGCGCGGTGCACGTCCACGTCCCCCTGGTCCCGGTCGCCGGGGGCTTCAGCAACCCGACGGATACGGCGCTGACGGTGCCCGTACCGGTGGATGTGGAGCCGGGGCGGGTCGAGGTGCAGGTGGTGACGGCGTCGGGCGCCGAGACGAACCGCTACCCGATCGACGTCCTCGACTGAGTCCCGGCCGATCCTCGACCGACCTCGTCTGAGTCATTCCCGCCCTCCCCTCCGTATGGTTTGTTGAGTGGGCAACGGGAGAGGCGGGAGTCATGAGGCATGCGGATCGAATGGCCGGGTCGGGTACCGCGGGCAGCGGTGGCAGTGTGAACGGCGTGAACGGCGTGAGCGGCATAGGCGGCCAGCCCGCCGGGGTGCGGGCCGCGGCCTCCCACTACGCGCTGCTTCCGCTGCGCCTGTTCCTCGGCGTCACGTTCATCTACGCGGGGATCGACAAGCTCACCAACTCGGCCTTCCTCGCCGACACGGGCGCGGGCTCGATCGGTGAGCTGATGCGCCAGGTGCGCGACAGCTCGGCCGTACCGTGGCTGATCGACCAGTCCCTCAAGGACCCCACCGCCTTCGGCTACGCCATGGCCTGCGGCGAACTCGCCGTCGGTCTCGGCACCCTCGTCGGCCTGCTCTCCCGTCTGGCCGCCCTCGGCGGCGCGCTGATCTCCCTGAGCCTGTGGCTGACGGTCAGCTGGCAGTCGGATCCGTACTACTACGGCAATGACCTGGCCTATCTGATGGCCTGGCTCCCTCTGGGCCTGGCGGGGGCGCCGTATCTGTCCCTGGACGTGGTCCTCTCCAAGCGGCGTCGCAGGCAGGGCTCGCAGCTCTTCCTGTAGCGGTGCCTCAGGGCACGGCGGTGCCTCAGGGCACGGCGGTGCCTCAGGGCACGGCGGTGCCTCAGGGCCGGGCGGTGCCTCACGGCAGCCGCAGGCCGTCCCTCACATTGTTGAAGGCCGGGAGGTACTCGCCCCACTGTTCGGCCGGCGCGCTCACATAGATCGCGTACTCCTTGCCGCCCTCCTCGCCGAACGCGAGGTCGAGCGCCCGGAACCACCGCGCCTGGCCCTTGAACCTGAACTCCCACACCGCCGCCGGCTGCCCCCGGAACTTCGTCTCCTGGAGACGCATCCGCTGATACACCGGGTACAGCTTCTTCACATCCGCCTCGACGCCCTCCAAGTGCTTGACCTGATCGGCCTGCGCGAAGTCCAGGACGTTGATCGTCAGACGGGCCATCCTCGTGGGGTCGAGGTAGCGGACCTCCTGCGTGTGGTCGACCGTGCCCTCGGTGTCGGAGTCCGCCTGCCGGGTCCAGCCGTCGGGGACGGGGAAGGAGATGCCGAAGTCCTTCTCCTCGACCATGTGGTACCCGGCGGGGACCGGCGGCGGGGTGTACGGGGGCGTGGCGGACTGCGACGGCTTCGCCGCGGACTGCTGCCCCACGGCGTCCTTATGGCTGCCGTTGTCGAGGCCGAACACGTAGACGCCGCCCGCCACGGCCACGACCGCAAGGGCGGCCCCCGCCGCCGTCCACTGGGCCTTGCGGCCCTTTTTCGGCGCGGGTGCGGGCGTGGGAGTCGCCGGCGCGGGCGTGGACGCAGTGGCCGGGCCCGGCACGGACGCGGTCCCAGGCGCGGTCTCAGGCGTCGCCGGAGACGCGGACATGGACGCTGACCCGGACAGAGGCGGAGACGCGGGCGCGGGCGCCGGCGTCGGCTCCGGCCGCTGCCGCGTCAGGCTCAGCGTCTCCGTGAAGCTCGGCATCGCCTGCGCCCTTGTCTCGGCCTCCGACGCCGGGACCCGCAGCGCCCGTTCCGTCTCCTCGGCCGTCGGCCGCAGTTCCGGCTCCTTGGCCAGCAGGCTCTCGATCAGCGGTGTCAGCGCGCCCGCCCGCTTCGGCGGGTCGAGCGGTTCGACGGCGATCGCGTAACCGGTCTCGATCGCCGTGGTCTTACGGAACGGCGCCCGCCCCTCCACCGCCTGATAGAGCGTCGCCCCCAGCGCCCACAGGTCCGACGCGGGGCCGGGCTTGCGGCCCCTGACCCGCTCGGGCGCGATGTAGTCGATGGAGCCGACGACCTCGCCGGTCTTGGTCAGCGTCGAGGTGCCGGTGGCCATCGCGATGCCGAAGTCGGTGAGGACGACACGGCCTTGGGGGCCGAGCAGCACATTGCCGGGCTTGACGTCGCGGTGCAGCACCCCGGCCTCGTGGGCCGCGCGGAGGGCGGCGATCATGCCGCGGCCGATGCGGGCGGCCTCCTGGGGGGAGATCGCCCCGCCGTTCTTGAGGAGGTCGCCGAGCGTGGTCGAGGGCACGTACTCCATCACGATGCACGGCAACCCCTGGTCGTCCACGACGTCATGGACCACGACCACATTGGGGTGCGTGATACGGGCCGCGCTGCGTGCCTCGCGGCGGGTGCGCTCATACAGCGTCGTCAGCTCTTCCTCGCTGAGGTGCGGCGAGACATGCAGCTGCTTGACCGCGACCTGGCGGCCCAGCAGTTCGTCCTCGGCACGCCACACCGTGCCCATGCCGCCGCGGCCGACCTGCTCGACCAGCCGGTAACGCCCGGCTATCAGCCGCCCTACGTCTGACACCGCGGTCCCCTCCCGCTCCCCGGCCCGGCAGCCCTTCGCCGCTTCGTAACTCCGCCGCTTCCCGCATACGTTCGATGCGCCACGATAGCCGCCGCGGCCTCGGGGACGATCTCAGGGAATCCCCAGGGTTGTGCCGGATGTCGCCGGGCCCGCCGTCTTGCCACCATGGACGCATGACCGATGCACCCACGGTGGCGGACGAGGCCGAAGGCACGGCCGGTTCCCGCCGGACACAGCCGCCGCTGCGGCGAAGTCGTGACCATAAGGTGATTTCGGGGGTGTGCGGGGGGCTCGGTCGCTCCTGCGATGTGGATCCGGTGATCTTCCGGGTGGTGCTGTCGGTCCTCGCCGTCGCGGGCGGTCTCGGCCTGATCGTGTACGGCTTCTGCTGGCTGTTGGTCCCGCTCCACGGCGAGGAGGAGAATGAGGGGCGCAGGCTGCTCTCCGGGCGTGTGGAGGGGCCGGGGCTGACGGCGGTGCTCGTCGCGCTGGTCGGCTGCGGGCTGTTTTTGTCGATGCTCAACAACGACAGCGTCATGTCCTTCTCGTTCATGCTGGCCATCACGGCGGCCGGCGCGGGCTACTGGTCGCACCACCGCCGGCAGGCGGAGAGCGTCGGCGCCGTGGACCCGGCCACCGCCCAGGCGGTCGCGGACGCGCCCCCCGAGGCCAAGGCCCCGCCCACCCGCGGCGGTCCGGGCCCCTCCTGGTGGCGGGATCCGATCGTCAAGGACGGCACGACCGGGCCCGTCGGTTCCGAGTCCGGCTATCTGTGGGGGCCGGACGACGGGCCGTACGACCCGTCCGGCGACGCGGCACGGGCCGAGCGGGCCCGCCGGGTGCGGGACCGGGCGTCGATCGGCGGCTGGACGTTCCTGGTGGCCGTCACGGCCGCCGTGGTGGGGGCCCGGGTGGCGTGGCCCTCCCATCCGCTCGGCACCAGCCTGGAGATCGGGCTGGCGTGCGCGCTGGGCGTCTTCGGGCTGGCGATGGTGGTCAGCTCCCGCTACGGGCGCACCGGCCCGGGCACGGTGGTGCTCGCCGTATGGACGTGTGTGCTGCTGGCGGGCGCGGCGGCGCTCCCGAAGTCCGTCACCACGGACTGGGCGCTGCGCACCTGGGCACCGGCGTCGGTGGGGGCGGTGCGCGGGTCCTACGAGCTGGGCTCGGGCGTCGGCCGGCTGAAGCTGGACCGGCTGCCGTTGAAGCACGGCCAGACCGTCTCCACCCGGGTGGACGTGGGCGCGGGCAAGCTGGTGGTCACGGTGGACCGGGGCGCGCAGGTGAAGCTCACGATCGACGTCGGGCTCGGGGACATCCGGCTGCCGGGCGAGCACAAGGACGACATCGACATCGAGCCGGGCCGGGAGCGGAAGCTGACGCTGGAGCCGGTGGGCGGCCGCACGGCCCAAGGGACGGTGTCGCTGAACCTGGAGATCGGGGTGGGTCAGGTGGAGGTGGTGCGGTCGTGAGGCGGCATGCGTTCGAGCCAGGCAAGCTGGTGGCCGGGCTGGTGGTGCTGGGCGCGGCGCTCGCGTACGGGATGGACGCGGCCGGCCAGTGGGACGTACGCCCGCTGGTGCTGCTCGCGGTGGTGCTGGGCGGCCTGTGCGTGGCGGGCGTGGCGTCGGCTCTCACGTACCGAGCCCGCCGCCGCGCCCGTCGCGCCACGGAGCCCGACCTTCCCTGATCCCGCCCCCAGGGCCCCGCCCCTGACCCCGCCCGTGATCCCCCCAGGGCCCCGCCTTGCCCCTCGCCGAACCCCGGGCGGGGCGCAGGGCGGGGCGCTTTGGTGTGGAGGGGCGCACAACAAGGGCGACCCGGTGCTCCGGCGCATCGATGTGCCGGCCCTCATCAAGGCGGCCGAGAACGGCTTCCCCTCCTGGGTGTGGACCCTCCAGAACGTTCGGCACACGGTGGTGTTCGCCGGTTCGGCCCTTGTCCTGGCGGCAACGGTCATGGCCTGACGGGCTGGGCAGGGCTGGGCAGGGCTGCGGCGCGCGGGGTCGGGGAACCATCAGGGGCGACCCTGATGCCCCGGCCCCGCGGGCCATGTGACGATCGACCCATGACCGCCGCTGTGCCCCCCGCCGACCGCCCCGAGCCACCCCCGCGCAAGCTCTACCGCAGCGCCGAGGGCCGTCTGCTGGGCGGCGTGGCGCGCGGCCTCGCGGGCCATCTCGGGCTCCCGGTCTCCTGGGTGCGGATCGTGTTCATCGCGCTGTTCATGGCCGAAGGGTTCGGGGCCCTCGTCTACGCCCTCTTCTGGTTCATCGTCCCCCTCGGCGTCGGGGGCGTGGAAACGACGCCCGCCCGCCCCCTCACCGCCATCGGCCCCGACGGCCGCCGCCGGATCCTGGCCCGCAGACCGGACAAGGGCCAGGTCCTCGCGCTTCTGGCCCTCCTCATCGCCATGGGCATCTTCGTCCAGGGCTTCCAGCTCGGCCGGGCCAACACCTACATCTGGCCGCTGCTCCTCATCGGCGCGGGCGTCGCCCTCTTCTGGCGCCAGGCGGACAACGCCCGCCGCGCCCAGTGGGTCGAACTCAGCCGCAGCAAGCGGGTCCTGCCGCTGGCCCGTGCCGCGGCGGGGGTGGTCCTGGTGGGGGCCGGCGTCTCCGGCATCGTCGTCCTCCAGGGCTCGGCCAAGCATCTGGGGGCGGTGCTGCAGGCGGCCCTCGCCGTCCTGGTCGGCATCGCGCTGCTCGTGGGCCCGTATGTGGTGCGGATGACCCAGGACCTCTCCGAGGAGCGGCTGATGCGCATTCGCGCGCAGGAGCGGGCGGAGGTGGCGGCGCATGTGCATGACTCCGTGCTGCACACCCTCACCCTGATCCAGCGCAGCGCGGAGGACCCCCGCGAGGTGGCCCGGCTGGCCCGCGCGCAGGAGCGGGAGCTGCGCGCGTGGCTGTACAAGCCGGAGGGCACGGGCAAGGACGAGGCCGACGAGCCGGACACCCTCGCGGAGGCGGTGAAGAAGACGGCGGCGGAGGTCGAGGACTACCACGGCGTCCCCATCGAGGTCGTGATCGTCGGCGACTGCCCGTTGGACGAGAGGCTGGGCTCACAGATACAGGCGGCGCGCGAGGCGATGGTCAACGCCGCCAAGTACGGTGGCGAAGGCGGGGCCGTCCAGGTCTTCGCGGAGGTCGAGGGGGCCGCGGTGTTCATCTCGGTGCGCGATCGCGGCCCCGGCTTCGACGTGGACGCGGTGCCGGAGGACCGGATGGGCGTCCGCGAGTCCATCATCGGCAGAATGCAGCGGAACGGCGGCACGGCCCGGCTGAGATCGGCGCCGGACGGGGGCACGGAAGTGGAGCTGGAGATGGAGAGGGCGGCGACGACATGACCGACACGACCGACGGGACCGGAACGACCGGAACCCCCCGCGCGGCCGGCGCGGCCGCAGCGACCAGTGCGGCCGGTGTGACCGGTGCGGCCGGTGCGGCCGGTGCGGCCGGTGCGGGCGACGAGGCACCCTCGCGCCGCGTGCGCGTCGTGCTCGTCGACGACCACCGCATGTTCCGCACCGGTGTGCAGGCCGAGATCGGCGACACTGCCCGTACCAGCGTCGAGGTGGTCGGCGAGGCCGCCGACGTCGACCAGGCGGTCACCGTGATCTCCGCGACCCGCCCCGAGGTCGTGCTGCTCGACGTCCACCTCCCCGGCGGCGGAGGCGTCGAGGTGCTGCGCCGCAGCGCCTCGATGATGGCGGACGCCAACCGCCCGGTGCGCTTCCTCGCGCTGTCCGTCTCGGACGCCGCCGAGGACGTCATCGGGGTCATCCGCGGCGGCGCCCGCGGCTACGTCACCAAGACCATCACCGGCACCGACCTGGTCGACGCGATCTTCCGCGTCTCGGACGGCGACGCGGTCTTCTCGCCCCGCCTCGCCGGTTTCGTCCTCGACGCCTTCGCCTCCACCGACGCCCCGCCCTTGGACGAGGACCTGGACCGCCTCACCCAGCGCGAGCGCGAGGTGCTGCGCCTTATCGCGCGCGGCTACGCCTATAAGGAGATCGCGAAGCAACTGTTCATCTCGGTGAAGACGGTCGAGAGCCATGTCTCGGCGGTCCTCCGCAAGCTTCAGCTCTCCAACCGCCACGAGCTAACCCGCTGGGCGACGGCCCGCCGTCTGGTCTGAGGCGTGGCCCTAGGGGGCGCGGCCTGGAGGAAGCGGTTCAGGTCGTTGAACCCCTCGCGGATGAGGTCGAACAGCGTGTCGTCCGCCGACCCCTCGATCCACCGCTGCGAGGCGACACGGAAGGTCGCGATCGACGCCTCGGCGGCGAAGGCCGCCGCCGAGGGGGCGAGACCGCGCTCGCGCAGGCGCGCGTCCAGTGCGTTCGCCCACGATGCGAGCTTCATCAGCTCCCGCTCGCGCAGTTCCGAGGACTGCGCGATGACGCGGGCGCGCCGTGCCAGCCGCTGGTGACGCGGCTGCAACTCGCCGGCCAGCGCTTCCAGTCCGGCCAGAGTCGCCTCGAACGCCGTGGCGTCCGGCGGTGCCGATGCCACGCCGTGCACCAGCGTCTCCTGTAGCGCTGTCTCGTCGCCGAACAGCACTTCCGGGCGGGCGGTGGTGCGCGGAGCGCCGTCGCGGTCCGCGCCTGCGGGGCTCCTCCGGGGTGGGCGCGGGTGCGTGGCCGTCTGCTGGTCCGCTGGGGCTGGTTGGAGCATCGGTGCGGGTGGGCGTGGGCGGGGGGCTGCGTTGCCGTGTGCTGCTTTGGTGGGGGCTGGTGTGCTGCCGCCCGGGCGGGCGGTGGTGCGCGGAGCGCCGTCGCGGTCCGCGCCCTCCCTCCCCCCGTCAGAAAACGCTTGACCTGGCGCAACTATGTGGTCAAGCGAATTCGGGGGGTACGCCGTTGCCCCCACGGTTCCGCCGGACGGCGACGCAGCCTGCGCCCGCTCCCGCCCTGGCCGATGCTCTGACCAGCAGCCCCCACCGGCCCGTCAGACGGCGACAACCCGCGCCCGCCCCCCACCGGCACCGATGCTCCGACCAGCCCCCGCCAGCCGGCCGGTCGGCGACGCGGCCCGCGCCCGCGCCGCCCCCCACCGGCGCTCAGCCGGTGCGCACCATCGACTTCTTCGCCCGCTCGTACGCCGGCAGCATCGCCTCGTGCTCGTCCGTGTCCAGTCCGCCGAGGTGGAGGACGAGGCCGCCGTGCGGGGTCATGACGGCCAGGGCGCGCTCGCGCTTGGAATCACCGAGGGCTTCGGCGGTGTACGTGACCTCCGCAGCCGGCAGTTCACCGGCCTTGACCTCGCGGTACTCCGCGCCGCGAGGGGTGTTGCTCGCGGCGGCCATGAATGCCTTCAGCAGGGCCGTCGGCGTGCCTCCGGTGGCCGCTGGGCCCTTGGTGCCGGTCCAGACGCGCAGGAAGCCGATGTGGCCGGCGGGTTTGGCGTCGATCTCGCAGACGAGGGTGACCGGGCCCTGCTTCCCGAGCGGGCCGAGCTCAGGGTTGGCGGACACGTCCACGACCTCCGGCTTCCAGGACTTCTCCAACTCGAACCGCACCGGCAGCTCGCATGCCGTGCCCTTGTTGCCGAGCGTGCGGAGCGGTGCCGCTTTGACGCCTCCCTTGCCGCCCTTTTTGTTCTCCCCGTCCGAGGCCCACGAGCATCCCGTCAGCATCGCCGCCACGACCGCCGCCCTCACGACAACCCCACCCACACGCCGCATGTCGGTTTTCCCCCACCCATGTACACGAACATTCGAAAATTCGCCGCAGCTTAACCGATAGTCGTCATTGACGCTCCATGGCATGGCGCGAACAATAACCAGGCATGGGGATAGCTGACGACGAGTCATCCCTTCCCGTCGGAGTGACGGCTTCGGCCGCGCCGCTGGCCGACGGAGATCCGCCCCGCGTAGGCCCGTTCCGGCTGGTCGGACGGCTTGGGGCCGGGGGCATGGGGCGGGTGTACCTGGGAGTGTCGCGGGCCGGGCGCCCGGTCGCCGTGAAGCTCATACGGTCCGATCTCGCCGAGCAGCCGGCCTTCCGCCGCCGTTTCGCGGCCGAGGTCGCCGCCGCCCGCCGGGTACAGGGCGCGTACACCCCGGCCGTCGTGGACGCGGACGCGCAGGCCGAGCGGCCGTGGCTGGCCACCGCCTATATCGCCGGGCCCTCGCTCGATGACACCGTAAGGCGGGGCGGACCGCTGCCGCCGCCCGTAGTGCGGGCGTTGGCGGCGGGTATCGCCGAGGCGCTGGGGGCCATCCACGCCGCCGGTGTGATCCACCGCGACCTCAAGCCCGGCAATGTGCTGCTGGACACCGACGGCCCCAAGGTCATCGACTTCGGCATCGCCGCCGCGGTCGACACGACCCGTCTCACGGCCACCGGCGTCCACCTCGGCACGGTCGGCTTCATGGCCCCCGAACAGGCCGGGGGCAACCCCCTGACCGCCGCCGCCGATGTCTTCTCGCTCGGGTGTCTGCTCGCCTACGTCGCCACCGGCGTGGCCCCCTTCGGCGACGGCCCGCCGAGCGAGGTCCTGTATCGCGTCCTCCACGGCGAGCCCGACCCCACCGCCCTGGAATGCGGTGACGCGCGGCTGACCGAGCTGATCGCGGCCTGCTTACGCAAGGAGCCCGCAGAACGCCCCACCGTGGAGCAGATCGTCGAAGCCTGCGGTGACCACCGCCCCCGCCGCGACTGGCTGCCGGAACCCCTCGCCTCCCGGATCCACGGCCGCAACCCCACCCGTACCGGCCCCCGCACCCTCGGATGCCGCCGCGCCGCCGTCCCCGCCGGGCTCGGCGTCGCCGCCGTCGCGGTCGCCGTCGCCCTGACGGCGAACAGGTGCGGCGGCTCGGACGACGGTTCCTCGTACACCGCCGGATACCGGCACCGGACGCTCAGCCTCCCCGACTACGACCACTACATCGACCTCCCGGGCGGCAAGGTCGTCAAGGACGACACACGGTGGTCGCTGAGCACCAACAGTGGCGGCGACGGCAAGGGCGCCTTCGAGCTCCAGGGCACGACGGACGCGTACGTCTCGGGCAAGCGAGCGGTCACCCCCGAGCGCTGCGCCGACCGGATCGCCGCTCACCGGCCGCTGCGGGAGGCCGTGCACTTCTCCCAGGCTCCGGCCGGGCAGTGGTTCTGCGTGCGCGACCGTAGTACGGGCGATGTCGCCCTGATTGACGTCCTGGACACCGACTCCGGCGACTACACCATCACCGTCACGGTTGACTACTACCGTCACGCCGCTGGGCGCTGAGCGCGCCGAGCGCGGCAGGGTCCTGAAGGTGCACAGTAGAGATATGGGCCTTCGCCGGCGCCTCGCGGATCTGTGGCAGCCATGGCAACCGTCTCACGCCTTGGTGGCGATTCCCCTCGGGCTGATCGCAGTCATCACGATTATCGACTTGCTGGTCCCGACCTACATCCATCTCGGACCCCTGCTGGTCGTCGCCCCCGCCATCACGCCCTCGTTCGCCGGCCCCCGGACCACCGCAGTGGTCGGGGCACTGGCTGTGGCCGCCCAGACGGTCATCGCGGCGCTGCGCGGGGGGTTCACCGCCAACCACCAGGTGCAGATCGCAGCCATAGCGCTGATCTCGCTCTTCATCGTGCTCTACGCAGAAGGGCAGGAGCGGCGCGCGCGTGAGTTGGACCGGGTGCGGTCGGTGTCGGAGACCACACAGCGGGTCGTCCTGCGGCCGCTGCCGCACCGGATGGGCTCGCTGCGGGTCGCCTCCCTGTATCTGGCCGCAGAGGACGAGGCGCAGATCGGCGGAGACCTGTACGCGGCGACCAGGATGGGCGAGTGCGCGCGTCTGATCATCGGGGACGTCCGGGGCAAGGGCCTCATGTCCATCAGCGACGCCTCCTTGCTGCTGGGCGCCTTCCGCGAGGCCGCCCATCGATGCAGCGACCTGCTCGAACTCACCGAGACCCTGGAGAAAAGCGTCTGCCGGCACCTGGCCGAGCACCTCGACACCGAGCACATCGAGCACACCGAGGCAGACCAGGAACTCCAGGAGCACTTCATCACCGCCTTGATGCTCGACATCCCCGACGAAGGCACAGAGGCGAAGATGACCGACTGCGGACATCCGCCGCCCCTGCTGCTGCACGAGGGCAAGGTGATCACCCTGAACCCCACCCACCCCGCCCCTCCGCTGGGCATGTGCGAACTGCCGAGGGTCGGCTCCACCAACCTCGACACATTCGAGTTCGAGGACGGCGACACGCTCCTGCTCTACACGGACGGTGCCATCGAGGCCCGCTCCAGCGACGGGACCTTCTACCCGCTCGCCGAACGGGTCCAGCAGTGGAGCAACAGCGGCCCCGAGGCGCTGCTGCATCACCTCCGCCGTGATCTGCTCGATTACGTCGGCGGGCGGCTGGGCGACGACGCCGCCATGGTGGTCATCCAACGGTCGCCGAAGCTCCAGCCCGCCCATCAGCTGAAGAAGATCATGTCGGTCGACGGCAACCACCGCCCCACGGACGGCGAACGGGAAAGGTCTCTCACGGGAGGGACGCGCCCATCACGATCTTGAGCTCGAACCACACCGTCTTGCCGATGCCGCACGCGCGGGGCTGCGCGTCCCACTCGTCGGCGAGTGCGGCGATCAGTGCGAGACCGCGTCCCTACTCGTCCTCCGACCTGGCCTGCCGCAGCTGAGGATGGCGATGAGCGAGAGCGCGACCGGCTGCTTGGTCGGGCGGGTAGTTGGTCTTGCCGCCGAGGAGGTAGTCGTACACGCGTGCCGAGTGCGGGACGTCGGTGCGCAGATCGATCGCGGGCTGGGCGAACTCCGACGTCGACGACATCCAGTCCGTACCTGACACTTCGCATACGCCCGATCGTCGAGTTGAGCAACTGGCTGACGTGCTGTGGCGGTTCCTTGTCGTAAGCGGTTACCAGGCGGGCAAGACCAGCCCCTCAGGTCGCTCGCGGGCGCGGCGCCCGCCAACTCCAACACCCACTGAGCGAGACCCGTTTCACCCAGTAGATCGGTGAAAAGGCGCGGGAACCAACCTCGGGGTGGTGTGCGTCCAGGCCCGGAGATCGAATCGTGCAGAGGGGAACTCGAGATGAGGATTCGCAAGCCGCACACGGCCGTACTGACCGGCGTGGTGGCGGCTGTAGGGCTGCTGGCCGTCGGGTGCGGGAGCCTTGAGGACTGGAAGGCGGACTCGTCCGGTGACCGGCACAAGACGGCGAAGAGGGGCATCGCCAGGCCGGAGGGGGACTACCGGTCGACTCTCACGCTCAGTGACGGCCGTAAGGTCACCGTCCGCCTGGTGCGGGGCACGGGCGTGCAGGAGCGCCACCAGGACGCCGACTCCACGACCTGGAGCGCATGGCGCACCCTCTACAAGACCGACACCGACCTCTGCCAGGGCGTTGACCTCGCCGAGGTCAACGGCACCGTCTCGCTGATCGCCGACTTCGGCCTCTACTGTTCCGACGGCGAACCCCCGACCGAGTCCGTGGCCGGTGTGGGCACGGGCGAACTGACGGACTGGGGCATCGACATCACCAAGGACTTCGACGGCTGGGAGAACGCCTCCATCAACGACGACGGCAGCGAGGTCGAGTTCCTCTACGACAGCGACGCCGGGCCCTACTCCCTCCGTTGGGAACAGGGCGAGGGCTTCGGGAAGATCGTGACCCCGGAGGGCTGAGCTTCGGCGTCGGGGGCCGAGCGCTCTTTCCAAGGAACGGGTGGGTTGGTACAACCCACCCACCCATGACTTTTCGTGACCGACCTGCCACGGGCGGTTGCGGCGCTCTAGCGTTCGCAACAACAAATCGACCCCGGCCGGTGCGCCAACACCATGCCGGGGTCTGACCTACAAGATCGAAAGAGACTCGATCCGTGGCTTCTCATGACCTTAGCGTCGCCCCGCGTCCGCACGCACACCCCATGGCCAACCCCGGCTTCGGCAAGCGCGGCGCGTCCGGCCAATCCCCTCGTCGCGCCGACGACTTCGCACATCTGCCCAGGCGTGAAGCGGCCATCGCCGCGTACATCGACCGCCTCCCGGACGGCGCGGCCATCGACGCCAAGACGCTCGCCAAGTTCCTGGGCGATCGCCCGTAACCGCCTTGAGGCCAAGATGCCGCCCGAGCCCGCCGTGGAACCGCGGCCCGAGATCGTGATCCGCCGCCTCCTGGAATGCACGGACTGCGGCCGCCCCGGCCCGCCGGCCGCCCTGCCGGGCGGTCTGTGCCGCGCCTGCCGAGGCGACACGGCCCCGCCCGAGCCGACGGCCGGCCCCGACGTCCACTCCTGGGCCGCCCGCCTACGGGCTGCCGCCCGAACCTCATAAAAGGAGACGCGCATGACCTTGCCAGACGCACCCCCCGATGTCGGGGCACCATGGGGGCGAGGAGGCGAATCCATGACCCCCAGCACCGCTGACCGGCCGCAGATGCGCATCGAGGAATTCGAGCAGCTCGCCCGCACGGCGCCGGAAACCGTGACGCTCGAATTCATCAGCGGAAAGCTAGAGGTCAAGCCCGTGCCGGACGGGGATCACGACGAGATCATCATGTGGGTCCAGGAACAGTGCATGCAGCACCGCCCGGATTTGCGGCTGTACCGGGAGCGGGGCCTGCAGACGGAGGGTTATCGGCGGGGACGTGCTCGCCCGGATGGGGCGCTCGCGCCTCGTAAGCACTTCGCGGGGCACGGAGAGTGGTCCGACCCGAAGGGGGTCGTGATGGTCATCGAGGTCACCTCGCGCGATGGGGACACGAACCAGCGTGACCGCGTGGACAAGCGCGACGGTTACGCGGCGGCTGGTATCCCGGTCTACCTCCTCATCGACCGGGACGACTGCACGGTCAACGTCCACGCTGAGCCGGAGGACGGCAAGTACCGGAGTTTGACGTCGCGGCCCTACGGCGCGGTGATCGAGATTCCCGATCCGGTCGGGATCACCCTCGAGACCGAGGAGCTCAAGGACTACGCCTCGTGAATCACCGGGCCAGCCGACACCACGATTGGCGTGTCCCGCCTGCGGCGGGCCGGGCTCGCCGACACGCACCTTCGAAGCGGCAGGCGACGCTGGGTCTGCTCTCCCCGGTGGTCACGATTCCCGTCCTCGCTCTCGGCTTCTCCCTGGCGTTCGACGGCCTGAGCGCACCCGCCGTGATGGCCGCGCTCCTGGTCTCGTGGTGCCTTCCCGTGATCGCTGCCGTCCTGCTCGCCCGATCGGCCGCGCGACTGCGCGAGCGGGTCCAGTAGGAGTTGAGCCGGTAGGAGTTGAGCCGGACAGGCCCTACGCGGGGCGGGCCGCGCCCGCGAAGGGCATGTCGGTGATGGAGGCCATGCGGACAGGGGCGCCGGGGTGGGGGGCGTGGATCATGCGGCCGTTGCCGATGTAGAGGCCGACGTGGCTGATGCCGGAGTAGAAGAAGACCAGGTCGCCGGGGGCCAGCTCGGCGCGGGAGATGCGGTGGCCCGCGTTGATCTGGGTGTAGGTGGTGCGGGGGAGGGAGACGCCGGCGGCGCGCCAGGCGGCCTGGGTGAGGCCGGAGCAGTCGTAGCCGTGCGGACCGGTGGCGCCCCAGACGTAGGGCTTGCCGAGGGCCGTGTAGGCGAAGGAGACGGCGCGGGCCGCGCGGGTGGTGGCGGGGGCGGGGTGATGGGTGGTGGTGCGGGCCGCCGGGCGTTCGGGGCGGGTTTCCCTGGCTTCCAGGCGCTGCCGCTGCTCGCGGGTCAGGCGGTCGAGGAGGCGGTCGGCGGCGGCGAGCTTCTTCTGGATGGCCTTCTTGTGGCGGGCGGCCGCCGCCTGGGAGGCGCGCATCTGGTGGAGGCGGTCGGCCGCCTCGCCGCGCAGGGTGCGCAACTTCCCCTTCTGGCGGCCGATGCTCGCGATCGTGGCGGCCTGACGGTCGCCCGCGCGGTCGGCGAGCGAGGCGCGTCGGAGGTACTGGTCGGGGGAGGAGGACAGGGCGAGCTGGAGGGTGGGGGCGACGGTCCCGGAGCGGTACTGGGCGGTGGCGAAGGCGCCAAGCGCGTTGCGGGCGGCGTTGAGGCGGGCGGTGCGGCGGGCGGCCTCGTCGCGTAAGTCGTCGTACGCCTCACGGGCCTTGTCGGCCGTGGTCTTCGCGCCGTTGTACTTCTCGGTGGCCTCCTCGGCCTCCCGCTGGTAGCGGTCGACCTTGGCCTTCACCTGAGCGGGGGTGGGACGGTTCTCGGCGTACCCGGTGCCGCCCAGGAGGGTGGCGGAGGCGGCGCCCGTGAGGGCGAGGAGTGCGGCCGTGCGGGCGGTGGTGCCGGCGAGCGAACGCTGCTTGGGCTTCGGATGCGGGCTGTGCGACGCCACTGCGGCGATTCACCTTTCCTCGGGGGAGCGGACAGGCGGCAGTCCGCCCATGAGGCGGGGACCCTCGGTTGACGGGAAGCGGACTGCCACCTGGAGGAGGAAGTTAGGGCGCGCGGTGGGGGCGGTGCGGTGCGATGAACGGGAGTGGACAGATTTCGTCGCTGTGGTGGCCGTGGCTGATCGTGCGGTGTGCGGGGCGGTGAGGAGCGGGGGGTGGCTCTGACCGAAGCGGTGATCGGGGCCAACCCGAGTGCGGGGCGGTGATATGCGCGGGGCTAATCTCCGAGCCATGGACGTACTGATTCATGTGTTCGTCGGTCTGCACATCGTCGGCATCGCCGCGCTGCTCGGGGGCTTCCTCACGCAGATGAAGGCGATGCGGTCGGGCGAGGCCCGGATGGTCCCGGCGATGCTGCACGGGGCGCTGACCATGCTGGTGACCGGGGTGGCGCTGGTCGGCCTCAACCAGGCCGAGGACAACAGCCTCAACACGCTCAAGATCGGAGTGAAGCTGGCGCTGCTGATTGTGATTCTGGGCCTGGTCTATGTGAAGCGGGACGAGGAGAAGGTGGAGCCGGAGGTCTTCGGCGCGGTGGGCGCCCTCACGACGGCGAACATCTTCATCGCGGTGCTGTGGACCTGATCGTCCGCCTCTGAGCGACAGATAGCGGCAGATAACGGACTGATACCACGTGCAACCCTTTGCACTCGCGAGCTGTCTTCAAGAAGACCAAGACAGTTCGGAGGGAGTGGCAATGGGGGTAGTGGGGGCAATCAAGAGCCGTCGGGGGCGCCGGGCGGGGGCCGCGCTGGGGCTGATGGGCATGGTGGTGCCGCTCGCGATGGCCGCCGCCAGTCCGGCACAGGCCGCGACGGCCGCACAGCCGACATCGGCCGCGTCGTCGTGCACGACCAGCACCGGCCCGTACCAGAAGCAGGCCGAGAAGTTCCTCGGCCGCCCGGTCGACGGGCGGCAGTCACGAGCGGACTGCCTGGCGATCCAGAAGTTCCAGATCAACCACGGCATCAGCCCGACCATCGGCTACGCGGGCCCCGTCACCTGGGGCGTCATGAGCCTCATCAACACCCAGAAGGCGGCGCTACACGATCCGAACGCGGCGAGAAAGTGCCCGACGAACAAGGGCCGTATCGCCTGCGTCGATCTCACCCGGCAGCTGAGCTGGGTCCAGGACGGCTCCCGGCTGGTGTACGGGCCGGTGCCGGTGCGCACCGGGCGCGACCGGTACGAGACCCGCACCGGGCTGAAGAAGATCTACTGGCGGGACATCGACCACTGGTCGACGCTCTATGACGTCGCCATGCCGTACAGCCAGTTCTTCGACGGCGGCGAGGCGTTCCACTCGATCGCGGGGAGCGTATGGTCCCCGCCCGGCTCCCACGGCTGCGTCAACATGCGCTCGGCCGACGCGAAGAAGTACTGGAGCCTGCTGAAGAACGGCGACGATGTGTACGTCTACGGGCGCAAGCCCGGCACCTGAGCCGATCCGATCCGAGCTGAGCCGATCCGATCCGACCTGATCCGACCTGATCCGACCTGATCCGATGGTGCGGCTGCCCGGCGCCCGGGCAGCCGCACCGCGCACTACGCCGGCCGTACGCTTCCGTAGATCGGCATCTCGGTGATCGGAGCCTCCTTCACCACATCACCCGGCTTGGGCGCGTGGATCATCATCCCGTCGCCTGTATAGAGCCCGACATGGCTGATGTCGTCATAGAAGAAGACCAGGTCGCCCGGCTGGAGGTCGGACGTCGAGACGCGCGTACCGGCCTTCACCTGGTCCCAGGTCGTGCGCGGCAGCGACACCCCGGCGGCCTTCCAGGCGGCCTGGGTCAGCCCTGAGCAGTCGTAGGAGTTGGGGCCGGTCGCGCCCCAGACGTACGGCTTGCCGAGCTGCGACTTCGCGAAGGCGATCGCCTGGGCCGCCTTGGTGCTGTTCGAGGGGGCGGAGGGGGCCGACGGCGTGGAGGGGGTCGTCGAGCCGGAGCCGGAGCCGGAGCTGTCGTTCTGCTCCTGCTGCTTGCGCTCGGCCGCCGCCTTCCGCTGCTTCTCCGCCAGCACGGCGGCCTTACGGCGGGCCTCCGCTTCCTTCTTCTTCTCGATCGCCGCCAGCCGCGCCTTCTCCTTGGCGGTCAGATTCGCCAGCAGCCGGCGGGCCTCGGTCAGCTTGTCCTGGACGGACTTCTTCTGGGTCCTCAGTTCCTTCTGCGACGAGGTCAGCGAGGCGAGGCTCTCGGTGGCCTTACCGCGCTCCTTGGCGGCCTTCGTCCGCTGCGCCTCGAAGTCGTCGACGGCCTTCTTCTGCTTGCCGCTCATCCGGTCCATCAGATGGGACTGGTCGAACATGTCCTGCGGATCGTTGGAGAACAGCAGGGCCGCGGCGCTGGTGGCCATGCCGCCGTCGCGGTACTGGGCGGCGGCGTAGTTGCCGAGCGTGCGCCGCGCCTCGTTCAGCTTCTCGGTGCGCTGGGCGACCTTGTCCAGCAGCCGGTCGACCTTGACGCGCTGCTGGTCGGCGCGCTCCTTGGCGGCGTTGTAGCGCTGAGTGGCGGTTTCCGCCTGGTGGTAGAGGGTGTCGACCTTCTCTTTGACCTTCTCGATCGACTGGGTGGCGGCCGGCTTGTGATCGCCGGGCACGGCGTTCGCCGTCTGGGAGAGGAGCGTGACGGAGGCCAGGGCGGCGGTGGTGACCCCGACAGCGGTACGGCGGCCCTGACCGGTGAGCGAGGCCGATATCCGGGTCCGCGGCTTGCGGTGCGACGCCAAGGGTGGCGACTCCTTCCGTGGACCGCCTACCGGGTTAGCTGTCGGGTTCGGGCGGTTCGGAAGGTTGCCCTACGGCTCGTACGACTGACACGCATGGTGCCGTCGCGCGGGCCGATTCACCCCGGTGTTGCGTTGTGGGTCCCCGGCTCCGGCTGCCGCGTCTCACGACGGGGCCGGACTCGGCGGAGGCTGCCCGTGTCGACGCGGTCGCCGACGGGTGTACGGGCTGCCTGACGGAGGACGGTAACCAACTCGTGGTGCTCTTGTGAAGGCTGGTGGTCGTATTGCCCGAAACGACCCGGCGACTGGGCGCCAGGGCCGCCCCGGGGCCCGCCCCGCCCCCGGCCGGCGCCGGGCCCTGCGCCCCGGCGGCGAGGCCGCGGCCCTCTCCACCGGCCCTCGACTTGCACCGGCTGAGCCCGCTGCGTCGGCTGCGGTCGGCGCCGGGCCCCGCGCCGCTGGAGGCGGGGGCCGCCGGGGGCCTTGGGGGCTCGGGGCCCTCTCCGTCGGCCTCGGTCGGCCGGCCCCGGCCGCGCCGGGGGCGGGGGCGGCGGCGGGGCATCCGCCGCCGGGGCCGCTCGGTTCGTGATATCCGCGCGTACGGTGTCGGTGGGGCGGCTTAGACTCGGTGAGCGATGAGCAGCCTCTTTGATGACAGCTTCCTGGCGGACCTCGGGCACTCGGACGAGGAGCCCCCGCCGCCCGAGGACCGTGAGGGTCCCGCGGACCACGGCCCCGCAGGTGGTGAGGGCGTGCCGCACCACCTCTTCGGCACCGGCTTCGACGCGCCCGTGCCCAGAGAGGCGTACTACCGGGACGGCGCGGCGCGCCCCGCCGTGGACCCGTCCGCCCTGCTCGAGGGGATGAACGAGCAGCAGCGGGCCGCCGTGGAGCACACCGGTGCGCCGCTGCTGATCGTCGCGGGCGCCGGTTCCGGCAAGACCCGCGTGCTCACCCACCGCATCGCCTATCTGCTGGGCGCGCGCGGTGTGCACCCCGGGCAGATCCTCGCCATCACCTTCACGAACAAGGCGGCGGGGGAGATGAAGGAGCGGGTCGAGCAGCTGGTCGGCCCCCGGGCCAACGCCATGTGGGTGTCGACCTTCCACAGCGCGTGCGTCCGCATCCTGCGCCGCGAGTCGAAGAAGCTCGGCTTCACGTCCTCGTTCTCGATCTACGATGCCGCCGACTCGAAGCGGCTGATGGCGCTCGTCTGCCGGGATCTGGATCTCGACCCCAAGCGGTTCCCGCCGAAGTCCTTCAGTGCCAAGGTCTCCAACCTGAAGAACGAGCTGATCGACGAGGAGACCTTCGCCGGGCAGGCGGCGGACGGTTTTGAGAAGACCCTCGCCGAGGCGTACGCCATGTACCAGTCGAGGCTGCGCGAGGCAAACGCCCTCGACTTCGACGACATCATCATGACGACGGTCAATCTGCTCCAGGCGTTCCCGGACGTCGCCGAGCACTACCGCCGCCGCTTCCGCCATGTCCTCGTCGACGAGTACCAGGACACCAACCACGCGCAGTACACCCTGGTGCGCGAGCTGGTGGGCACCGGTGAGGAGGCCGGCGAGCTGTGCGTCGTGGGCGACGCCGACCAGTCGATCTACGCCTTCCGGGGCGCCACGATCCGTAACATCCTCCAGTTCGAGGAGGACTACCCGGCCGCGCGGACGATCCTGCTGGAGCAGAACTACCGCTCGACCCAGACGATCCTGAGCGCGGCCAACGCCGTCATCGAGCGCAATGAGAACCGCCGCCCGAAGAACCTGTGGACCGAGGCGGGCGCCGGAGCCACCATCACCGGCTATGTGGCTGACACCGAGCACGACGAGGCGCAGTTCGTCGCCGATGAGATCGACCGGCTGACGGACGCGGGCGACGCCAAGGCGGGAGACGTCGCCGTCTTCTACCGGACCAACGCCCAGTCCCGTGTCTTCGAGGAAGTCTTCATCCGGGTCGGGCTGCCGTACAAGGTCGTCGGCGGGGTGCGCTTCTACGAGCGCAAGGAGGTCCGCGACGTCCTCGCGTATCTGCGGGTGCTGGCCAACCCCGAGGACACCGTCCCGCTGCGCCGGATCCTGAATGTGCCCAAGCGCGGCATCGGGGAGCGCGCGGAGGCGATGATCGACGCGTTGTCGCTGCGCGAGAAGATCACCTTCCCGCAGGCGCTGCGCCGGGTCGACGAGGCGTACGGCATGGCGGCCCGCTCGGCGAACGCGGTCAAGCGGTTCAACACCCTGATGGAGGAGTTGCGGACCATCGTCGAGTCGGGGGCGGGCGCCGCGACCGTCCTGGAAGCGGTGCTGGAGCGCACGGGCTATCTGGCCGAGCTCCAGGCGTCCACGGACCCGCAGGACGAGACCCGCATCGAGAACCTCCAGGAGCTGGCGGCCGTGGCCATGGAGTTCGAGCAGGACCGGGGCGAGGAGAACCCCGGCACGCTCGCGGACTTCCTGGAGCAGGTCGCGCTCGTCGCCGACTCCGACCAGATCCCGGACGAGGACACCGAGGGGTCGGGCGTCATCACGCTGATGACGCTGCACACGGCCAAGGGGCTGGAGTTCCCGGTCGTCTTCGTCAGCGGTATGGAGGACGGGGTCTTCCCCCATATGCGGGCGCTCGGCCAGACCAAGGAGCTGGAGGAGGAGCGGCGGCTGGCGTATGTCGGGATCACCCGGGCGCGCGAGCGGCTCTATCTGACGCGCTCGACCTTGCGCAGCGCATGGGGACAGCCCGCGTACAACCCGCCGTCCCGCTTCCTGGAGGAGATCCCGGACCAGTATGTGCAGTGGCGGCGCACCGGGCCGGCCACGCCGTCGGCGTCGATGGGCGCCGTCGCCTCGACCGCGTCGGGGCTGTCGTCGTCGCGCTCGCGGGCGGGGGCCAGCGGTTTCGCGACCCGGCGGGCGAAGGAGCGCCCGGTGGTCTCCCTGGCCATCGGCGACCGGGTCACGCACGACTCGTTCGGCCTCGGCACCGTGGTCGGTGTGAAGGGCACCGGGGACAACGCGGAGGCGACGGTCGACTTCGGTGAGGAGAAGCCGAAGCGGCTGCTGCTGCGGTACGCGCCGGTCGAGAAGCTGTAGCGCTCGTTCGTGTGACGTCGGCTCGTATGACGTCGGCTCGTGGTTACGTCGGGTCGTGGTTACGTCGGGTCGAGGCCGTGGCTGCGCAGCCACGGCAGCGGGTCGATGGCCGCGCCGCCGCCCGGATGGACCTCGAAGTGCAGATGCGGGCCGGTGGAGTTACCGGAGTTCCCGGAGTACGCGATGGTGTCCCCGGCCTGGACCGTCCCGGAACGGATCTTGGTGCTGCTGAGATGGCAGTACCAGGTCTCCGTGCCGTCCGGGCTGGTCATTATGACCATGTTGCCGTAGGCGTCGTTCCACTGAGTCCGTACGGTGCCGTCGGTCGCGGCCATCACGGGCGTGCCGTAGCTGACCGGGAAGTCGATCCCGGTGTGCACCGACATCCAGTTGATACCGGCCTGGCCGAAGGTGGCGCTGAGACCGTGCTGCGCGACGGGGATCGCGAACTTCGGGCGCAGCGCCTCCTTGCGCACCGCCTCCTGGATCCTCCGCTTCTTCTCGGCGGCCTGGCGCGCCTGAAGGTCGATCCGCTCCTGGGTACGGCTGGCCCGGTCCCGGAAGTCGTCGGCGCCCTCGCTGACCCCGGCGAGCTGGGAGTCCAGCTTGCTGTTGGCGGCGGTGGCGGTGGCGGTGGAGGGCTTGACCGGTGCCGCGGCGGTGTCGGCGGCCGCCTGCGTGGTCGTGTTGTCCTTCGTGTCGCTGCCGATGCCGCTCACGGAGGCGGCGGCCACGGCGGTGACGCCCAGCGCGCAGACGGACGGGACGGCGACGGTGAGGAGCGCGGAGCGGCGGGGGCGCGGTGTGGTGGTGCGGGAAGAGGTGGCGCGCGATGACGTGGTGCGGCGGCGGCCGCGGCTGCCGTCCCGGCGGGGGGCGGGCGCGGGCTGCTCGTGCTCGGCCGCCGCCCCGGGTTCAGGTTCGGCTTCGGGCGCGGCCGGCTTGTCCTCGAGGTCGGAGAAGTCGAAGGTGGCCGTCTGGGCCTGTGCCAGGGCGGCCTGTGCCAGGGCGGCCTGATCGAGCGCGGCCTCGTCGAAGGCGGGTTGGTCGAAGGCGGGCTGGTCGATCCGGGTGTGCTCGAACCCTGGCTGCTCGTACCGCGACCCATCGACGGTCGCATAGGCCGAGGTGTCCCAGAACTGGGTCTGGCCGGTGTCGGCGCCCGAGGCGTCGTACGTCTCGGGCTGCTCGTATGCCTCGTGTTGCTCGTACGTCTCGTAGCCGGTGCCGGTGTTCCACTGGCCGGTGGCGTTTGCGTCCCAGGCGCCGATGTCCCACTGGGCTCCGGTCTCGGCGTCCCGCTGGGCCGGGATGTCCGTGGGCAGCTGATAGCCGGAGGCGGCCCACATCGCGGTGGTGTCGTAGGCGCCGGTGTCGTACTGACCGGTGTGGTGCTGGCCGGTGTCGTACTGACCGGGCGCGGTCCACTGCGAGGCGTCGTACTGACCGCTGTGCCCGCCGTCGTAGCTGCCGGGGAGCGCGCCGAAGAGCGGATCGCCGTCGCCGTAGGCGGGGCCGAGCTGGTCGAAGCTGCCGGTGGAGTAGCCGTCGTACCCGCCGTAGCCATGCGCTGCGTCCTGCTGCAGACCATATGCCGCGTCATACGAATACGAGGCGTCTTGAGCGGGGACAGTCGAGGGGGAGATCCCCGACGGGTGACGGTCGTTCACCACCAACCAACTTCTCTTTCGCCTCGGCTGCAGGAGAATTAGCGGTGACTGTACCCGGCGGTAAGCGCCAGCGACAATCTTCAGCAAGTTTTGAGCATCGCCGACAAGGGCATTTGGCCGTCTTTCGGTTGACTGTACGCACGTCCTTGGCCGGGCGTTCGATTGATGTTCGGCAATTTTCGGCCTCGTCAGGCGACCGAGAAGGCGTCGAAGGCGCCATTCGGTGCCTCGTCGGCGGCGTCCAGCGCCTCGCGGACCCCGGTGGCGACGGCGGAATGCACCGGCAGGGCGAGATGCCCGATTCCGTTGACGCGGATGTTGCGCGCGATCACATCCGGATGGTCTATCCGGGCCACCTCCGCCGGGATCATCAACTGATCCACATCGCTCCAGAAAGAGATGAAGCGCGTACGGCAATCGGGGGCAGGCTGCCGCAATTCCGCTATCACATCCGAGTTCGGGCACATCTGACGCACGAGCGGATGTGCGGACAACAGCGGCGCGACCCGGGTGCCCGCGTGCGGTGTCCCGAGCGTCACCAGGGTGTGGACGCGGGCGTCGCCGCCGAGCCGCTGGACGTAATAGCGGGCGATCAGACCGCCCAGGCTGTGCCCGACGATATCCACCGTGCTGTGGCCGGTGCGCGCGCAGACCTCCTCGACATGGCGGCCGAGGAGGGCGGCGGCGGTGCGGATGTCGCAGGTGAGGGGCGAGTGGTTGAGCGCCTCCACATGCTGACGGCCATGGCGGCCGAGGGAGCGGCGCAGCAGGACGAAGACGGAGCGGTTGTCGATGAAACCGTGGAGGAGCAGCACCGGTCGGCGGGCCCGGCCCTCGGTGGGCAGCCGCGCCGCCGCACCGGGCGGCGGCGGGGCGGGCGGGCGCTCCTGCCACAGCCCGGTCGGATAGAGCAGCAGATGCCCGGCGAGAATCGCCAGATCGAGGGCGATGGCCCGGATCCGTACGAGGCCCATGACGGCCGACCTCCTGAACGGCGCACGGGAGGCGGCTCTGTCCCCCGCATGCCCTCACGGGCAACCGTGGCCCGGCCCCGGTCATGGTGATCTGGCCTCATGACCGCACCGTCGCACCGCGGCGCCAAGCGACTCATGGCGGCGCGACGCGGTGCGACGGTCCCCGCTGCGGCTCCCCTGGTGGCCGGCCCGACCCATGCGGATGTGCGTGTGCGGCTCGATGCGGATGCGGGTGCGGCCGATGGCGAACGTGTCCCACGTGTGATTTCCCCCTCGCTGCGCGCCGCGAAACTGCCGGGTAAGGGATGCTGGAGATAACGTTCGTTCACGCCGGTGCGCGCGAGGGCACGCCAGGGCATGGGGCTTGGAGGCAGTGATGGGTGTGACCGGTCCGATCCGGGTGGTGGTGGCGAAGCCGGGGCTCGACGGCCATGACCGCGGGGCGAAGGTGATCGCGCGGGCGCTGCGCGACGCGGGCATGGAGGTCATCTACACCGGGCTGCACCAGACGCCCGAGCAGATCGTCGACACCGCGATCCAGGAGGACGCCGACGCGATCGGGCTGTCGATCCTGTCCGGCGCCCATATGACGCTCTTCGCGAAGGTGCTGGAGCTGTTGCGGGAGCGCGAGGCGCAGGACATCAAGGTCTTCGGCGGCGGCATCATCCCCGAGGCGGACATTCCCCCGCTCAAGGAGCAGGGCGTAGCGGAGATCTTCACCCCCGGCGCCACGACGACCTCCATCGTCGACTGGGTCCGGCAGAACGTCCGCCCCGTGGCGGCCTGACCCTGGGGGTACTGCCCCGGCGGAGGGTCAGTCCGGCGGCGCGAGTTCGGCTCGCATCGTCGCCCTCAACCGCAGCGTCTCCACCAGCCGCTGGAACGCCTCCGCCCAATACCCTCCGGCCCCCGGCGCCGCTCCCTCCGCCTCATCCGGGATCGCCGTCAGCACCTCCAGCCGATCCGCCTGCCCCGGATCCAGACAGCGCTCGGCCAGCCCCATCACCCCGCTGAAGCTCCATGGATAGCTGCCCGCGTCCCGCGCGATGTCGAGCGCGTCGACTACGGCCCGGCCGAGCGGCTCGGCCCACGGCACCGCACACACCCCCAGCAGCCGAAACGCATCCGAGAGCCCATGGGACGCGATGAACTCGGCCACCCACTCCGCCCGTTCCCCGGCCGGCAGCGCCGACAGCAGCTTTGCCGGGTCCCGCCATGCGGCCGGGGGCGCGTCGCCCGAGACAGAGGCAGGGGCCACCGCCGGGGTGCCGAGAAGCGCACGGGACCACGGCGCGCTTCTCTGCCGTACGGCCGCCCGGCACCAGGCCGCGTGCAGATCCGCCCGCCAGCCGTCCGCGACGGGCAGCGTCACGATCTCGGCGGGGCCGCGCCCGCCGAACCACTCGGACCAGCGGTCCAGCGGCGTCGCCTCCACCAACTGACCCATCCACCACGACCGTTCCCCCCGGCCCGAGGGCGGCTTGGCCACGATGCCGTCGCGCTCCATCCCGCTGTCGCATGCGGCCGGTGCCTGGACGGCGATCTGTCCGTCGCCGGTCAGGGACACACAGCCCCGCGACCGCTCGGCCATGCGCGCGGCGAGCGCGGAGCCCGGCAGCGCGGAGAGCAACTCGGCGGCCGTCGCCCGCACATTCCGGCTGCGGTCGGACAGCGCCTGCTCAAGAAACTCCTCGTCGGAGGGGGAGAGATCGTCGCGCAGCGAGTCCAGGAACATCAGCCGGTCCTCGGCCCGCTCGGTCGACCAGGTGCCGCTGAGCAGGGCGAGACCGGCCGCCGGGTCGTGGTGGCGCGCCGCCGTCAGCAGTGACACCCGCTCGGCGAACAGCCCCTCCTCCCACAGCCGCTGCACGTTGGCGGGGGCGGGGTCGGCGGAGTCGGCCGGTGCGGTGAGCGGAGCCGGTCCCGCGCCGCGCCCCGCCCCACCGCGCAGCGCGAACTTCCAGTCCGGATTGAGCCGGGCCAGCCACAGCGCCCGCGGCCCGCCCAGCGTCAGCGCCTCGGGCCTAAGATCCGTACGGGCGCGGGCCGCGTCGAGAAGCGCCGGGAGCAGTGCGTCGGGCACGCCATAGCCGTGCTCGTTGGCCAGCGTGAGCCACTGCGGCAACAGCTCGGCGAGGTCGGGCGCCGAGCGCGGACCGCCGCGCCCCGGGGCCGAACGGTCCGCCAGCAGCATCGCCAGCCTGCTCCGGGCAGCCAGGGGCAGGCCCGGACGCGGATCCACCGGCGCCCGGTCGGGCACCGGCCGGGCCGGGGCGGGCCGCAGCCCGGCCCGCCGCCGCACGGTGCTGAGCGCGGCGGCGTCCAGCAGTGCGGACGGCGCGTCCTGCCCGGGGCGCGGGGTGACGGGCGGCGTACGGCGCTCGGTGCCGAGCAGCGCGGCGGCGACGAGATCGTCCCAGGACGCGGAGGCGGGTACCGACGCGGAGGGGGATGCGGTGCCGTTCAATGCGGGCCTCCCTGCGATGTCGTTGCGGTGAGCGGGACCGGGCCCGGGTCCCAGGTGGTGAGGGGCGAGAAGCCACGGTGGCCGCACTCCCCGAAGACGGTGACCGGGCCACCGCCCGATATCGCCATCAGCTGCCAGAGATTCGTACGCCCCACGCAGCGCGGATCGACGGGCAGCGCCACCCCACTCCGTACATTCGCCAGCTGCCAGCCCTCGTCTCCGGGGATCGGGACCACATCGGAGAGCACCACCGGCCAGCCGTCCAGCCACGGATCCTCGCTGAGGGCCGCCCCGTACCTGGCAAGGGCCTCCTCCACGCCACCTCCGGCCGGTGCCCCCGACGCCGCCGCCGAGGGGGCCGGGTCATCCCCGTACCGGGAGGCGAGGGCGGCGCGCAGCGGGCGCGCCCCCGGGTAGTACGTGAGGTCCGCCTCCAGCACCAGCCCCGTGGGCAGGGCCGGCTCCGGGGACTGGCCCGCCGCGCCGAAGGACAACAGCAGCGCCATACCGCCCGTGCGCTCACCGCGCAGCCAGACGCGGCGGGTGGTCAGCTTGCCGTCCGTCCCGTCCTGCCGGCCCAGGACCAACCAGCGGTCCCGGATCGCCTCGCCGGACGCCAGCAGCTCGGCCACCGGCACCGTGACGCCCACCCGCGAGCGCGTGGTGGCGGCCAGCTTCTCCGGCAGCCGGTCCATATGGAGGAAGCCCTGGTTGAGGAGGTGCGCCAGCGCGCACTCCTCCAGCAGCCGGGCCGGCCAGCCCGCCCCCGACGACGGCATCGCGCCCAACTCCCGCACCCGCGCCTCAAGCCCCGGTGCCTGGGCGTCGACCATACGGGCCGCCGTCTCGTCCCACGCCCCGTATCCGGCGCGGTCCGCCGTGGCCAGACCGTCGCGCAGCAGATCCGCCAGACGCCGCTCCAACTCCGAGGCGCCCGCGGCGATGCGCTGGGCGCGCCGCTCGGCGCGGCGGCGGGCCGCCTCCGGGTCGGCGGCGCCCCCGCCCTCACCTTTCCGCGCGCCCGCGCCCGTCCCCGCGCGCCCGGCCGCCGCCTGCTCCGCGCGCTCGCGCCGCCCGCTCAGCCACTGCTCGGCCCACTCCGGCGGCTCCCCGCTCCGTGGCACGGCCCCGTCCCCCGACGCCCACAGAAGCAGCAGGCCCAGCGCGTGCTTGCACGGGAACTTCCGGCTCGGACAACTGCACCGATAACCGGGCCCGTTCAGATCCACGACCGTCTGGTACGGCTTGCTGCCGCTGCCCGAACACAGCCCCCACATCCCTTGGCCGTATGCCCCCGTGCCCGACCACGGCCCGGCCGAGGCGAGCTTGCCGCCCGCCTTGCGCGAAGCGGCGTCAGGAGCCAGGGCCAGCACCTGCTCCGCCGTCCAGCGTTCCCCCTGCGGATTCATGTCTGCGACGGTACGGGGCCCCACTGACAATCGCCTTGACCTGGGGGTTTGTTGGGCCGGGGCCGATTGTCAGTGGGGTGGTGCAGGGTGGATTGAGCGTCCGGAAACGGAGCGAGAAACGAGTCGTGGGGGAGCTGTGACCGTCACTGTGCCCGGAACCGAATCCACCGGAATCAACGAGGCCGCGAACGAGGCCAACGAACCTCTGCGGCCACACGCGGAGGATGCCTTCGCCGACGAACTGCGCGCGCTGGCCGCCGCCGACGACCGCCCGCGCCCCGCGCGGTGGCGGCTGTCCCCGTGGGCGGTCGCCACGTATCTGCTCGGCGGCGCGCTGCCCGACGGCACCGTGATCACGCCCAAGTACGTGGGCCCGCGCCGCATCGTCGAAGTCGCCATCACCACGCTGGCGACCGACCGCGCCCTGCTGCTGCTCGGCGTGCCCGGCACGGCCAAGACCTGGGTCTCCGAGCATCTGGCGGCGGCGGTCAGCGGCGACTCGACGCTGCTGGTCCAAGGCACCGCCGGCACGCCCGAGGAGGCCATCCGATACGGCTGGAACTACGCCCAGCTCCTCGCCCACGGCCCGAGCCGCGACGCGCTCGTGCCGAGCCCGGTGATGCGGGCGATGGCCAACGGCATGACCGCGCGCGTCGAGGAGCTGACCCGTATCCCCGCCGATGTGCAGGACACGCTGATCACCGTCCTGTCCGAGAAGACGCTGCCCATCCCGGAGCTGGGGGAGGAGGTCCAGGCGGTCCGCGGCTTCAACCTGATCGCGACCGCCAACGACCGCGACCGCGGGGTCAACGAACTCTCCAGCGCCCTGCGCCGCCGCTTCAACACGGTCGTCCTGCCGCTGCCCGCGACCCCCGAGGCCGAGGTCGACATCGTCTCCCGGCGCGTCGCCCAGATCGGCCGCTCGCTGGACCTCCCCGAGGTCCCGGAGGGCGTCGACGAGATCCGCCGCGTGGTCACCGTCTTCCGCGAACTGCGGGACGGGGTGACGGGCGACGGCCGCACCAAGCTCAAGTCGCCCTCGGGCACACTCTCGACGGCCGAGGCCATCTCCGTCGTCACCAGCGGCCTCGCCCTCGCCGCCCACTTCGGCGACGGCGTCCTACGGGCCGGCGACGTGGCGGCGGGCATCCTGGGCGCGGTCGTCCGCGACCCGGCGACCGACCGCGTCATCTGGCAGGAATACCTGGAGGCGGTCGTCCGCGAGCGCGACGGCTGGAAGGACTTCTACCGTGCGTGCCGAGAGGTGACCGCGTGAAGGGCGGCCCGCGCGGGCGGGCCGCCACCCTGCCCGGCGCGGTGCCGGCCCTGGGGCCGGGGGCCGGCCCACGGAGTTCAGCCGCGACCGCGCCCGTCCCCGTACGGGGGGCCGACGCGGCGAGTCCGGCCACGACCGCGCGGGGGGCGGCCGTGGCCGGACTGGCCGCGTCGGGCAGCGGTGAGGGGCGGGACGCGGCGTCCCCCCAGGTCGGGGACGTGGCGGCGGTGTGGCCGTTGTTGTTGGGGGTGCGGCATCACGGGCCTGGGTCCGCGCGGGCCGTGCGGGCCGCGTTGGACGAGTGTGTGCCCCGGGTCGTGCTCATCGAGGGGCCGCCCGAGGCGGACGCGATCGTGCATCTCGCCGCCGAGGACGGCATGCGGCCGCCCGTCGCGCTGCTCGCGCACGCGGCGGACGACCCGGGGCGGGCCGGGTTCTGGCCGTTGGCCGGGTTCTCGCCGGAGTGGGCGGCCATCCAGTGGGCGCTGGCGCACGACGTCCCCGTACGGTTCATCGACCTCCCGGCGGCGAACTCGCTGGCGATGTCGGCCAAGGAGGCCCCGGCCGACCCGTCCCCGCCCCCGTCCCAGTCCCCGTCGTCCCCGTCCCCGCCGCCGACCGGCGAGCGGCTGCGGGTCGATCCTCTTGCCGTGCTCGCCGAGACGGCCGGGTATGACGATCCGGAGCGGTGGTGGGAGGACGTCGTCGAGCATCGGGGGCTCGGGCCCGGCCCCGGGCCCGAGACCGGCGCTCGTGCCACGGGGCCCTTCGTCGCCGTCGGCGAAGCCATGGCCGCCATCCGAAGGGAGTACGGGGACGGCGGGCATGAGGAGGATGCCGTGCGCGAGGCCCATATGCGGCTTCGGTTGCGGGAGGCGCGGCGGGAGTTCGGGGAGGAGGTCGCCGTCGTCTGTGGGGCCTGGCATGTGCCGGCGCTGGCCGAGCGGACGACCGTGACCGCCGATCGGAAGCTGCTGAAGGGGCTGCCGAAGGTCAAGGCGGAGATCAGCTGGGTGCCGTGGACGCATCGTCGGCTGGCGCGGCACAGCGGTTACGGGGCGGGGATCGCCTCCCCCGGGTGGTACAGCCATCTCTTCCACGCGCCGGACCGGCCGCTGGAGCGGTGGATGACCAAGGTCGCCGGATTGCTGCGGGACGAGGACTTCGCGGTGTCGTCGGCGCATGTGATCGAGGCGGTACGGCTCGCAGAAACGCTGGCGGCCGTGCGCGGGCGTCCGCTCGCCGGGCTGGCCGAGACCACGGACGCCGTGCGGGCGGCGATGTGCGAGGGCTCCGAGGTGCCGATCGCGCTGGTGCAGGACCGGCTGGTGGTCGGGGATGTGCTCGGCGAGGTGCCGGAGTCGGCCCCGGCGGTGCCGCTCCAGCGGGATCTGATCCGAACGCAGCGCTCGCTGCGGCTCAAGCCCGAGGCGCTGGACCGCGAGCTGGAGCTGGATCTGCGGAAGGAGATGGACGCCGGGCGCAGCCGGCTGCTGCACCGGCTGCGGCTGCTCGGCGTCGACTGGGGCACCCCGGCCGTCTCGCGCGGCAGCACCGGCACCTTCCGGGAGACCTGGCGGCTGTGCTGGGAGCCGGAGTTGTCGGTGCGGGTCGCCGAGGCGGGGGTGTGGGGGACGACCGTGCTGTCGGCGGCCACGGCCAAGGCGGAGACCGAGGCGCGGAGCGCCACGGGCCTCGCCGAGGTGACGGAGCTCGCCGAGCGCTGTCTGCTCGCCGCGCTCCCGGCGGCCCTGCCCGTGGTGATGCGGGCGCTCGCCGACCGGGCCGCGCTCGACACGGACGTCGGACATCTCGCCCAGGCCCTGCCCGCGCTGGTGCGTTCGGTGCGGTACGGGGACGTACGCGGCACCGACATCGTCGCGCTCGGCGAGGTCGCGGTAGGGCTGGCGGAGCGGATTCTGGTGGGGCTGCCGCCCGCCTGTGTCGGCCTCGACGCCGACGGCGCCGCCGAAATGCGCGGCCATATGGAGGCCGTGCACCAGGCGATCGGGCTCCTGTCGGAGACAGCAGGGGCGGGCGCAGCAGGGACGACGAGCGCAGGGGCGGGCGCGGGGGCGAGGGGTGACGACAGCGGGCTGCGGGCACGCTGGGCCGCCGTGCTGCGCGGCCTCGCCGGGCGGGACGGCACCCCCGCCACCCCGGGGCTGATCCGGGGCCGGGCCGCGCGGCTGCTGCTGGACGACGGCCGGCTCGCGGAGGACGAGGCCGCCCTGCTGATGGGGCTCGCGCTCTCGCCCGGCACCCAGCCGGCCGAAGCGGCTTCCTGGATCGAGGGGTTCGTCGGCGGCGGGGCGGGCGGCGGAATGCTGCTCGTCCATGACGAACGGCTGCTCGGCCTGGTCGACGGCTGGCTCACCGTCGTACCCCCGGAGGCGTTCACGGACGTCCTGCCCCTGCTGCGGCGCACGTTCTCCGCGTACGACACGGGCGTGCGCCGCACCCTGGGCGAGCTGGTCCGCCGGGGCCTTGCGGCGGGCGACCCGCATGCGCGGGGCGGCCCGGCGGCGCCCGCCGCGCCCGGCTTCGGCCCCGGGCTCGACCCCGACCGCGCGGCGGCCGTCGTCCCGACGGTGCGCCCTCTGCTCGGCCTCGACAGCGACACGACGCACAGCGACACGACGGAGAACGAGACGACGGAGGCAGCCCCATGACAGACGGTGAGAACGAGCGGCTGCGCCGCTGGCGGCTGGTCCTCGGCGGACAGGGGGCCGACGGCACCGGACACGGGCTGAACGGGGCCGACGCCGCCATGGACCGTACGCTCGAGGCGCTCTACGGGGCCCGGGGCGGGCACGGCCCCGGCGGCACGGGCGTGGCCGCCGGCCGCCCTGGCAGCGGCACCGGCGCCGCGGCCGACGGCCGGCGCTCCGGCGGGCTCGGCGGCTCAGCGCCCCAAGTGGCCCGCTGGCTCGGCGACATCCGTACGTACTTCCCCACCTCCGTCGTCCAGGTCATGCAACGTGACGCCATCGACCGCCTCGGGCTGTCCGCCCTGCTGCTGGAGCCGGAGATGCTGGAGGCCGTGGAGGCGGATGTTCATCTCGTCGGCACCCTGCTGTCCCTCAACAAGGCGATGCCGGAGACGACCAAGACCACGGCGCGGGCCGTCGTCCGCAAGGTCGTCGAGGATCTGGAGAAGCGGCTGGCGACTCGCACCCGCGCGACCCTTACGGGCGCGCTCGACCGCTCGGCCCGGATCAGCCGCCCGCGCCACCGGGACATCGACTGGGACCGCACCATCCGGGCCAACCTCAAGAACTATCTCCCCGAGCACAAGACGGTCGTCCCCGAGCGGCTGATCGGATACGGGCGCGCGGCGCGCGGTGTGAAGAAGGACGTCATCCTGTGCATCGACCAGTCGGGGTCGATGGCCGCGTCCGTCGTCTACGCTTCCGTCTTCGGCGCCGTGCTCGCCTCCATGCACTCCATCGCCACCCGGCTCGTCGTCTTCGACACCTCCGTCGTGGACCTCACCGACCAGCTGGACGATCCGGTGGACGTCCTCTTCGGCACCCAGCTCGGCGGCGGCACCGACATCAGCCGCGCGCTGGCGTACTGCCAGTCGCAGATCGCCCGGCCCGCCGACACCGTCGTCGTCCTCATCAGCGACCTCTACGAGGGCGGTATACGCGACGAGATGCTGGGGCGGGTCGCGGCGATGAAGGCGTCGGGTGTGCAGTTCGTGGCGCTGCTCGCGCTGTCCGACGAGGGGGCGCCGAGTTACGACCGCGAACACGCGGCGGCGCTCGCCGCGCTGGGCGCGCCCGCCTTCGCCTGCACCCCCGATCTCTTCCCGGAGGTGATGGCGGCGGCGATCGAGCGGCGCCAACTGCCGATACCGGACCTGGCGATGCGTCAGTGACCAGGAGGTTGCGCCGCCCAAGATCACCGAGCCGGTCGGCGACCTGGTCAGGCACACCGCGGGCGACCGCCTGCCGGTGCGACTGCCCGACGTCGGCCTCGGCGAGGCAGGCGGCGCCGGCCATGACGGCTTCGCGCCGAGCCATGGCCTGACCGAGGCGCCGACCGTTCCGGCGGACCTGCCGACCGTTCCGGCTGGCCTCCCGACCGTTCCGGCTGGCCTCCCGACCGTTCCGGTCGGCCTGCCGACCGCTCCGGGCGCCCTTCCGGCCGTCTGATCGTCTCCGGCCGTCTGATCGTCACCGCGGCAATACGGCGGTAGCCAGTGGTTTCGCTGACCGGGCAGTCCTCGGTGAGGAGCGGGCTGCCCGGTCGCCGTATGGAGAATGGAGATAGGTGTGTACGGTCGCGATCTGTGACCGTAATCACCGCTCCAGTGTGATCTGCGATTTAGGGACGCACGGCCAGCGGGGATAACCTGCGAGACGGACATGCCGCGTACCCGGCGCACGTGTGCCGCCCTCGTTACAGATCGCGTCCTCACGCTGCCACCGCGGCACGCCCGCGCAGATAACGACCGCGATATCCATGGAAAAGGGACGGACGCGCGTGGACCTGTTCGAGTACCAGGCGAGGGACCTCTTCGCCAAGCACGGTGTACCGGTGCTGGCCGGTGAAGTCATCGACACGCCTGAGGCGGCGCGCGAGGTGGCCGAGCGACTGGGCGGCCGCGCGGTCGTCAAGGCGCAGGTCAAGGTCGGTGGCCGCGGTAAGGCGGGCGGCGTCAAGCTGGCCTCCGACCCGGCCGACGCCGTGGAGAAGGCGACCCAGATCCTGGGCATGGACATCAAGGGCCACACGGTCCACAAGGTGATGCTCGCCGAGACCGCGGACATCAAGGAGGAGTACTACGTCTCCTTCCTGCTGGACCGCACCAACCGCACCTTCCTCGCCATGGCGTCCGTCGAGGGCGGCGTGGAGATCGAGGTCGTCGCGGAGGAGAACCCCGAGGCGCTCGCCAAGATCCCGGTGGACGCCATCGAGGGCGTGACCGCAGAGAAGGCCGCCGAGATCGTCGCCGCCGCGAAGTTCCCGGCCGACATCGCCGGCCAGATTGCCGACGTGCTGCAGCAGCTGTGGACCGTCTTCATCAAGGAAGACGCCCTCCTCGTCGAGGTGAACCCGCTGGTCAAGACCGGCGACGGCAAGATCATCGCGCTGGACGGCAAGGTCTCCCTGGACGAGAACGCGGCCTTCCGCCAGCCGGAGCACGAGGCGCTCGAGGACAAGGCCGCGGCCAACCCCCTCGAGGCGGCCGCCAAGGCCAAGGGCCTCAACTACGTCAAGCTCGACGGCGAGGTCGGCATCATCGGCAACGGCGCGGGTCTGGTCATGTCGACCCTCGACGTCGTCGCGTACGCCGGTGAGAACCACGGCGGCGTGAAGCCCGCCAACTTCCTCGACATCGGTGGTGGCGCCTCCGCCGAGGTGATGGCCAACGGTCTCGAGATCATCCTCGGCGACCCGGACGTCAAGTCCGTCTTCGTCAACGTCTTCGGTGGCATCACCGCTTGCGACGCCGTGGCCAACGGCATCGTTCAGGCCCTTGAGCTGCTGAAGTCCAAGGGCGAGGACGTCACCAAGCCGCTGGTCGTGCGCCTCGACGGCAACAACGCGGAGCTGGGTCGCAAGATCCTGACCGACGCCAACCACCCGCTCGTTCAGCAGGTGGACACCATGGACGGCGCGGCCGAGCGTGCCGCCGAGCTGGCTGCGAAGTAAGGGACGAGGACACCAGAAACCATGGCTATCTTCCTCACCAAGGAAAGCAAGGTCATCGTCCAGGGGATGACCGGGTCCGAGGGTCAGAAGCACACCCGTCGGATGCTCGCCTCGGGCACCAACATCGTCGGCGGCGTGAACCCGCGCAAGGCCGGCACCAGCGTTGACTTCGACGGCTCCGAGATCCCGGTCTTCGGCACCGTGAAGGAAGCCATCGAGGCCACCGGCGCCGACGTCACGGTCATCTTCGTCCCGGAGAAGTTCACCAAGGACGCGGTCATCGAGGCGATCGACGCCGAGATCCCGCTCGCCGTCGTGATCACCGAGGGCATCGCGGTCCACGACTCGGCCAACTTCTGGGCCTACGCGGGCAAGAAGGGCAACAAGACTCGCATCATCGGCCCGAACTGCCCGGGTCTGATCACGCCGAGTCAGTCGAACGCGGGCATCATCCCGTCCGACATCACCAAGCCCGGCCGCATCGGTCTGGTGTCGAAGTCCGGCACGCTGACCTACCAGATGATGTACGAGCTGCGGGACATCGGCTTCTCGTCCTGCGTCGGCATCGGCGGTGACCCGATCATCGGCACCACCCACATCGACGCCCTGGCCGCCTTCGAGGCCGACCCCGACACCGACCTGATCGTGATGATCGGCGAGATCGGCGGCGACGCCGAGGAGCGGGCCGCGGACTTCATCAAGGCCAATGTCACCAAGCCGGTCGTCGGCTATGTGGCGGGCTTCACCGCGCCCGAGGGCAAGACGATGGGCCACGCGGGTGCCATCGTGTCCGGTTCCTCCGGTACCGCGCAGGCGAAGAAGGAGGCCCTGGAGGCCGCGGGCGTGAAGGTCGGCAAGACCCCGTCCGAGACCGCCCGCCTCGCGCGCGCCGCGCTGGCCGGCTGACATCGCCACACCGTAGAAGTGCGGGCCCGTACCACCGCGAGGTGGTGCGGGCCAACGCTTTGTGCATAAAAGACGCATAAGCGCATTACCGGCGACACGCGACCAATTGCTTGATGTAGGGATGAAACGGCTGTTATTGGCAGCATTGGTTACGTGACGCAAACGACCGATCGCAGCCCGTTGGTGTCCTCGCGTGGCCGCTCCGCGCTCCAGCGCCCCTCCGTCGCCAGGGAGGCGTTCCTCGGCGGCGTGGTGGCCGCGGGGCTCGGTCTCAGCACGCTCGCCGTCGTCGTGCTGCTGTTGTGGATCACCTCCTCGTCGCCCGAGAGCAGCCCCGACGGCGCCCTGCACGTCGCCGCCGACCTGTGGCTTCTCGGCCATGGCGCCGATCTCGTACGGACCGAGACGCTCTCCGGGCACACGGCGCCCGTGGGCCTCACCCCGCTGCTGATCAGCGCGCTGCCGTGCTGGCTCCTCTACCGGGCCGCGCAGCACGCCGTCTACCAGGAGGAGCCCGCCGAGGGCGAGGGGCAGTGGGTGCCCGAGGAGTCCGTCGTCGATCCGCGCGTCGCCTTCGGCTGGGTGACCGGCGGCTATCTGCTGGTCGGCATGGCGGCGGTGCTGTACGCCTCGTCCGGGCCGCTGCACGTCGCCCCGCTCAGCGCCCTGCTGCGTCTGCCGCTCGTCGCCGGTGCCGTCGCCGCCGTCGGGGTGTGGGTGGCCGACGGACGGTTCCCGGTGCGGCTGCCCGGGCCGGTGACGCGGGGGCTGCGCCGGATTCCCGGCGCCGGATGGACCGTACGCGTGGTGTCGTCGCTGGGCGGACGGAGCTGGTGCCGGCGCCGCAGGCTGACCGCCGCGCTCCGGGCCGGAGCGAGCGGGCTCGTGGTGCTGCTGGGCAGCGGCGCGCTGCTCACGGCGAGCTCGATGCTGAGCCACGCTGGCAGCGTACAGGTGGCTTTCTTCCAGCTCAGCAACGTGTGGTCGGGGCGGTTCGCGGTGCTGATGGTGAGCCTGGCACTGCTGCCGAACGCCATCGTCTGGGGCGCCGCGTACGGGGTCGGCGCCGGATTCACGGTCGGCGGCGGCAGTGTGGTCGCACCGCTCGGGATCACCTCGTACCCCCAGCTGCCGCACTTCCCGCTGGTCGCGGCGCTGCCCTCGGAAGGGGAGGGCGAACCGCTGAGCTGGCTGACCGGGATCGCGGCAGGGGCGTCGGTGGCCTGGTTCATCGGGATCGCGGCGGCGCGGCGGCCGGGCAAGGGCGACACCCGGCGCCCGTGGGGCTGGGGCGAGACCCTGCTGCTCGCCGCGCTGGCGGCGCTCGGCTGCGCGGCGGCGATGGCGGTGCTGGCCGGGGTGTCGGGCGGGGCGCTGGGCGTGGGCATCCTCGCGGACCTCGGCCCGAGCTGGTGGCGCACGGGCATGGTCACACTGGTCTGGACGGGGATGATCGGGGTGCCCGGCGCGATGGTGCTGCGCTGGTACCGGCTGTACGTCCCCACGAGGTCGAGCTGGGGTGAATGGAAGGCGGCACGCGCCACGAGCCGGGAGCGGCGCGCACAGGCCCGTACGGCGGCCCGGGCGGTACGGGCGGCCCGTGAGGCGGCCACAGCGGAGGCTCGGGCGGCCCGTGAGGCGGCCACAGCGGAGGCTCGGGCGGCCCAGCCGGTGGTGTCGCCCATGGAGGCCGCCGAGCTGCGGGAGGCCATGGCCGAGCCGTGGTGGCAGTGGCTGCGCCCTGGGTCCACGGCGGGCCGTAAGCGGAAGCGGAAGCGGAAGCCGGGCCGGGAAGCGGGTACCGGGACGGGCCGGGAGAGCGGTGTGGGCGCGATGGCCGAGCTCGCCACCGCCGCGGGCACCCCGAGCGCCGGGGAGGCGGCGGCGCGGCCCAGGCGCCGGCTGGTGCGGAGGAAGTCCGGAGCGGCCGGCGGGCCAGGGGCGGCCGGGCGGGCCGAGCGGCCTGAGGTGCCGGACGCGGTCGGAACCGACGGCACGCCGCCTTCGGGCGCGCCGACCGCGTAAAGAGGCGCCGTACGTGCCCGTGGGCGCCTCTCAGACGCCTCGGAGCCCCGGGCCGCCGTCAGTCCTGCGTGCTGAGCAGCGGGCGGAGCTGCTTCGGGAGCAGGGTCTCGCAGTCGTGGCGGGAGGTCTGGGTGAGGGCGTCGTCCACACAGGTGTAGTAGTCGCTGTAGGCGACCTGGAAGCTGAACGTCGCCGCCACGATGGCCAGCGCGAGCCCGCCCGTCACCAGACCGCTGACCGCCGCCGTCGCCTGCGGCTTCGAGGCGCCGGTGCCGGGCGCGGGCAGCTGGGCCGCGGTGGCGCCGGGGGGCGGGGGAGGAGCGTTCAGCGCGGCGGCCGCGGGCGAGGCCGCCCGCCGTGGCCTGGCCTTGGCCCGCAGCGAGCTGACTCCCCAGTACAGGGCCAGTACACCGAGCAGCAGTGCGATCTGCGGCAGGCTGAAGAGCGCGAAGAAGAACGCCCACATGCCCGAGAGCAGTGCGTACCGGGCGCGCCGCTGGGCCGGGTCGTTGGGGTCCCAGCGCGGGCCGCCGGGGCCGCCCTGGCCACCGGGGCCGGACGGGCGGTTGGCGCCGGGGCCGGTGCCGAAGCCGCCGCCCTGGCGGCCGGGCTGGCGGCTGCTCCACTGGCTGCCCCAGGCCGGGGGCTGTGGCTGCCCGCCGTTCTCGCCGTCCTGGCCGCTCTCGCCGTTCCCGTTCTGGTTCTGGTTCTCGTTCTCGCTTCCGTCCTCCGGCCGCTGCCGGGGCTGCCAGGGCTGGTCCGGCCTGCCCTCCGGCGGAGGAGCGAACGGATTGTCCTCGTGCCGGCCTTCGTGCCGGTCAGGGGAAGAGCCTCCGGAGGAGGCGGGGGAGGAGGCGGGGGAGGAGGACGGCGACTGCTGCTCCCGCAGCAGCGGCGTCGTACGCGACATGCGGGCGCGCCTCATCGCCGCCCCCCGGTGGAGGCGGGGGACGGAGTGAGGCGATGAGCCGCGCGGCGGCGTCGGTCCGGCATGTGGAATGTGTCTTCCCCTTGTGTCGTCGTCCTGCACACCCGGCCGTAGTAGACGGTGCCGTACGGCCTGGCGGCGCGGGCGCGACGGTCGTTCCCACGGCATCAAATGGATTCGCAGTCCAGACGCTACCTCCCGTGCCCGCCCCCGTCCCCTGGGGGCCGCTTCGTGTGCCGGTATCGTTGCTGACGGTCGGCGGCTTCGTAGAGTTCCCCGGAATTCATGAGTCCGCGACCTTGTACGACCACACAAACGGCAGCATCGCCCGCGAGAAAGATCCCCGTCGTGGCCTCCCCGCCCCCCTCCGCCCGTCCCGGGCGCCCCGCCCGCCTTGTCGTTCTCGTCTCCGGCTCCGGTACGAACCTGCAGGCGCTGCTCGACGCCATCGCCGCCGAGGGCGTGGCCGACTACGGCGCCGAGGTGGTGGCGGTCGGCGCCGACCGCGAGGGCATCGAGGGGCTCGAGCGCGCCGAGCGGGCCGGGATCCCCACGTTCGTCTGCCGTGTGAAGGATCACGCAAGCCGGGCCGAGTGGGACGGCGCGCTGGCCGAGGCGACCGCCGCGTACGAGCCGGACCTGGTGGTCTCGGCGGGGTTCATGAAGATCCTGGGCAAGGAGTTCCTCGCCCGCTTCGGCGGCCGCTGCGTCAACACCCACCCCGCGCTGCTGCCCAGCTTTCCCGGTGCCCATGGCGTACGCGACGCGCTCGCGCACGGTGTGAAGGTGACCGGCTGCACCGTCCACTTCGTCGACGACGGGGTCGACACCGGCCCGATCATCGCCCAGGGCGTGGTCGAGGTCCGGGACGAGGACGACGAGTCCGCTCTGCATGAGCGGATCAAGGAAGTCGAGCGTTCGCTGCTCGTCGAGGTCGTGGGGCGTCTGGCCCGTAACGGCTACCGCATTGAGGGACGAAAGGTAAGGATCCCGTGACGACCGCCGAAGGTACCAAGCGGCCCATTCGCCGCGCGCTGGTCAGCGTCTACGACAAGACGGGGCTGGAGGAGCTGGCCCAAGGGCTGCACGCGGCGGGTGTCCAGCTCGTCTCGACCGGCTCGACGGCCGCGAAGATCGCTGCCGCGGGCGTCCCGGTCACCAAGGTCGAGGAGCTGACCGGCTTCCCGGAGTGTCTCGACGGCCGCGTCAAGACGCTGCACCCGCGCGTCCACGCGGGCATCCTCGCCGACCAGCGGCTCGACTCGCACCGCGAGCAGCTCGCCGAGCTGGGCGTCGAGCCGTTCGAGCTGGTGATCGTCAACCTCTACCCGTTCCGCGAGACGGTCGCTTCGGGCGCCGCGCCGGACGAGTGCGTCGAGCAGATCGACATCGGCGGCCCGTCCATGGTCCGCGCCGCCGCCAAGAACCACCCGTCCGTGGCCGTGGTCGTCAACCCCGAGCGGTACGACGACGTCCTCAAAGCCGTCGCGGACGGTGGCTTCGACCTCGAGCGGCGCAAGCGGCTGGCGGCCGAGGCGTTCCAGCACACCGCCGCCTACGACGTGGCGGTGGCCAACTGGTTCGCCGAGGACTACGCGGCGGACGAGGGCCCCTGGCCGGACTTCATCGGCGTCACCTACGCCCGTAAGCAGGTCCTGCGCTACGGCGAGAACCCGCACCAGCCCGCCGCGCTCTACACCGACGGCAGCGGTAAGGGGCTCGCGGAGGCGGAGCAGCTGCACGGCAAGGAGATGTCGTTCAACAACTACACCGACACCGAGGCCGCCCGGCGGGCCGCCTACGACCACGCCGAGCCCTGTGTCGCGATCATCAAGCACGCCAACCCGTGCGGGATCGCGGTGGGCGCGGATGTCGCCGAGGCGCACCGTAAGGCGCACGCGTGCGACCCGCTGTCGGCCTTCGGCGGCGTCATCGCCGTCAACCGGCCGGTGTCGGTCGCCATGGCCGAGCAGGTCGCCGAGATCTTCACCGAGGTCATCGTGGCCCCGGCGTACGAGGACGGCGCGGTCGAGGCGCTCGCCCGTAAGAAGAACATCCGCGTGCTGCGCTGCGCCGACGCCCCCGCCGCGGGCGGCGAGTCCCGCACGATCGAGGGCGGCGACCTGGTGCAGGCCAAGGACCGGCTCCAGGCCGAGGGCGACGACCCGGCCAACTGGACCCTCGCCACCGGCGAGGCACTGGACGCCGACGGCCTCGCCGAGCTGGCCTTCGCCTGGCGCGCCTGCCGCGCGGTGAAGTCCAACGCGATCCTGCTCACCAAGGACGGCGCGACGGTCGGCGTGGGCATGGGCCAGGTCAACCGCGTCGACTCCTCGAAGCTGGCCGTCCAGCGGGCCGGGGAGGAGCGGGCCCGCGGCTCGTACGCGGCCTCCGACGCCTTCTTCCCCTTCCCGGACGGTCTGGAGGTGCTGCTGGAGGCGGGCGTCACGGCCGTCGTGCAGCCGGGCGGCTCGGTACGTGACGAGCTGGCGATCGAGGCCGCGCGGAAGGCGGGCGTGACCATGTACTTCACCGGTACGCGTCACTTCTTCCACTGAGCCGTCCGCGCTGAGCCGCTGGGCCGTCCGCGCCGAGCCGCCCGTACCGAGCCCGCCGCAGGCGCCGAAGGCCGCACCCCCGCGCCCGAGGTGCGGCCTTCGTCCGGCCCCTGATTGGATCCGACGTCCCCACATCCGGGAGGATGAAGTCATGACCGCCCAGATTCTCGATGGCAAGGCAACCGCAGCCGCGATCAAGTCCGATCTCGTCAGCCGTGTGGAGGCGCTCAAGGCCAAGGGCATCCATCCCGGCCTCGGCACGGTGCTGGTCGGCGAGGACCCCGGCAGCAAGTGGTACGTCGCGGGCAAGCACCGCGACTGCGCCGAGGTCGGCATCGCCTCCATCCGGCGCGACCTGCCCGAGACCGCCACCCAGGAGGAGATCGAGGCGGTGGTACGGGAGCTCAACGAGGACCCCGCCTGCACGGGCTACATCGTCCAGCTGCCGCTCCCGAAGGGCATCGACGCCAACCGCGTCCTGGAGCTGATCGACCCCGCCAAGGACGCCGACGGGCTGCACCCGACGAACCTCGGCCGGCTGGTGCTGAACGAGACCGGCCCCCTGCCGTGCACCCCTTACGGCATCATCCAGCTGCTGCGCCACCACGGCGTGGAGATCAACGGCGCGCATGTGGCGGTCGTCGGCCGCGGCATCACGGTCGGCCGGTCGATCGGGCTGCTGCTGACCCGCCGCTCGGAGAACGCGACGGTCACGCTCTGCCACACCGGCACCCGGGACCTGCCCGGGATCCTGCGCCAGGCCGACATCATCGTGGCGGCGGCCGGCGTGCGGCATCTGATCAAGGCGGAGGACGTCAAGCCGGGCGCCGCGGTGCTCGACGTGGGCGTCAGCCGGGACGAGCACGGCAAGATCGCCGGCGATGTGCACCCCGATGTGACCGAGGTCGCGGGCTGGATCTCGCCGAACCCCGGCGGCGTCGGCCCGATGACCCGCGCCCAGCTGCTGGTCAATGTGGTGGAGGCCGCGGAGCGGAACGCCAAGGCGGCCGCCGACAGCGGTGCCGGTCATGACGGCTGAGGCGAGCGAACCGGCGGCCGGGGAGCAGCGGCCCGCCCCGTCGTCCGCGGCAGCCGCGGTGTCCGCGTCGTCCGCGGCAGCCGCGGTGTCAGCCTCGTCAGCCTCGTCCGCGTCGTCCGGCGCGCCTGAGCGGCCCGCCCGGAAGTCGCGCCGCTTTCCGCTGATCACCCGGGACACCGCGCGCCCGGAGGGCGGCGGCCGGGCCGCCCCCGGCAGCGCCTCGGCGCCGGCCCGCCAGTGGCCGCTGCTCGCGGTGATGGGCGGAGTCGGCCTGGGGCTGCTGATCGTCTCCCTGGACGCGTTCCGCGCGGGCACGGTGCTGATCGGGCTGTCCCTGCTGGCGGGCGCCGTACTGCGGTGGGCGCTGCCGGAGGTGGGGATGCTCGCGGTGCGCTCGCGCTTCACCGACATGCTGACGTACGGACTGCTGGGCGCGGTGATCGTGCTGCTGTCCCTGATGGTCCAACCGGATCCCTGGGTGAAGATCCCGTTCCTGGAAGACGTGGTGCATTTCACCGTGCGCTAGCCGACACCGTGCACCGGCCGATCGAACACAACGGCGGCCCGTCCTCTTCCCCGAGGGAGGACGGGCCGCCGCCGTGTTGACCGGACCGATGGGCCCGGCGGCGGTCCGCCCTCTCCCCCGAAGAAGGACGGACCGCCTGGTAACCAGGGTTGTGTGTCGGCTGTGCGGGATCAATGGACGTCGGGGCCCTGTGGCGCGGAAGTGACCATTCCGGTACGAGGTCTCGGCTGCGCAACGACGAGCCCGGCGCGAGGGCGTGCGCGAGGGGGTACGGAATGCTCCGATGCGCCCCCGCCCGAGGAACTGACATCCTGGGGCAAGGCATCCCATTGGGTAGTGAGTTCGGGTCTCGGGGACGCCAACAGCGTGCGCGATTCAGGAGATTGGCCACGTATGTACGGGGGGACAGGGGGAGGCAATGCCTCGTTGGAGGGACCTGCCGGAGGAACTCGACCCGCAGGTAAGAGAGTTCACCGGGCAGCTGCGCAGACTCGTCGAACGCAGCGGGATGAGCGTCGTCGCCGTCGCCGACCGTACCGGCTACAGCAAGAGCTCATGGGAGCGATACCTCAACGGACGGCTCTTGCCGCCCCAGGGCGCGGTGGAGGCGCTGGCCGAGGCGACGGGCGCCGACGTCCACCACCTCAGCACCCTGTGGGAGCTGGCGGAGCGGGCCTGGTGCCGCTCCGAGATGCGGCATGACGTCACGGTGGAGGCCACCAGGGTGGCTCAGGCACGGGTCGCCATCGAGGAGTTCGACCCGGCGGCGCACGGGGCGCGGGGGAACAGGAACGGCCGTCCGTCGGACAAGGGCCGGCAGGGCGTGGAGCTGCCCGGTCCGGAGCGTCCACTGGTCGCGCCGCCGCCGATGTCCGCTTCGGTGCCGTCGCCGGAGCCGGTTCACTCCGAGCCGGGGTCGTCCTCACCGCCGCCCTCCTTATCGGCCTCATCGGTCTTATCGGCACCGTCGCCGTCGCCGCCCTCGCGGGAGGGGCGGCGGCGCGTCGTGCTGTTCGTCGCCGGCGTCGTCGGCGCGCTTCTGCTCATCGCCGGCGCCCTTGCGCTGATCAACCCGGGCGGCGGCGGGGAGAAGCGGGCGGAGAAGCCGACCACCGCTCCCGCCACCAGCGCGCGCCAACTGCCGGCCGGAGTGAAGTGCGCGGGGGCCGGCTGCACCGGCAAGGACCCCCAGACCATGGGGTGCGGCGCGTCCGCGACGACGACCGCCAACGTGACCGTCGGCACCGCGTATGTCGAGGTCCGCTACAGCAGGACCTGCGGTGCGGCCTGGGCCCGCGTCACCCGGGCGGCCCCCGGCGACCTGATACGGGTCACCACGCCGGCCAGGGGCGGCGCCGCGGCGCGAACCCAGGACAGCAAGGTCGACGCCGACGGTGACGCGTACACCGGGATGATCTCGGTCGACTCCGCCTCGCGGGCCACCGCGTGCGCCACCCTCGCCGGAGGACAGCGCGGCTGCACGGCCCGCGGCGCCCGGGGCTGAGCCCGGGAAGGGCCGCCGTCCGGAGGAATCGCGCATCGGGGGGAATGCCCCCGGGGATTCGGGGCAGGCGCAGTCCGACCCCCCACGGGTGTGGCACCGGGCGGCCGCCTGCACTCCCCCTCCTCGGCAGGCGGCCGCCGGAGTGTGCCCGGTGAGGAGTGACACAGTGGCCCGAGGAACCGGGCCAGGCGCCGTCGGATAGCCTGACGCCGGTATCTCGACACCAAGAGATCTCGGACAGAAAACACAGCGCAGGAGACCGCCATGACCCGCACTCCCGTCAATGTCACCGTCACCGGCGCGGCCGGCCAGATCGGCTACGCGCTGCTCTTCCGCATCGCCTCCGGCCAGCTCCTCGGCGCGGACGTGCCGGTCAAGCTGCGTCTCCTGGAGATCCCACAGGGACTGAAGGCCGCTGAGGGCACCGCGATGGAGCTCGAGGACTGCGCCTTCCCGCTGCTGCGCGGTATTGACATCTCCGACGACCCGAACGTGGCCTTCGACGGCGCGAACGTCGCGCTCCTCGTCGGCGCCCGCCCGCGGACCAAGGGCATGGAGCGCGGCGATCTGCTGGAGGCCAACGGCGGCATCTTCAAGCCGCAGGGCAAGGCCATCAACGACCACGCGGCGGACGACATCAAGGTCCTGGTCGTCGGCAACCCGGCGAACACCAACGCGCTCATCGCGCAGGCCGCCGCCCCGGACGTACCGGCCGAGCGCTTCACCGCGATGACCCGCCTGGACCACAACCGCGCCCTGTCGCAGCTCTCGAAGAAGACCGGCGTCCCGGTCACCGAGATCAAGAAGCTGACGATCTGGGGCAACCACTCCGCCACCCAGTACCCGGACGTCTTCCACGCCGAGGTCGCGGGCAAGAACGCCGCCGAGGTCGTGAACGACGAGCAGTGGCTCGCCGACACCTTCATCCCGACCGTCGCCAAGCGCGGTGCGGCGATCATCGAGGCCCGTGGCGCGTCCTCGGCCGCCTCCGCCGCCAACGCCGCCATCGACCACGTCCACACCTGGGTGAACGGCACCAACGAGGGGGACTGGACCTCCGCGGGTGTCGTCTCCGACGGTTCGTACGGGGTGCCGGAGGGTCTGATCTCGTCCTTCCCGGTCACCGCCAAGGACGGCGCCTTCGAGATCGTGCGGGGCCTGGACATCAACGAGTTCTCGCGGGCCCGCATCGACGCGTCGGTGAAGGAGCTCGAGGAGGAGCGCGAGGCCGTGCGCGGCCTCGGCCTCATCTGAATCCGATAGCACGCCCACGCGGGCGCACATCGGTCCGAAGGGTCACTCTCCGGTATTCACTCCGGAGAGTGACCCTTCGGCCATTCCCTGTGATCGAGGCTCATTTTCCCCTACCGTAGGACGGGTTGACGCCGGCCTCGGGGGGAGAGCATGGCCAAGGACAGTCACGTCGATCGCGCGGGTCGCGCGGCTCATGCCGCGCGCCGCCTGCCGCAGCAGCGACCGGATCCTTCGCCGCCTGGTCCGTCCTCCTCGCCTCTCTCGTCGCCCTATGCCGCCAGCGAGGCCACCCGGCTGCTGTGTGCGGGCGTCTATCTCGACGACGACTTCCGGGACGCGGTCGTGGACGAGCTGTATGTCCACGAGGAGCGCGCCGTGGCGCCGTCGCTGGGCATCGACGCGGCCCGGGTGCTCGCGCACGCGCTGCGCGCCCGCCGTCTGGAGGCGTGCTGGACCGGGCTGCTGGTGGCGTTATGGCTCATGGACTTCCTGCTGACCCAGGGGTTCTTCTACGCGTTCTTGCTGTCCGTCGTGCTGCTGCTGGCGGCGTCCTGGGCGAGGGGCGGCGCGTCCGGCCCGTTCCGCGCCGACTATCCGGGGTCCGACGGGATCACGGTCCACCGACGGCGGGCGGCGGCGGTGCTGCGGCTGTTCGGCTGTCTGACGCTGCTGTCCTATGCGTACTCCGCACTGGAGCTGGCCCTGGCGGACAATCCGGAGCCCGGCGCGCTGGAGAGCTTTCTGGCTCCGGGCCTGCTGGCCGGGAGCGACACCAGCGCCGCCTGGTTCGCGCTGGTGATCCCGGCCGCGATGGCCGCCGCGGTCGCCCTCCACCGTGAGCATGTGGCCCGGGTGCTGGCCACCGATCTGGAGCCGGAGGCCTTCGCCGATATCGGCGCGGACCCCGCCGATCGGTTCGAGGGCGGCCGTTTCCGGCGGGTGCGGGCCCTGATCCGGCGCGAGCAGCACTCACCGGTGATCCTCTACCACGATCGCCACCCCTTCCTCGGCGCGGGCACCGCGCATGACCCCTGGACCCTCGCCGTCGAGCTGCGCCCGCGCGAGGGGGAGACCCCGGTGCCGCTCGACAACCGGGTGATCCTGGAGCGGATCCGGCCGCTGGTGGAGAGGTTGCGCGCGCCGTCCACCCACGACACCGCCCGGACGCCGGCCGAGACCCGCGACCGGCTGCGCGGTCTGGAGCTCGACGAGTGTGTGTTCCTGAAGGCCACCGGGTTGCGCAGCCGCTCCTTCGTGCCGTACGGGGAGGCGGACTTCGCACGGGAGCGGGCGGAGGCCGTCGAGGAGGGCGGTGAGATCCGCCGGCACTTTCTGCGCGTCCGCGTCGGAGCCTGGCGGGAAGAGGTCGTCACCACCGTCTTCGTCCGGGTGCATACCCAGGGCGGGATGCTGATGCTGGAATTCGCCCCGCATGTGCTGCGCCCGATCCGCCCGGAATTCCGCGCGGTCGACCGGCTCTCCGACTCCCATCGCCGTGGCGGGCTGCCGGGCAAGGTGGCGTGGGCGCTGGCCCGGACGCCCACGGCGGCGGGCCGGGCGCTCATCCACGCTTTCCGCTCGGCCGCCTTCGTCTGGCGGATGTACGCGGGCGGCTATGAGGCGGCCATCCCCGACGGGCCCTGGGCGTCGGTGCGGGAGCTGGGCAGCGACACCGGCGCCTCGCTCTTCCAGGAGATGGACGTCAGCCGCTACCTGAAGAGCGTTGAGGACCGGGTGGCCAACGGTGTTCGGCGGGCGCTGGACGAAGCCGGCTGGGAGACCGGTGAGTTCGAGCAGAAGGTCATCAATATCAGCGGCGGCGGTGTCTTCATCGAGTCCGCGGAGAACAGCGCCTTCGGCTTCGGCGACCACAACACGATCAGCAACACCAGAAGCAATGGAGCGGGAGGCGGCCATGACGGCGGCTGAGACGGACGACGAGAACGGCACGGGCGGCACGGGCAGCGCGGGCAGCGCGGGCGGCACGGGCGCGGCGCACGGCGGGGGCGGGGGCGGGCGGAAGTTCGGCGATATCCGCATCGGCAGTGTGCGCGGCGGCGCCGTCGGCATCGGCGACCACAACTACATCGTGAACGGGCGGCGGCAGGAGGTCCCCTGCGACCCGGCGTACGAGGAGCTTTTCGAGGCTGTCCGGCAGCTCGCCACCGATCTGGAGCGCGTGGTCCCGAGCCCGGAGGTCAGCGCGTTGTCCGAGGAGCTGGCCGACGCCCAGGACGAGATCCAGCGCACCGGCCGGGCGGGGGTCGGCCGGCTCGCCCGTATGCGCGCCCTGCTGCAGGACGCGAGCACGAGCATCGGCATGCTCGCCTCCGGCGTCGCCGTCGGGCAGGCGGTCGGCGCTCTGCTGGGCGGCTGAGATGAGCGCGCCGAGCGGCGGGGGCGGCGGCCCCCGGTGGGATGAGGGCGCTCAGCGCTGGGTGGGGGAGGGCGCGGAGCCGCCCGGTCCGGGCCGTAGACCGCCCAACCCGCATCTGGGCACGGTGCTGTTGGCGGTGCTCGCCGTCGCTCTGGCCGGCGGTATCGGCGTCGGCGCCTGGAAGCTGCTGGCGGGTAACGGCGACGACAAGCCGCAGGCGCAGGGCGGTTCGGCCTCGGCATCGTCCTGGTCGTCGTCGGCGTACCCCTCGGCATCCCCGATGCCGCCGTCCGCGACCCCGTCGTGGCCGTCCTCGGCGCCGCCGTCGGCGGCCGCTGAAGGCAGCGGCGGACCGCCGCCGGACTATGTGCGCACCACGGACCCCGAGGGCTTCACGCTCGACGTTCCGGCGGGCTGGCAGCGGGTCAAGCGCGATACGGGCGTCTTCTACGAGTCGTCCGACGCGAGCAGCCTGATCCAGATCTTCGCTCTGACCGAGCCGAAGGTCACGCCGTATGAGGCACTGCGGAAGGCGGAGGCGGGGCTGAGGAAGAACCCTGGCTACAAGCAGTACCGGTTGGAGCGGGTCGGCTCCGGCGACGGTGCGGACGCGGAGCTCGAATACGGCTACCGCAGCGAGAAGTACGGGCAGCGCCGCATTCTCGACCGCGCCTTCACCGGACCGAATCAGGTGCAGTACGCGGTGCTGATCGCGGGCCCGGCCGAGGAATGGCCGCTCCAGCGCGATCGGCAGCGGATCGTGCTGGCCGCATTCTGTCCCACCGGGTACTGCCCGGCGACATGACAGCGGCGACCTGGCAGCGGCCACATGGCAGCGGCCACATGGCAGCGGCCACATGGCAGCGGCCACATGGCAGTGCGCGAAGTATCCGGCATCGAGGCGGTGGCAGAAGGGGCGGTGTCCCTCATACTGGGTTCACCGTATGTCGGCTAACTCGCCTTATCGGCAGAAGAGTTCCACTATCGGGGGGAAGGCATGAGCAACGGGGGCACGGGGGAGCAGTGGGTGGACGACGGGAGTCAGGGGCGGCCACCGGGCCCGCCCGCCGGTGAGGCCCGGCGTGTGTTGCAGGCGGTCGCGGTGACGATCTTCCTCACCGCCGGGATCGCGTTCTCCGGATGGGTGGCCTTCGGGGGCGACGGCAAGACCGGCCATCAGGCGGGCCCGCTGCCCTGGGAGAGCGAGAGCCCAGCGCCGACGCCGAGCGCGGAGGTCTCCCAGCCGAGCGATCTCTTTCCCTCGCCCGGCCCCGAGACCGGGGTGCCGACCGGTGTCCCGACGGACCTCCCGACCGGGCTGCCGTCCGCGTCCCCGTCCGCGACCCCCTTCGGGACCCCCACGTCCCCGTCCCTGACGGGCGGCACGCCGCCCGCGGGCTACAGCACCCAGACCGACCCGGCCGGGTACCACCTCGCCGTCCCGGACGGATGGCGGCGGAGGGTCGAGGGCCCCAGCGTCTTCTACACCTCGCCCGACGACAGCACCATGATCCAGATCTTCGAGCTGCACGGGCCCGAGTCGACGCCGTACGAGTCGGCGCAGGAGGCCGAGCGGATCGCCTCTCGTGGCCAGGACTACGAACAGGTCACCCTGTCGCAGCTCGGCCCGGCCACGATGGACCCGGCGGCGCTGGAGTACACCTACCAGAGCAAGAGCTCCGGCCACCGCCGCATACTCGACCGCCGCTTCGCCACGCAGGGCGGCACGATGTACGCGGTGCTGGTCATCGGCCCCGCCGCGGACCGGGCGAGCGAGCAGGAGATCCACCAGGCCGCGCTGGACACCTTCTGTCCCACCGCGTACTGCATGGCCTCGTGACTCAGCGTGAGGGGAAGTGAGTCAGCCCACTTTCTATGACGAATTGCGCATACGTTTGGTTCTTCTGGTTAGGGGGTCCCTGTTGCTGGCGTGGCCAGCGGGAAAGCTCGCAAAACCGGAAGGCAGAGAAGACGTGTCGGCAGTCGAGACCATTCATGTGGACGGGGTGTGGCGGGCAGCCACATCCGGCGCGCAGCGGGAGGTCCTCGACCCCGCGGATGCCAAGACCCTCGCCCTTGTCGCCGAGGGTGACGCCGAGGACACCGACGCGGCCATAGCCGCCGCGCGCCGCGCCTTCGACGACGGCCCCTGGCCCCGTACGCCGGTGGCCGAGCGGGCGGCGCTGCTGCGCCGGGTCGCCGAGCTGCTGCAGCGCGACCGCGAGACCATCGCCCTCCTCGAGAGCCGGGACACCGGCAAGACGCTGGAGGAGGGCCGGGTCGACGTCGACGATGTGACCAACGCCTTCCGCTACTTCGCCGAGCTGGTCATGGGCGAGTCGGCCGGGCGCGTCGTCGACGCGGGTACCCCCGATGTGCACAGCGTCGTGGTGCATGAGCCGGTCGGCGTCTGCGCGCTGATCACCCCCTGGAACTATCCGCTGCTGCAGGCCAGCTGGAAGGTCGCCCCGGCGCTTGCCGCCGGGAACACTTTTGTGATCAAGCCGAGCGAGGTGACCCCGCTCTCCACCGTCCATCTGGTGAAGCTGCTGGTCGAGGCGGGGCTGCCGACCGGGGTGGCCAACGTCGTGACCGGCGCGGGTGACCCCGTCGGCGCCCGGATGTCCGAGCACCCCGATGTCGACCTGGTGTCCTTCACCGGCGGGCTGATCAGCGGTACGAAGGTCGCGCAGGCCGCCGCGCCGACCGTGAAGAAGGTCGCGCTGGAGCTCGGCGGCAAGAACCCCAATGTGGTCTTCGCCGATGCCTGCGCCACCGACGAGGGCTTTGACACCGCCGTCGACCAGGCCCTGAACGCGGCCTTCATCCACAGCGGCCAGGTCTGCTCGGCCGGCGCCCGGCTGATCATCGAGGAGTCGGTGCGCGAGCGGTTCGTCGCTGAGCTCGCCCGCCGGGCGGAGAAGATCAAGCTGGGCCGCGGCACCGAGGACGGTGTCGAGTGCGGTCCGCTGGTCTCGGCCCAGCAGCTGGAGAAGACCGAGGCGTATGTGGCGTCCGCCCTGGCCGAGGGCGCGGCGCTGCGCTGCGGCGGCAAGCGGCCCGAGCCGTCCGCGGTCCGCCCCGCGACCGGCTACTTCTATCTGCCGACCGTGCTGGACCAGTGCCACCGCGAGATGCGCGTGGTGCGTGAGGAAACGTTTGGTCCGATTCTGACGGTCGAGTCCTTCCAAACCGAGGACGAGGCCGTCACACTCGCCAATGACACGGAGTACGGACTGGCCGGCGCCGTCTGGTCCGCCGATACCGCCCGGGCGCGGCGCGTCGCCGCCCGGCTGCGGCACGGCACCGTGTGGATCAACGACTACCACCCCTACCTCCCGCAGGCCGAATGGGGCGGTTTCGGCAAGTCCGGGGTCGGGCGCGAGCTCGGTCCCTCGGGCCTGGCCGAATACCGCGAGTCCAAGCACATCTACGAGAACCTGCGGCCGAGCCCGGTGCGCTGGTTCGGCGGCTGACGCCCCGCCGCCGGCCCCGTCCGGGGACGGCCGGGCCCGGTCCGGCCGCCGGGCCCGGTCCGGCCGCCGGGCCCGGTCCGGCCGCGCCTCGTGACGGCGCCCGGCGGCTCCGCACGTACGCACCACCCCCACCCAGGGGCGGCAGCCCCTGGCCCGCACCATCGCGGGCCGCTGGTAAGACCGCGAGGAGTAATCGCACTATGTCCGTACCTGTCGTATACGACTACGTCGTCGTCGGCGGCGGCACCGCAGGATCGGTGATCGCTTCCCGGCTCACCGAGGACCCGGATGTCCGCGTCGCCGTCATCGAGGGCGGACCCTCCGACATCGACCGGCCCGATGTGCTCACCCTGCGCCGCTGGCTCGGCCTGCTCGGCGGCGATCTGGACTACGACTACCCCACGACCGAGCAGCCACGCGGCAATTCCCATATCCGGCACAGCCGCGCCCGGGTGCTCGGCGGATGCTCCTCGCACAACACCCTGATCTCCTTCAAGCCGCTGCCGGGCGACTGGGACGAGTGGGCCGAGGCGGGCGCCGAGGGCTGGGACGCCGCGTCCATGGACCCGTACTTCGACCGGCTGCGCAACAACATCGTGCCGGTGGACGAGAAGGACCGGAACGCGATCGCGCGTGACTTCGTCGAGGCCGCCGAGTCGGCCGCCGGGGTGCCGCGCGTCGAGGGGTTCAACAAGAAGCCGTTCCACGAGGGCGTCGGCTTCTTCGACCTCGCGTACCACCCGGAGAACAACAAGCGCTCCTCGGCATCCGTCGCCTATCTGCACCCCTTCCTGGACCGCCCCAACCTCCATCTGATGCTGGAGACCTGGGCGTACCGGCTGGAGCTGGACGAGACGGGCCGGGCGACCGGCGTCCGCGTCCGCACCAAGGACGGCGAGGAGATCCTGGTCGAGGCGGAGCGCGAGGTCCTGGTCTGCGCGGGTGCGGTGGACACCCCGCGGCTGCTGATGCACTCCGGTATCGGGCCCAAGGCCGATCTGGAGGCGCTCGGCATCCCCGTCGTCCACGATCTGCCGGGCGTCGGCGAGAATCTGCTCGACCACCCCGAGTCGGTGATCGTGTGGGAGACCGACGGCCCGATTCCGGACAACTCCGCGATGGACTCCGACGCGGGCCTGTTCGTCCGGCGCGACCCGGAGTCCCGGGGGCCGGATCTGATGTTCCACTTCTACCAGATCCCGTTCACCGACAACCCGGAGCGGCTGGGCTATGAGAAGCCCGAGCACGGCGTGTCGATGACCCCCAACATCCCCAAGCCGCGCAGCCGCGGCCGGCTCTACCTCACCAGCGCCGACCCGGCCGTCAAGCCCGCCCTCGACTTCCGTTACTTCACGGACGAGGAGGACTACGACGGCCGCACGCTGGTCGACGGCATCCGCATCGCACGCGAGATCGCCAAGACCCAGCCGCTGGCCGGCTGGCTCAAGCGTGAGGTGTGCCCGGGCCCGGAGATCACCTCGGACGAGGAGATCAGCGAGTACGCCCGCAAGGTCGCGCACACCGTGTACCACCCGGCTGGCACCTGCCGTATGGGCGCCACGTCGGACGAACTCGCCGTGGTCGGCCCGGATCTGCGGATCCGGGGGCTCAACGGCATCCGTATCGCCGACGCGTCCGTCTTCCCGACGATGCCGGCCGTGAACCCGATGATCGGAGTCCTGATGGTGGGCGAAAAGTGCGCCGAGCTGCTGAACCAGGAGCGCGACCAGGAGAGGCACCGATCCCGCGATCGAGCCCCGCAGCCCGCGCCGGGAGGTGACGCGTGATGGCCACGACCGTGATCCCCGAGACGCCCGAGACCCCTGAGACGACCGAACGGGGCGGCGACGCCCCGGTGTTCTCCGTGCGCGGCCTGTGGAAGGTCTTCGGACCCAAGGCCGACCGCGTCCCCGGCTCCGCCGAGGCCGAGCTGTCCACCGAGGAGCTGCGCAGCCGGACCGGCTGCACGGCCGCCGTCCGCGATGTCTCCTTCGACGTCCAGCCGGGCGAGGTCTTCGTGGTCATGGGGCTGTCCGGCTCCGGCAAGTCCACCCTCGTCCGCTGTCTGACCCGGCTGATCGAGCCCACCGCCGGCGATCTGAGCATCGACGGCGAGGATGTCCTCGCCATGGACAAGTCCCGGCTGCGTGATCTGCGCCGGCGCCGCGCCGCCATGGTCTTCCAGCACTTCGGGCTGCTGCCGCACCGCTCGGTCCTCGACAACGTCGCCTACGGCCTGGAGATCCAGGGCATGGGCAAGGCCGAGCGCCGCGCCAAGGCCGCCGAGATGGTCGACAAGGTCGGCCTCAACGGCCTGGAGCGCCGCCGCCCCGGCCAGCTCTCCGGTGGTCAGCAGCAGCGCGTGGGCCTGGCCCGTGCGCTCGCCGCCGACCCCGAGGTGCTGCTCTTCGACGAGCCGTTCAGCGCGCTCGACCCCCTCATCCGGCGCGATATGCAGGAAGAGGTCATCCGGCTGCACCACGACGAGGGCCGCACCATGGTCTTCATCACCCACGATCTGAGCGAGGCCCTGCGACTGGGCGACCGCATCGCGCTGATGCGCGACGGCGGCATCGTGCAGCTCGGCACCCCGGAGGAGATCGTCGGCTCCCCGGCCGACGACTACGTACGGGACTTCGTCCGCGATGTGCCGCGTGAGCAGGTGCTGACCGTACGCCGTGCCATGCGCCCCGCCGGGACCGGCGAGGCCGACGACGGCCCCGCGCTGGCCCCCGGCACGACGGTCGCCGACGCGATCGAGGCCGTGGCCAGGACCGGTGGCCCGGTCCGGGTCGTGGACGGCGGCCGCTGCCTCGGTGTCGTCGACCACGCATGCCTGCTCAACGTGGTCGCGGGGCTGGACCGCGAGGAGGCGGGTGCCGCATGATCGCCGCGACCGCCTGCCGAGCGGCACGCGCGGCGCTCGCCGCGGCGTGTCCGCCATCGCAGCCGATGCCGGCCGGGACCGGGGGGCGCGTATGACCGCCACGACCACCTCCCCCGCCGCCGAGACCGCGGCCGACCGGACCCCCGCGGAGGAACCGCGCGCCGGCCGCTTGCGGACCGCCGTCCGCCGTCCCGCCGTGCGCAAGCTCGCGCTGCTCGCGGTGGTGGCCGCCGTGCTGGTGCCGCTCGCCCACGCCCAGTGGGGCAGCGGCAGCTGGCCGCACGCGCTGACCGTCGACGTATCCGAACCGCTCGGCAAGACGAGCGACTGGATCATCGACAACCGCGACAGCCACCCGATCTTCCTCTACTTCTTCGGGCAGATCAGCAACGCGGTCATCGTCTGCGTCCGCGCCGTCTATCTGGCCCTCCTCGCCCTCGGCTGGACCGGGGTCACGGCCGCCACGGCCCTGGTCGCCTGGCGGGTGGCCGGGGTGCGGGTCGCGGTGACGACCCTGGTGTCCCTCGCCGTCTGCGGACTGCTGGGCATGTGGGTGCCGACGATGCAGACGCTCGCGCTGATGGCCGTCGCCGTCACCGTCTCGGTCGTCATCGGCGTGCTGCTCGGCCTCGCCGGCGGGCTCTCGGAGCGGATGTTCCGGACGCTGCGACCGGTGCTCGACACCATGCAGGTGCTGCCCGCCTTCGCGTATCTGCTGCCCGTGGTGCTGATCTTCGGCATCGGCGTGCCCGGCGCGGTGCTGGCCACCGTGATCTACGCGGCCCCGCCGATGGCGCGGCTCACCGCCCTCGGTCTGCGTAACGCGGACGCCGGGGTGCTGGAGGCCGTGGCCTCGCTCGGCGCGACCTTCCGGCAGCGGCTGCTGTCGGCCCGGCTGCCGCTGGCCCGCAAGGAACTGCTGCTCGGCGTCAACCAGACGATCATGATGGCGCTCTCCATGGCCGTCATCGCGTCCATGATCGGCGGCGGCGGTCTCGGTGACCGCGTCTACCAGGCGCTGTCCACCGTCGACGTCGGCAAGGCGCTCGCCGCCGGCCTCCCGATCGTGCTGCTCGCCGTCGTCCTGGACCGCACCACCGCCGCCGCGGGTGAGCGCCTCGGTGCGGACCCCGACGAGGGCGGCCACCGGCTGCTGCGCGGCTGGCCCGCCTGGGCGGGCGTCGCGGTGATCACCGCGGTCCTGGCCCTCGCCGGACGGTTCAGCGGGTCCCTGACCTGGCCCGACGGCTGGGTCTTCGCCATCGAGGACCCGGTCAACCAGGCGAAGGAGTGGATGGTCGACCATCTCTACTCCGGTGTTCCCGTCGTCGGCGGCACCGCCGACTGGGCCTCGCACTACGTCACCTTGATCCTCGACCCGCTGCGCCAGGGGCTGCAGGGCCTCCCGTGGTACGGGGTGCTGCTCATCGTCGCGGCGCTCGCCTGGGCGATCGGCACCTGGGCCACCGCCCTGACCGCCACGGCCGCCATGGCCGCGATCGGCGTGCTCGGCGTGTGGGAGCCGTCCATGGACACGCTCTGCCAGGTGCTGGCCGCCGTCGCCGTCACCCTCGTCCTCGGCTTCGCGATCGGCATCGCCGCCGCGCGCAGCACCCGCCTGGAGCGGCTGCTCCGGCCGGTGCTGGACGTCTGCCAGACCATGCCGCAGTTCGTGTATCTGATCCCCGTGGTCGCGCTGTTCGGCGTCGGCCGCGCCCCCGCGGCGGCAGCGGCCATCGTCTACGCCCTCCCCGCCGTCATCCGCATCACCACCCAGGGGCTGCGGAGCGTCGACCCGGCGGCGATGGAGTCCTCGCGCTCGCTCGGCGCCACGCGCGGCCAGCAGCTGCGCCAGGTCCAGCTGCCGCTGGCCCGCCCGGCGCTGCTCCTCGCCGTCAACCAGGGCGTGGTGCTGGTGCTGGCCGTGGTCATCATCGGCGGTCTGGTCGGCTCGGGCGCGCTCGGCTACGACGTGGTGTTCGGCCTGGCGCAGGGCGATCTGGCCACCGGTCTGGTCGCGGGCGCGGCGATCGTCTGCCTCGGTCTGATGCTGGACCGGGTCACCCAGCCGACCAAGCGCCGCGACAAGAAGGGGGCCTGATATGGCTCGCAAGCGCACACAGCTGCTGATGGCCGCCGCCGGGGTCACGGTCCTGTTCACCGCGACCGGCTGCGGCGCGGCGGACATGACCAAGCAGTCCTCGCCGTATGCCAACGTCGGCAGCGCGAAGTCCGTCACCCTCTCCGTGCAGTCCTGGGTCGGCGCCCAGGCGAACGTCGCCGTCGCCGAATATCTGCTCAAGCATGAGCTCGGCTACCGCGTCGACACCGTGCAGGTGGACGAGGTTCCGGCGTGGGACGCGCTGAGCCAGGGCCGGGTGGACGCCCTCCTGGAGGACTGGGGCCACCCGGACCAGGAGCAGCGCTACGTCAAGGACAAGAAGACGATCGCGAACGGCGGCGGCCTCGGCGTCACCGGCCATATCGGCTGGTGGGTGCCGAAGTACTTCGCCGACGCCCATCCGGACGTCCTCGACTGGAAGAACCTCAACAAGTACGCCAAGACCTTCCGCTCCGCGGAGAGCGGCGGCAAGGGGCAGCTCCTCGACGGCTCGCCGTCGTATGTCACCAATGACAAGGCGTTGGTGAAGAACCTCAACCTGGACTACCAGGTGGTCTTCGCGGGTTCGGAAGCGGCGCAGATCACCCAGATGCAGCAGTTCGCCAAGGCGAAGAAGCCCTTCCTGACCTACTGGTACAAACCGCAGTGGCTGTTCAACCAGGTGCCGATGGTCGAGGTGAAGCTTCCCAAGTACACGGACGCCTGCGCCGAGAAGGGCACCGAGGACCCCAAGTCCATCGACTGCGCTTACCCGACCACGCCCCTGCAGAAGTACCTCAACGCGGACTTCGCGAAGAAGGGCGGCAAGGCGGCGGCGTTCCTGAAGAAGTTCCACTGGACGGAGAAGGACCAGAACGAGGTCTCCGAGCTGATCGCCGCGGACGGGCTCTCCGCTCAGGAAGCGGCCGAGAAGTGGGTCAAGGAGCACCCCGACGTCTGGAAGAAGTGGATGCCGTAGCGGCTGCGCCGGCTTCCACGCCTCGCATGGGCCCCGCATTGTCCTCAACCGGTGGACATCGTCCTCAGGTGGACATCGTCCTCAACCGGTGGACGAGGCGGGGCCCAGCCGCTCCATGAGGTCCCGCGCCGCGGCCATGGTCTCGCGTCCTCCAGATTGCAGCCCACCGCGCCCGTCTCCAGCAGCCGCGCGACCAGCTCCTTCGGATCGAGGCCGTAGCCGCTCTCGACATCAGCCGGCACCGGTACGTCCACGGCCCGGACGATCCGGGCGACGGTGGCGAACATCTCCGACGGCGGGGTGTGGCGGTCCTGGTAGCCGAGCGACGCCGAGACCCCTGCGCTCGGCGTCGCCAGCGCCGGATGGCCGGTCGGCGAAGACCCGCGCCGAGGCGGCGTCCCAGGGGCCGGGGAGCACCAGCGGATCGTCCGCGGCCCGGCCGTGGTGCATCGCGCGGAACGCCTGGGCCGCGGGCGTGGTGGGGCGTGGTGGGGCGTGGTGGGGCTTGCCGTCATGAAGGGACCTCTTCATGGAGCCGTTTGCGTGAGCCGTTTCCGTGGGCCGTTTTCCGTGAGCCGCTTCAGCGAGCCGTTTCAGTGGGCCGTGGGCTTGTAGGCGCCGGGGGCCAGGCGGGTGGTCACACCGGCCCGGTTCCAGGCGTTGATGGTGAGGATCAGGGCGATGAGCTGAGCCAGCTCCTTCTCCTCGAAGTGCTTGGCGGCCCGGTCGTACACCTCGTCCGGGACGAAGCCGTCGGTCAGCACGGTGACGGCCTCGGTCAGGGCCAGCGCGGCCTGCTCCTTCTCGGTGTAGAGATCCCCGGCCTCCTCCCAGGCGTTGAGGAGATAGAGGCGCTCCTCGGACTCGCCCGCCGCACGGGCGTCCTTGGTGTGCATATCGATGCAGAAGGCGCAGTGGTTGATCTGCGAGGCGCGCGTCTTGACCAGCTCGGTCAATGCCGGGTCCAGGCCCTTCCTGGCGGCCACGTCAAGGTTGACCATGGCCTTGTAGACCTCGGGAGCCGCCTGCGCGAAGCGCATCCGGGGGCCGTGTCGGTGGGTGGTCTCGTTCGTCGTCATGGCGTCCACGCTAGAACCTCAGTAGCCCAGCGATATGGTCCATTTCCATGGAGGATTCACGGGCCACTCCAAAGGCGGAATCCGGGAAGGGGGCCGGAGCGCGGACGGAGTCCGGGGCCGGTCCGGGCGCCGATCTGCATCTTGATCTGCCGCGGGGCGGCGGGACCGGGGTGCGGGCCGCGCTGATCCGCTCCCTGCGCGATGCCGTACGCACCGGGCGGCTCGCCCCCGACACCCGGCTGCCCTCCTCCCGCTCCCTCGCCGCCGACCTCGGCATCGCCCGGAACACCGTCGCCGACGCCTACGGCGAACTCGTCGCCGAGGGCTGGCTCACCGCCCGCCAGGGCTCGGGCACCCAGGTCGCCCGGCGAGTCGTCCCGCCCGAGCCCGCGCCCCCGCGCACGCCCACGGCCGCCGCCGTGGCCGCCGGCCGGCCCGCCTACGATCTGCGGGCCGGCTCGCCCGATGTCTCGGCCTTCCCCCGCTCCGCCTGGCTCTCCGCCGCCCGCCGCGCCCTGACCGCCGCGCCCAGCGACGCCTTCGGCTACGGCCGGCCCGCCGGGCGGCCCGAGCTGCGCCGCGTACTGGCCGACTATCTCGCGCGCGCCCGTGGGGTGCGGGCCGCGCCCGAACAAATCGTGGTCTGCGGGGGGTTCGCCCAGGGGCTCGCGCTGCTCAGCAGGGTGCGGCGGCAGGCCGGATGCCGGTGGATGGCCGTCGAGTCGTACGGGCTCGACATCCACTGGAAGGTGATGCGCCGGGCCGGGCTGCGCACCGTACCCCTGCCGGTCGAGCGCCACGGCGCCCGCATCGGCGAGTTGGACCGGCTCGCGGAGGTACGGACCGTCACTCTCACCCCGGCACATCAGTTCCCGACGGGCGTCTCCCTGCACCCCGACCGCCGCGCCGCCGTGGTCGACTGGGCCTCGCGGACCGGCGGACTGGTGCTGGAGGACGACTACGACGGGGAGTTCCGCTACGACCGCCAGCCGGTCGGGGCGCTGCAGGGGCTCGACCCCGAGCACGTCGTCTATCTGGGCACGGCGAGCAAGAGCCTGGCGCCCGCGCTGCGGCTGGCGTGGATGGTGGTGCCGGACCATCTGATGGACGACCTCCTGGCGGTCAAGGGGACGGGGGAGTGGCAGTCGAGTGCGCTGGACCAGCTGACGCTCGCGGAGTTCATCGACTCCGGCGCGTACGACCGCCATGTGCGCGGTATGCGGATGCGCTACCGGCGCCGCCGCGATCAGCTGGTCGCGGCGCTCGCCGAACGCGCCCCAGGGGTCCGCGTCACGGGCATCGCGGCCGGACTGCACGCGGTGCTCGAACTGCCGCCGGGGACCGAGCGGTCCGTGGTGCAGGGCGCGGCCTGGCAGGGCCTGGCCGTGGATGGCCTGACCCGCTTCCGGTACCAGGACGAGAACGGGGCCGGGGCGAACGGGGCCGGGGCCGAGCGCGGGACGGGTCAGCCGCAAGAGCAGCCGGACGCGCTGGTGTTCGCCTATGGGACCGCGCCCGACCACGCCTTCACGGGCGCGCTGGAGGCGCTGTGCCGCGTCCTCCCCTAGAGAATTGGGCGCGCTGGCGGCGGCGCTCACCTCCTGCGGCTCGGAGCCGGACAAGCGCTGTGTGGACCCGGAGCCGGGCGGCGGGGCCCGGCATATGGGTGTCGGCGGGGCTGATCACCGACGAGTACGCGTGCTTTGTGCCGCATGTGACCGAGCGCTCCGGGTTCACTCCGCGAGCACCGCCCTGAGCTGATCCAGACCCCACTCCAGATCCTCCTTGCTGATCACCAGGGGCGGGGCGATCCGGATCGTGGTGCCATGGGTCTCCTTGACCAGCACCCCGCGCTCCATGAGCCGCTCGGAGATCTGCCGCCCGGTGCCGAGCGACGGATGGATGTCCACCCCCGCCCACAGCCCCCGCCCCCGCCCCCGCACCTCCTGAACCCCGTCTCCGAGGAGCAGCCCGAGCTCGCGGTGGAGCAGCTCGCCCAGCTCCGCCGCCCGCCGCTGGAACTCACCCGTCCGCAGCATGGCGATGACCTCCAGCGCGACGGCGCAGGCGAGTGGATTGCCGCCGAAGGTCGAGCCGTGCTCACCGGGCCGATGGACCCCGAGGACCTCCTCGGAGGAGACCACCGCCGACACCGGCACCACACCCCCGCCGAGCGCCTTGCCCAGCAGATAGACATCCGGGACCACGCCCTCGTGCTCACAGGCGAAGGTCTGGCCCGTGCGCCCGAGGCCCGACTGGATCTCGTCCGCGATGAACAGCACATTCCGCGCCCGGGTCAGCTCCCGCACCCGGGCCAGATAGCCGGGCGGCGGCACCAGCACACCGGCCTCGCCCTGGATGGGCTCCAACAGCACGGCGACCGTCTCCTCGGGGGCGGCGTCGAGCGCCGCCTCCATCGCCGCCGGATCGCCGTACGGCACGATGTCGAACCCCGGGGTGAAGGGGCCGTGGTCCGCGCGGGCCGTCGGGTCGGTGGAGAAGCTGATGAGGGTGGTCGTCCGGCCGTGGAAGTTGTTCTCGGCGGCGATGATCCTGGCCCGGCCGTCCGGCACACCCTTGACCCGGTAGCCCCATTTGCGGGCGGTCTTGACCGCCGTCTCGACCGCCTCCGCCCCCGTGTTCATCGGCAGCACCATCTCCATCCCGCACAGCTCGGCGAGCTCGGCGCAGAAGGCGCCGAAGCGGTCGTGGTGGAACGCCCGCGAGGTGAGGGTGACCCGCTCCAGCTGCGCCGTGGCGGCGTCGATCAGCCGCCGGTTGCCGTGCCCGAAGTTGAGCGCCGAGTATCCGGCGAGCAGATCGAGATAGCGGCGGCCCTCCACATCGGTCATCCAGGCGCCCTCGGCGGACGCGATGACGACCGGCAGCGGATCGTAGTTGTGCGCGCTATGGGCCTCGGCGGCCGCCACGGCGCGCTGCGCGGGGTGCTCTGTCGGGGACACCACGGACTCCATTCGCTATCGGAGCTGATCAACGCTCCTTACTCATAGGCGGCTGGACACCCCCTAGAGTGGGGGTGCGCACCGTGACTGGCGAGCCGAGCGTGGAACCGACCACGAGGAAGCGGTGCGCGGCCACAGCGCCACGAGGTGCCGCCCGCCTGGGCACCCCGGGAGCACGACCGGACAACCACCGATCGCCCCGGAGGACACCATGAGCCTGCCCCTCTCCCATCCCGCCCTGTCGGCCGCCGACCCCGAACTCGCCGCCCTCGTCGGCGCCGAGGAAGTGCTGCAGTCCGAGACCCTGCGGCTGATCCCCAGCGAGAACTATGTCTCCGGGGCCGTCCTGGAAGCCTCCGGGACGGTGCTGCAGAACAAGTACAGCGAGGGCTATGCCGGCCGCCGCTACTACGAGGGCCAGCAGGTCATCGACCAGGTCGAGACCCTGGCGATCAACCGGGCCAAGGCCGTCTTCGGCACCGAGCATGCCAATGTCCAGCCCTACTCCGGTTCGCCCGCCAACCTTGCCGTCTATCTGGCCTTCGCCCGGCCCGGCGACACCGTGATGGGCATGTCACTGCCGATGGGCGGCCACCTCACCCACGGCTGGGGCGTCTCCGCGACCGGCGCGTGGTTCCGCGGTGTCCAGTACGGGGTGCGCCAGGACACCGGCGCCATCGACTTCGACGAGGTGCGCGATCTGGCCCGCAAGGAGCGGCCGAAGCTGATCTTCTGCGGTGGCACGGCCGTGCCCCGCACCATCGACTTCGCCGCCTTCGCGGAGATCGCCCGCGAGGTGGACGCGGTGCTCGTCGCCGATATCGCGCATATCGCCGGGCTGATCGCGGGCGGCGCCCACCCCTCGCCGGTTCCGCACGCCGATGTCATCTCCACCACCACCCATAAGACGCTCCGGGGTCCGCGCGGCGCGATGCTGATGTCGCGCGAGACCCATGCCAAGGCCATCGACAAGGCCGTCTTCCCCGGGCTGCAGGGCGGTCCGCACAACCAGACCACCGCCGCCATCGCGGTGGCCCTGCACGAGGCCGCCCAGCCCTCCTTCCGTGACTACGCCCACGCCGTCGTCGCCAACGCCAAGGCCCTCGCCGAGGCGCTGCTCGCCCGCGGCTTCGACCTGGTCTCCGGCGGCACCGACAACCATCTGATCCTGATGGATCTGACGCCCAAGGAGGTGCCGGGCAAGGTCGCGGCGAAGGCCCTGGACCAGGCCGGGATCGTGGTGAACTACAACACCGTCCCCTTCGACCCGCGCAAGCCCTTCGACCCGTCCGGCATCCGGATCGGCACCCCCTCCCTGACCTCGCGGGGCCTCGGCACCGACCACATGCCCGCCGTGGCCGACTGGATCGACCGGGGTGTGACCGCCGCGAAGACCGGTGACGAGGCGGCCCTCATCAAGATCAGGGCCGAGGTCGCCGAGCTGATGGAGGCCTATCCGGCCCCCGGTCTGCCGATCGGCTGACGCCGCCCACGGGGCCCTGCCCGGCCTCCAGGCCGGGTAGGGGCCGCCACCACTGCTCCTCCCGGATCCGGTCGCCGACCACCGGCACGGGCACCGGCGCCGGCAGGCCCACGATCCGCGCCAGCACCCGCTCGACCACCGTCTCGCCGCCCCCCGGCGACACGCCGGCTGCCGACCCCGGCGACACGCCGTCCGCCGACGGCCCGCCGGGCGGCGGTCCCTCCAGCGCGCGCCCGAGCGCCCGCAGCTCCTCCGGCAGCCCTTCCCCGGCCATCTCCTCCCCGCCTCTCTTCTTTGATCGCCTTGCCGGCCGCCTTGCCGGTCTCCGCGACGACCGCCTCGCCGGCCGCCCCGTCCTCGGGCCCCAGCAGCTGCTCCAGCCGCTTCAGGGCGCGGCTCAGCCGCGATTTCACCGTGCCGCGCGGCCAGCCCAGCGTCTCCGCGGTCTCCGCCTCGTCCAGATCCAGCAGATAGCGGCAGATCACTACGTGGCGCTGCGGCTCGCTCAGCTCCTCCAGGGCGGCCATCAGCCGGGCCCGCCGCTCGCCCGCCATCGCCACGGCCGCCGGATCGGCCGACTCCGGTATCACCGGCTCGGCCCCGGCCAGCGCACCTTCCCGGTCGACCGCCGTACGCAGCCGACGCGCCGAGCGCACCGCGTTACTCGTCTCGTGGGCGACGATCCGCAGCAGCCACGGCCGGAACGCCGCCCCGCCCCGGAATCTGCCCAGTGCGAGATACGCCTTCACAAAGGCGTCCTGCACCACGTCCTCCGCGTCCGCACCCGCCCCGAGCAGCACCGCCGTGCGCAGCGCGATCGGCGCATGGGCCCGCATCAGCTCCGCGTACGCCTCGGTATCCCCGGCCCGCACACGCGCGATGGTCCTTGCTTCGTCCCGCGCGATGAGGTCCCCCTCCCGCGCCCCCTCCTCAGTCCTCACATCTTTCATACACCGGCGGACGGAGTCTGGTTCCACACCTGAGAGAATGGGTGCCATGGCCCTCGATCGTCCCCGTGCGCTCTCCGGTATCCAGCCCACCGCAGGCTCGTTCCACCTCGGGAATTACCTCGGTGCGATCCGGCAGTACGTCGCGCTGCAGGAGACCCACGACGCGTTCTACACCGTGGTCGACCTGCACGCGATCACCGTGCCGCAGGATCCGGCGGAGCTGCGCGCCAACACCCGGCTCGCCGCCGCCCAGCTGCTCGCCTCCGGCCTCGACCCGGACCGCTGCACCCTCTTCATCCAGAGCCATGTGCCCGAGCACGCACAGCTCGGCTGGGTGATGAACTGTCTCACCGGCTTCGGCGAGGCCTCCCGGATGACCCAGTTCAAGGACAAGTCGGCCAGGCAGGGCGCCGACCGGGCGACCGTCGGCCTCTTCACGTACCCGATCCTCCAGGTCGCGGACATCCTGCTCTACCAGGCCAACCACGTCCCGGTCGGCGAGGATCAGCGCCAGCACATCGAGCTCACTCGCGATCTCGCGGACCGGTTCAACGGCCGCTTCGGCGAGACCTTCACCGTCCCCGCTCCGTACATCGTCAAGGAGACCGGGAAGATCTACGACCTGCAGGACCCGTCGATCAAGATGAGCAAGTCGGCGTCCACCCCGAAGGGCATCGTCAACCTCCTCGACGAGCCCAAGGTCTCGGCGAAGAAGATCAAGAGCGCGGTGACCGACCTCGAGACCGAGATCCGCTTCGACGAGGAGAAGAAGCCCGGCGTCAGCAATCTGCTGACCATCTACTCCACCCTGACCGGCACCCCCATCGCCGAGTTGGAGCGCAGGTACGAGGGCAAGGGTTACGGCGCGCTCAAGACCGACCTCGCCGAGGTGCTGGTCGAGTGGGTGACGCCGTTCCGCGAGCGGACCCAGGAATACCTGGCGGACCCGGGGACGTTGGACGGAATCCTGGCCAAGGGAGCCGAGAAGGCCCGCGCCGTCGCCGCCGAGACGCTGGCCCTCGCCTACGAGAAGGTGGGCTTCCTGCCCGCGACGCACTGAGCGCCGTCCGCGCCGCGCCCGACGCCGCCCGGTGAGCGCGGCGCGCCGCGCACACGTACGGATACGGACGCCCGAAGACAGCGGTACACCGCGGCTGGACCCCCTGACCAGGGGGTCTTCGGCCCTGTGTGTCGAAGGACCGAGGAACCTAGCCGCGAACGCGGCGCAGCCGCCACACTGACACGGGTGCGGATGGCTTGAAGCCCAGCAGCCCGGGAGGGCCAGGAGGGAGAACGCAGTGGGGACCGTAACGCTCGGCGTTTCGATCGCGGTCCCGGAGCCGTACGGCAGCTTCCTCCAGAAGCGGCGCGCCGGCTTCGGGGACCCGGCCGCTCACGGCATCCCCACCCACGTCACCCTGTTGCCGCCGACCGAGGTCGACGCCTCCGCGCTGCCCGCCGTCGAGGACCATCTGGCCCAGGTCGCGGCCGAGGGGCGGCCGTTCCCGATGCGGCTGGAGGGGACCGGCACCTTCCGCCCGCTCTCGCCGGTCGTCTACGTCAAGATCGTCGAAGGCGCGGAGGAGTGCGCGGCGCTGCAGGAGCAGATCCGGGTGGAGTCCGGGCCGTGCGCTCGCGAGCTGCAGTTTTCGTACCACCCTCATGTCACGGTCGCGCACGGCATCGACGAAGAGGCGATGGACCGGGCGTTCGCGGAGCTGAGCGACTACGAGGCGGCCTGGACGATCACCGGATTCGCCCTCTACGAGCAGGGGGCGGACGGGGTGTGGCGGCTGGACCGCGAGTACCCCTTCGGGTCGGGCGAGCCGCCGGAGAGCGCCTCGCCCGTGGTGCCCCGTCAGGCCGATCTCTCCCGCCCGGCCGCTCCCTCCGTGTAGCCGATCAACGGCCGGCCGCCGGCGATCGGCCGCGCCGGCCTCCGCTCAGCCCTCCGGCCTCCGCTCAGCCCTCCGGCCTCCGCTCAGCCCTCCGGCCTCCGCTCAGCCCTCCGGCCTCCGCTCAGCCCTCCGGCCTCCGCTCAGCCCGGCAGCCGGCGGAAGACCGCTCGGGGCAGATGCCGGAGGACGGACATCACCACGCGCAGCGCGCCCGGTACCCAGACCGTCCCGGAGCTCCGCCGCAGCCCCTCCTCGATGGCCTCGGCGACCGCCTGGGGCGTGGTGGCCAGCGGCGCGGGCCGCATCCCGGCCGTCATCTTGGTACGGACGAAGCCGGGGCGCACCACCATCACATGGACGCCCGTGCCGTGCAGCGCGTCTCCCAGCCCCTGGGCGAAGGCGTCGAGCCCCGCCTTGCTGGAGCCGTAGATGAAGTTCGCGCGGCGGGGGCGCTCGGCGGCGACCGAGGAGAGCACGACGAGCGAGCCATGGCCCTGGCGGCGCATGGCGTGGGCGCAGACCAGGGCGGCGGAGACGGCCCCCGTGCAGTTGGTCTGGATGACGCGGACGGCCGCCGGCGGATGGGTTTCGTCGTGCGCCTGCGTGCCCAGGACGCCGAAGGCCAGCAGCACCATGTCGATGTCGCCCTCGGCGAAGACCTTGCCCAGCGTCACCTCGTGCGTCTCGGGGGCGAGGGCGTCGAAGGGGACCGTAAGGGTGTCGGCGCCGAGGTCCCGCAGCTGCCGCGCGGCGGACTCCAGGGCGGGGGAGGGACGGCCGGCCAGCCAGACGGTGCGGGTACGGCGGGTGATCAGGCGGCGGGCGGTCGCCAGCGCGATCTCGGAGGTACCGCCGAGGACGAGCAGCGACTGCGGGGAACCGAAGGCGTCCTTCACGGGCGGCCCTGCCTTTCGTGTGCGCTGTAGGGAGCCGGGGGGCTCTCAGGGGGTATGAAGAGCTGCGGGTTCTAGAGGGACAGCCGGCGGGCCAGGTCCGAGGTGAAGACCCCGCGCGGGTCGAGCGACCGCCGCAGGGCGCGGAAGTCGGGCAGCCGCGGATACATCGCGGCGAGCAGTTCGGGCCGCAGCCGGGCGTCCTTGGCGAGGTAGACCCGGCCGCCCGCGCCCGCCACCACCTCGTCCAGCTCGTCCAGGAAGCCGCCGAGGCCCGGCAGGTGGGCGGGGATGTCCAGGGCCAGCGTCCACCCGGCCATCGGGAACGACAGCCAGCCCGGGTCGGCCTCCCCGAACCGCTTGAGCACCGCCAGGAAGGACGGGCAGCGGCGCCGCGCGATCCGCCGCACGATGGCGCGCAGCGCCTCCTCCTGGCCGTGGCCGACGACGAACTGGTACTGCACGAAGCCGCCGCGCCCGTAGATCCGGTTCCAGTGCGGAAGGCCGTCGAGCGGATGGAAGAAGGCCGGGATCGGCTGGAGCTCGCCGATCCGCAGCCGGGGCGCCCTGCGGTACCAGAGCTCGTTGAACAGCCCCACGGTGGTGCGCGAGAGCAGCCGCTGGGGGATGCGGCGCGGGGCCGGGGGCAGCCGTCCCGGGCGGAAGGCCAGCGGGGAGCCGTGCGGGCTGCCACGCCCCCGCACGAGGGCGTCCAGCGGGGCGTGGTCGCCGCGGGTGAGGACGGACCGGCCGGTGGCCGCGCCGCGCGCCAGGAGGTCGATCCAGGCGACCGAATAGCGGTAGCGGTGGTCGGTGGCGGCCAGACGGGCCATCAGATCGTCCAGATCGGACGCCCGTTCGGTGTCCACCGACATCAGTGAGGTCTCCACCGGCAGCAGGGCGAGGGTCGCGGAGAGCACCACACCGGTCAGCCCCATGCCGCCCGCCGTGGCCCGGAAGAGATCCGTGCCGGGGTCGAGGGCGCGGATCGCGCCGTCCGCCGTAAGGAGCTCAAGGGAGCGTACGTGCCGGGTGAAGGAGCCGGAGACATGGTGGTTCTTGCCGTGGATGTCCGCGCCGATCGCGCCGCCGACCGTCACCTGGCGGGTGCCGGGGGTGACGGGGACGAACCAGCCGAGCGGCAGCAGCACCTCCATCAGCCGGTGCAGGCTGACGCCCGCCTCGCAGACGACCTCGCCGCGCACGGCGTCGATCGTGCGGATGCGGTCCAGTGCGGTCATGTCGAGGACGGCGCCGCCCGCGTTCTGCGCGGCGTCCCCGTACGCCCGGCCGAGCCCGCGCGCGATACCGCCGCGTGCGCCGTGCTCCGCGCAGCCGCGCACCACCTCGGCGGCCTCCTCGTAGCTGCGCGGGCGCAGCAGGCGGGCCGCGGCGGTGGGGGCGGTACGTCCCCAGCCGGTGAGCGGCGCGGCCGGGGCGGCGACGGCGGACATACGGATGAACGTATCTCCCGGTATGCGGCGTATGAAGCTCTTGCGGGCCTGCCTCGCATTCCTCACCAAAAAGAGTGATTAACAGAGTGTTGGGCGCCGGAGTCCCGGCTGACGCCCCGTCGGCGGCGAAAGTCATGAGGGAAGAATCCCCGCGCCCGAGACCGGGCACCGACCGAGAAGAGGTGGCCGTGCTGTCCCCCACCGGCCTGGACCGCCGACTGCTCGTGGCCCTGCGCGCCCGCGGCACCGACGCGCGCGTGGCCGCCGTGGCCCGCGCGCTGTCCCTGGGCGGCGAACACGGCGCCCTGTGGCTCGCCGCCGGGCTCCTGGGCGCCGCGCGCTCCGCGGGCGACCCCGTGCGGCGCGGCGCCTGGCTGCGCGGCACCGCCCTGGTCGGCACCGCACACCTGACCAGCATGGTCCTCAAGCGTGTCGTACGCCGCCCCCGGCCCCGGCTGCCCGGGGCCGTGCCGCTGGTGCGCACCGTAGGGCGGCACTCCTTCCCCAGCGCGCACGCGGCGTCGTCGGCCGCGGCGGCGCTTGCCTTCTGCACGCTGGGGCCCGCCGGGCTGTGCGTACCGCCCCTGGCCGTCGCCGTCTGTGTATCGCGCCTGGTCGTCGGGGTGCACTATCCGACGGACGTGGCGGCCGGCGCGGCCCTCGGCGCGCTCATCGCCCGGCTGGGCACCGTAGGGACGCGCGGACCGTACAGCGGCGGCGCTCGCCATGGCTGATCCCATGACCCTGCTGGAGGAGCCGCCGCCCACCCCAGCCACCACCGGCACGGCGCGGGCCAGGGGCGTGCGGCTGCCGCTGGGGCTGCTGCTCACCGCGCGCCCCCGGCAGTGGATCAAGAACCTGCTCGTCACCGCCGCCCCGGCCGCCGCCGGGGCGCTCGACTCGCCCCAGGTGGCGGCCCGCCTCGCCGTCGTCTTCGTCCTGTTCACCGCCGCCGCCTCGGCCGTCTATCTGGTCAATGACGCCCGTGACGCCGAGGCCGACCGGGCCCACCCCGACAAGTGCCGCCGCCCCGTGGCCGCCGGGCAGGTGCCCGTGCCCGTCGCGTACGCCACGGGCACGGCGCTGGCCCTGCTGGCGCCGGTCGGGGCCGCGCTGCTGTGCAACCCGGCCACCGCCGCGCTGATCGCCGCGTACGTCGTCATGCAGCTCGCCTACTGTCTGCGGCTCAAGCAGGTGCTGGTGGTCGATCTCGTCGTCGTCACCACCGGCTTTCTGATGCGCGCCATGGTCGGCGGAATCGCGCTCGGCATCCCGCTCTCCCGCTGGTTCCTCATCACCACGGGGTTCGGCGCGCTCTATATGGTCTCCGCGAAACGCTATTCCGAGGCGCTGCTCACGGCCGGAAGGCCCGGTGCGGCGGCGGGGGAGACGCGTGCCCTGCTCGGCGAGTACACCGTCGGATATCTGCGGTTCGTGTGGCAGCTGGCGGCCGGGGTCGCCGTGCTCGCGTACTGCCTGTGGGCGCTGGAGACCAAGGGCGCGCACCATGGGCTGCTGCCCTGGCGCCAGCTGTCCATGGTGCCCTTCATCCTCGCCGTGCTGCGCTACGCCGTCTTCGCCGACCGCGGCACCGCCGGCGCCCCTGAGGACGTACTGCTGCGCGACCGCCCCCTGGCGGCCACGGCGCTCGCCTGGATGGCGCTGTACGGATCGGCGGTCGTCGGGCTGTGACCTGCGCGCCGCCGTCGCGGGCCCGCCCGGGGGTCCGGGCGCGGATGCGGGCGCGGGTGCGGGGGATGCTGCCCGAGCTGACCGGGTTCGCGCTCGCCGGGGCCGCCGCCTACGCCGCCGATCTGGGGCTGTTCCTGTGGCTGCGCGGGCCCGTCGGGCTTGGCCCGCTCACCGCCAAGGCGCTGTCGTTCATCGCCGGGTGCACGGTCGCCTATCTCGGCAACGCGATCGGTACGTACCGCCGTCGCGCCGCCGCCCTGGGGGCCTCCGTACGCCGTGCCCGCCAATACGCGGTCTTCTTCGCGGTAAACCTGGCGGGTGCCGCCGTCCAGCTGCTGACCCTGGCCGTCTCGCACTACGGGCTGGGGCTGACCTCCGAGCGCGCGGACGCCGTCTCGGGAGCGGGGATCGGGATGGTGCTTGCTACCTGTCTGCGGTTCTGGGGAACCCGAACGTTGGTCTTCCGCGCCGCCCGTCGGTGCGCCGAGGAGTAGAACCGCGCAGAAGGGTAGTTGCTGATCATGGAATGGTTGACCCGGCTGCCGCTCGTCGGCCCCGCGATCGCATGGGTGATGCGCACCCACGCCTGGCGCGCGTACGAACGGCTGGATCGCGTCCACTGGAGCCGGCTGGCGGCCGCGATCACTTTCATCAGCTTTCTCTCCTTCTTCCCGCTCATCGCCGTCGGGGCGGCCATCGGCGCCGCGACGCTCAGCGAGACGCAGATGCACCAGCTGCAGAAGAAGATGGCCCAGCAGATCCCCGGGATCTCCGGCCAGTTGGACCTGGGCGGCCTCGTCCAGAACGCCGGCACCATCGGGGTCGTCGCGGGCGCGCTGCTGCTGTTCACCGGCATCGGCTGGGTGGGCTCGCTGCGCGAGTGCCTGCGCGCCGTATGGGAGCTGGAGGAGGACCCGGGCAATCCGGTGGTACGTAAGCTCAAGGACGCCGTCGTCCTGCTCGGCCTCGGCGGCGTCGCCCTCGCCTCCTTCGCCGTCTCCACGCTCGCCGCCACCGCCGTCGGGCGGGTCGCGCATCTCCTCCACATTCCCGAGAACGGGGGCGGCGGCTGGCTGCTGCGGATCGCCGCGTTCGCCATCGCCGTCGCCGCGGACTTCCTGCTGCTGTGCTACGTGCTGACCTGGCTGCCCGGGGTGGAGCCGCCGCGCCGGACGGTCGTCGTCGCCGCGTTCATCGGAGCGATCGGCTTCGAGCTCCTCAAGCTGCTGCTGAGCAGCTATCTGCGGGATGTGGCGGCCAAGAGCATGTACGGCGCGTTCGGCGTGCCCATCGCGCTGCTGCTGTGGATGAACTTCACCGCGAAACTCACGCTGTTCTGCGCCGCGTGGACCGCCACCCCGCCCGCCGACAAGGCCGACGCCTCGGCCGAGTGGGCGGCCGAGGCCGACAAGGCCGGAGGGTCCGTCACGCCCGACGGACCCCCGGCGGCGGCGTAAGGCGGGGCTCAGTGGCGCGAGCGCCGCCGCACCAGCTCCGGTAGGGGCCAGCGGCGGTGCACCGCGAAGGCCACCGCGCCCAGCAGCGCCAGCGAGCCGCCCGTGATCCCGGCCGCGGTCCACATACCGCCCGAGCCGCCGTGGCCCGGTGAGACGGACGCCTGCGCGTGCTCGTCCGACGACTTCTTGCCGGCCGGCCCATTGCTCTGGCTCGCACTCGCCGCGCCCGGCCGGACGAGGGTGCCGACCGGATTCACCGAGTCGCCGGCCTTGAAGCCCCAGTCGAAGAGCTGCGCGGTCTCCTTGTAGACCTCGCTCGGCGCCGCCTTCTGCGGATTCATGACCGTGACCAACAGCACCCGGTTGCCGCGCTGGGCGACCCCGGTGAAGGTGGAGCCCGCGTTCGTCGTGTAGCCGTTCTTGACTCCGGCGGTGCCCTTATAGGGCTTGATGCTGAATCCGGTCAGCAGCCGGTTGGTGTTCTGGATGCCGAAGCTCTCGCGCGTCTTCGCGCCGTCCTTGCCCTTCTTGAACGCCCCGGGGAACTGCGCCGTCGCCGTCGAGCAGTACTCCCGGAAGTCCGCCTTCTGAAGCCCCGAGCGGGCGAAGAGCGTGAGGTCGTACGCGCTGCTGACCTGGCCCTTCTCGTCGTAGCCGTCCGGCGTGACGACGTGGGTGTCGCGCGCGTTCAGCTGCTTGGCGTGCTCCTGCATCTCCTGCACGGTCGCCGGGACGCCGCCGTTCATCGCGGACAGGACGTGCACCGCGTCGTTACCCGAGCGCAGAAAGACACCGAGCCACAGGTCGTGCACCGTATAGGTGTAGTTCTCCTTGACCCCGACCAGGCTGCTGCCCGCGCCCATCCCCGCCAGGTCGGACGGCAGCACCTTATGGGCCTGCGTCTTCGCCAGCTTCGGCAGCACGGTGTCCGCGAACAGCATCTTCAGGGTGGAGGCGGGCGGCAGCTGCCAGTGGGCGTTGTGCGCGGCGAGCACATCACCCGACTCGGCGTCCGCCACCAGCCAGGACTTCCCGCTCAGCCCCCTCGGCAGCGCGGGCGCCCCCGGCTTCGCGTCCACCTGAGTGCCGGGCCGGCCGAGCCGCTCCCCGCCCACGGTGGACATCTGGGCGGGAGGCCTCGGGGTCTCGCTGCCCTCGGGGCCGCCGGTCTGGTCGGCGGCTACCGCGGGCGCGGCGCTCAGCAGGCTGGACAACAGGACGACGGCGGCGGTGGCCAGCGGCGTTGCGCCGCGGCGGGCGGGGGTGAATGAAGATGTCGGCACGCTGGTGAACGTACCTGGCGCCTTGGCGGACGGTGACAGCACCGCCGACGTACGGGGCCCGGGCCCCCGCGTGGAGGTATCGGAGGACCTGTCCATACTGGAAACCATGAAGCTCAGCCGCCCCGTGTCCTGGTTCCTGCTCGCCTTCGGGGTGTGGAGCTGGGTCATCTGGTTCACCTTTGTCAAAAACTTGTGGAAGGACGCCAGCGGACTCGCCTTCGACGACTCCGGCGATCCCACCGCGTACTTTTGGGTGCATCTGCTGCTCGCGATCACGTCCTTTCTCTTGGGGACGGCGATCGGGGTGATCGGGTTCCGTGGTCTGCGCGCTCTGCGGGGGAAAGACGCCTCCGAGTAGCCGTTCCAGGCAGTCGCGGGGCCGCGAGCCCGCAAGGGGAGGACCGGGGATGGTCGTGCTCTACGCCCTGATCGCACTGGCCGTCATCGGTCTGCTGGCAGGTGTGCACGGGTATCTGTGGCGCCGGCTCGTCCGGGACACGACGACGCGCGGCGGCTGGGCACGGCGTACGGGTACGGTGGCGGCATTCGTGCTGCCGCTGGTCAGCGTCGGAGCGCTGATCGCGGGCCGGGCCGGCTTCGCGCTCCAGCGCGCGCTGGCGTGGCCCGGCTATCTGTGGGTCCTGTACCTGTACCTGTACCTGACCCTGGCCCTGCCGACCGGGGAGGCGGTACGGCCGCCGCCACGGAGGTGGCTGGAGCGGCGCGCCCGGCGTCTCGTGGACGGCAGCGTCGAGGACCTCGGCCCCGCCGCCAAGCCGCTGCGCGCGCTGCGCTCGCGCCACGGCTCGTATTTCGTCACCAGGAAATTGGTCTGAACACACTGCCCGTGTGCAGTCCATCGCGATGCCTGTGACCTGCGAATAAGCGGGGGCGCCTATGGGTGACGCCCCCCGCTTCCTGCTGCCGGGCCCGGGTGATCGACTGGCCGGGGTGATCAGCGGCCGATCGACTTCATGCCTTGGTATGCCTCGCGTGGGTCTGACGCCTCAGGTAGCTGCCGGGCCTTCACTACCTCCAGCGCTCGCCAGTGGTTCGAGGGCACCACGCGACCGCTCAGTATGGCCTTTGAAGCCGCGTCACATGCTTCGTCCATGCGGTCGTCTTTCAGCAGGACCAAAGCAAGATCAATGTTGGCTGACGCGACTCGGCGCGGCCGAGAGCCTTGGTCAGAACTCCCGGGCCGCCACGACACGGTTCTCGGGCGGCCGTGCGGCGCGGGAGTGCGGCAGCGCGGCGTTGCGCACCCCCGACAGCCTCTCGTGCGGCCCCAGCCCCTCCGGATGGCGCAGGGTGCGCAGCGCGTACGTCGCGACCCCGGCGAGCGCGGCCAGCGCCATCAGCAGCTCCCCGGGGTAGAGGGCAGCGAGCGTCGCCGCCTCGCGGCCGTCCGCCCGGCGGGCCGTGGCGATGAGGCCGGGCAGTGAGGGGTCGTACGACAGCACCGCCATGGCCAGGAACAGCCCCGCCAGCAGCGGCAGTGCCGCCACCCCGAGCACCAGCGCCCGCACGGTCAGCCGCCAGGGCGCGAGCGGGCCGCCGTCAAGGGCCTCCAGCCGCAGCAGCAACAGCCGCTTGCCCGGTGTCGCGCCGGTCGCCATCGGCTGGAGGACGAACCACGCCACGAAGACGCCGACGGGCGCCCAGCGCGCGTAGCCCATGAAGCCGGTGGACGCGAGGACGCCCGCGGTGACGGTGGACGTCACCGCGTACCCGGCCAGATCGACCACCAGCGCCACCGTCCGCCGTCCGAACGGCACCGGACGCACGGCCAGCGCCCGTCCGTCCAGCGTCTCCAGCGCGGGCAGCACCCGCGCCACCGGCCCGGCGACGAGCCAGCCGGCCACCGCGCCCGCCGTGTTGACGAGCAGATCGTCCACATCGAAGAGCCGGTACGGGCAGTCGTAGACGCCCCACACCCCGGTCCACTGCGTCAGCTCGAAGAACAGGGAGACCGCAAGGCCGATCCCGGCGGTGGCGCGCAGCCCGCCGCCGGAAGTGATAGCGCAGGAAGACGCCGAGCGGCAGAAGCAGCAGCAGATTGAAGAGCGTTCCGGCGACGGCGGGGTTCTGGAGCACCAGTGCGTTGGCGTCGACCTTATGGTGCGCCTCCTTCCAGATGTCGCCGAAGGTGTTGCCCGGTGTCCACTGCGGACGGGCGACGACGGCGTACCGCGCGCACATGTCGGTCCGCTTCGGCAGTGGCACGACCGTCATGCAGAAGGCGGTGAGCCCGTAGTACAGGAAGCCGTACAGCGACAGGGCTCGGCCGGGGGACATGACGCCATGGCGGCGGTAGAGGACGACGGCTGTCGGCAGCAGCAATAACAGCGCGAGCAGCGGGAAGAGGGCGGCGGCCGTTTTGATCGGCAGGAGATGGGCGTGGGCCATGCGCGGCACTATACGTGATGTGTATACCTAGAGTGTATAGAGCCATGTGAGGAGCCGTCAGCGGACAGCGGCGGACCTCAGCCGGCCGTCTCCTCAAAGGACGTCAGAAAGATGTCGAGCGCCCGCTTGTTCTCAGCGGAGTTCCAGACGTCCGCCGGAGTCGTCCATCTGATGGTGAATCCCCGGCCACCGCCGACGAGGAAGCCGCGGCCGAACGTGCGGAATTGGTCGCTTCCCACGGCGGAGGACCATTCGATGTCGGCGGCCTTCCACCCGCGATAGTCGACCCTGCGGATGTCGTCGACCCGCTGGAAGCCGGGGGAGAGCTTCTGCAGCGAAGGCACCAGGCGCTGCCAGCCGTCGACGGGGTCGGACTCGGGGCCCTTCCCGAAGGTGACGACCAGACTGCGCGCGTCGCCGTCGGCGGCGAACTTGAGGTGGTAGCGCGAGCCGCTGGTGACCCGCTTCCAGCCCTTGGGCAGATCGATGGAGAACCCGGCGGAGCCGGCATAGCGGTAGTACCCCGGCGGCGGGTCGTCGGCAGCGCCGGATGGGGAGGGGGAGGACGGCGCCGGGGTCTCGCGGGGGAGGCTCGGGGTGGCACCGCGGGGCGGGGGCGCGGAGGGCGCGGCGCCGGAGGCGCGGTCATCGCCCCCGGTCAGCCAGCCGCTCGCGGCCAGGGCCACCAGCGAGGTGGTGAGGGCCAGCGCGCCCACGGCCACCGCCAGGGCCCGGACTCTCCGGCCGTCGCGTTTGCACGCCGGCGGCCACCACGATTCGTAGGTGCCGCGCAGCCAGGGGAGCCGCGGTCCGGTTCGGGCGTCGGCCGGCCGGTCCTGGTTCAGGATGCGTTCCAGCGCCTGGCGCACCACCGGTTCGGTCAGCCGCTCCTGCGGATCCTTGCGCAGCAGGCCGTGGATCGACTGGGTGAGCGGCCCGGCGTTCGGCGAGGACGGTACGGGTTCCTGGTCCACCGCGCTCAGCGTCGCCTCGATCCATCCCCGGTCGCGGTAGGGCGGGCGGCCCTCGACCATCGCGAAGAGGACCGCGCCCAGCGACCACAGGTCGGAGGCGGGGGTTCCGGCGTCCCCCCGCGCCTGCTCCGGGGAGGCGTACGACGGGTCGGTGACCGGCAGGGAGGGGTCCGTGCCGGTGGGGCCGAAACCGGTGAGGACGATCTCGCCGTCCGGGAGGAGCAGCACCCGCGCGGGGTGGAGGTCGCCGTGGGTGATGCCCTTGTGGTGGGCGGCCTCCAGCACGCCGAGCAGCCGCAGGCCGATAGCGGCGGCCCGGACCGGCTCTAACGGGCCGTCCTGGTCGAGCACCTGGCTCAGCGGACGGCCACCGGTCATGGGCCGGCCGGATCCTGGCTCTTGCTCGCGCTCTTGCCCGCCGGTCATGGCGTCACCCCTGTTTCACGCGCCCCATCAGCCTTTCCCCGGAGGTACGTACCAAGACCGGCGCTTGCTCAACGGGTGCGGCGCATGCTCACGGGGTGACAGACGGGACGGGCCCGCCCCCGAATCGGGGGCGGGCCCGCATCAGCGCGTCCGAGGAGCGCGAGGCTCAGAAGCGACGCGTGATCAGCGCGCGCTTCACCTCCTGGATGGCCTTGGTGACCTCGATGCCACGCGGGCACGCGTCGGTGCAGTTGAAGATGGTGCGGCAGCGCCAGACGCCGTCCTTGTCGTTCAGGATCTCCAGCCGCTGCTCACCGCCCTCGTCGCGTGAGTCGAAGATGAAGCGGTGCGCGTTGACGATCGCCGCCGGGCCGAAGTACTGGCCGTCGTTCCAGAACACCGGGCACGAGGAGGTGCACGCGGCGCACAGGATGCACTTGGTGGTGTCGTCGAAGCGCTCGCGGTCCTCGGCGGACTGCAGGCGCTCGCGCGTCGGCTCATTGCCCGTCGTGATCAGGAAGGGCATCACATCGCGGTACGCCTGGAAGAACGGCTCCATGTCCACGACCAGGTCCTTGAGGACCGCGAGGCCCTTTATGGCCTCGATCGTGATGGGCTTCTGCGGGTTGATGTCCTTGATCAGCGTCTTGCAGGCCAGCCGGTTGCGGCCATTGATCCGCATGGCGTCGGAGCCACAGATGCCGTGGGCGCAGGAGCGGCGGAAGGTCAGGGTGCCGTCCAGCTCCCACTTGATCTTGTGGAGGCCGTCGAGGACGCGCTCCTTCGGATCGATGTCGATCTGGAAGTCCTCCCAGACCGCCTGGTCCGAGACCTCCGGGTTGAAGCGCCGGATCCGGAAGGTGACCGTGATCAGGTGCGAGGCGGTGGCGTCGGCCGCCTCCGGCGCCTGGTCGGGCTTCTCAAGCGTGGGGGTGCTCATCAGTACTTACGCTCCATCGGCTGGTAGCGGGTCTGCACGACCGGCTTGTAGTCGAGGCGGATGGACTCGGCGCCGTCGGCGCCCACCTCGCGGTACGCCATGGTGTGCCGCATGAAGTTGACGTCGTCGCGGTTCGGGTAGTCCTCGCGGTAGTGGCCGCCGCGGGACTCCTTGCGGGCCAGCGCGGAGACGGCCATGACCTCGGCAAGATCGAGAAGGTTGCCCAGCTCGATGGCCTCCAGCAGGTCGGTGTTGAACCGCCTGCCCTTGTCCTGGACGCTGCAGTTCTTGAAGCGCTCGCGCAGATGGCCGATCTCCTCGACGGCCTCCTTGAGCGTCTGCTCGGTGCGGAAGACCATGACGTTCTTGTCCATGGTCTCCTGCAGCGCCTTGCGGATCTCGGTGACCCGCTCGGTGCCGGTCGCATCGCGCAGGTTCTCGACCTGGGAGCGGACGAACTCGGCCGGCTCCTCGGGGAGCTCGACGAAGTCGGCCTTGGCGGAGTACTCCGCGGCGGCGATGCCGGCGCGGCGGCCGAAGACATTGATGTCGAGCAGCGAGTTGGTGCCGAGCCGGTTGGCGCCGTGCACGGACACGCAGGCGACCTCACCCGCGGCGTAGAGCCCCGGCACGACGGTGTCGTTGTCGGCGAGCACCTCGCCCTGGACGTTGGTCGGGATGCCGCCCATCGTGTAGTGCGCGGTCGGCTGGATCGGGATCGGGTCCGTGTACGGCTCGATGCCCAGGTACGTCCGCGCGAACTCGGTGATGTCGGGCAGCTTGGCGTCCAGCTGCTCCGGCGGGAGGTGGGTCAGGTCCAGGTAGACGTGGTCGCCCTCGGGGCCGCAGCCACGGCCTTCGCGGATCTCCGTGTAGATGGAGCGGGAGACCACATCGCGGGAGGCGAGGTCCTTCATGACCGGCGCGTACTTCTCCATGAAGCGCTCGCCGTCCTTGTTGCGGAGGATGCCGCCCTCACCGCGGGCGCCCTCCGTCAGCAGGATGCCCATGCGCCAGATGCCGGTCGGGTGGAACTGGAAGAACTCCATGTCCTCCAGCGGCAGCCCGCGCCGGTACGCGACCGCCTGGCCGTCACCGGTCAGGGTGTGCGCGTTGGAGGTCACCTTGAAGAACTTGCCGCAGCCGCCCGAGGCGAAGATCACGGCCTTCGCCTGGAAGACATGGAGCTCACCGGTGGCCAGCTCGTAGGCCACCACACCGGCGGTGCGCTTGACCCCGTCGACCTCGGTGAGCAGCAGGTCCAGGACGTAGAACTCGTTGTAGAACTCCACGCCCTCCTTGACGCAGTTCTGGTACAGCGTCTGGAGGATCATGTGGCCGGTGCGGTCCGAGGCGTAGCAGGACCGGCGGACCGGGGCCTCGCCGTGGTTACGGCTGTGGCCGCCGAAGCGGCGCTGGTCGATGGTGCCGTCCGGGGTCCGGTTGAACGGCAGGCCCATCTTCTCCAGGTCGAGGACCGAGTCGATGGCCTCCTTCGCCAGGATCTCGGCGGCGTCCTGGTCGACCAGGTAGTCGCCGCCCTTGATCGTGTCGAAGGTGTGCCACTCCCAGTTGTCCTCCTCGACGTTGGCGAGGGCGGCGGCCATGCCGCCCTGGGCGGCGCCGGTGTGGGAGCGGGTCGGATACAGCTTGGTGAGCACGGCGGTACGGCTGCGCTTCGTCGACTCGATGGCCGCGCGCATGCCGGCGCCGCCGGCGCCCACGATGACGGTGTCGTACTTATGGATCTTCATGAGTGGATACCTCAGCCCCGGGGCCTAGCGGATGTTCGGGTCGAAGGTGAAGATCACCAGGGTGCCGAGCACGATGGTGAATCCCGCTGCCGTGTAGAGCAGCCCCTTCAGCCACAGGCGGGTGTTGTCCCGTTCCGCGTAGTCGTTGATGATCGTGCGCAGGCCGTTCGCGCCGTGCAGCGTGGCGAGCCACAGCATGATCAGATCCCAGGCCTGCCAGAACGGCGAGGCCCAGCGGCCGGCCACGAAGGCGAAACCGATCTTGGTGACACCGCCGTCCAGCACCAGCTGGATCAGCAGATGGCCCAGGACGAGGACGACCAGCAGGACGCCGGACAGGCGCATGAAGAGCCAGCCGTACATCTCGAAGTTGGTACGGGTCGTCTTCGGCGTCCTGCGGCTACGGGCCCGCGGCGGCTCGATGACCGGGGCCGGATGGTCCACGTCGTACAAGCTGACCGAGTCGCTTGCGGGGGTGGTGGTCTCGGCGGACATGTGCGTCAGCTCCCGAACAGATCGCGCAGCGTGTGCTGGAGGATCGGGTAGAAGGCACCGGCCATCAGCACGACCCAGATACCGACAACGGACCAGAGCATCTGGCGCTGGTACCTCGGACCCTTCGACCAGAAGTCCACGGCGATGACGCGCAGACCGTTGAGGGCGTGGAACAGGATGGCGGCGACGAGGCCGTACTCCATCAGGTTCACGATGGGATTCTTGTACGTCGCGACCACCTCGTCGTACGCCTCGGGCGAGACGCGGACCAACGAGGTGTCCAGGACGTGTACGAACAGGAAGAAGAAGATGAGGACGCCGGTGACTCGATGAGCCACCCAGGACCACATACCTTCCCGGCCGCGATACAGCGTTCCAGCCGGCACGGAAAACCCTCCGGAAGCGGGGATTGGGGCCTGCCGGCTTCACGGTCGGTCGGGCCCGGCCGGGTACGGTCCACCGGCCCTGGCCATCGTAGCGACGTGTTGTCGGTTCGTTCGCCCGGGGGTGCTCAGGTGTGATCAAAGAGGCACGTACGGGCGATCATGCGGACCGGAACCGCAGGATTCCGGAGAGCTGAGGGCGGTCCGACGCCAGCCGGGCGAGCCGCCCACGGGCGATGCGCCGCAGTTCCTCGGCGGCGTGGGCCCGCTCCTCCTCCTTCTCATTGCCCAGCCGGCCCCGGATTCCGGCCAGCAGCCGGTCGAGCTTGTCGTCGGGCCCCAGGCCGTCCAGGCAGATCACGAAAACGTGACCGAATCGACGCTCGTACGCGGTGTGAGCCGCCTGTAACGCGGTGTGCGCGGCGAGCCCTCCGAGGCTGTCCGCGGCCGGCAGCGGATGGCCGACGAGGGACTCGTCCGCGAGCGCCTCGTCGAGATCGGCGCTGGTGAGGTCGTAGCTGGCCTCGTCCCCGGCGGCGAGCAGCGCCTCCACATCGGGGTACGGCCGGTGGGCCGCGATCAGCCGCGCCCAGCGGCGGCTGCCGCAGCAGGCGAGCAGTGCGATCTCGGCCGCCTCGGGGGAAGCGGCGTTGAGCCGGTCGAGGCTGTGGGCTGCCTCACTGGACCTGGACCTGGACAGCATGGGCTCCTTGGACACGCGTGGCGGGGGCACGTGATGCGAGCGGTACAAGGGTGCGGGACTGAGGTACTCGGGGTGCACGGGGTGCACGGGGTGCACGGGATGCGTGTGCTCGGGGCGTGAGCAGTACACGCTAACGATGCGGGGAGGCCGGTGTGCCGCAGAGAGCGTAAATTCACCCGTACGGGGACGATTTGCTTCAGGGGATGGACGACGAGTCGAGGCGCAGAGTGGTTTTCACCTGATATTTGGAGGTATGCGCCATGGGAGTGCCTCTCAGGATCACCAAGGCGTCATCCATCCGCGGCGTCATCGCCGGCGCCGCCGTGACCTTCGTACTGATAGCCCTCGGCTGTCAACAGCCGCACTCCGCGACGACCTCGCGCTCCCCGTCCGCGACCGCGCCCGGGAAAGCGCACCCCGCCGCACCCCGCACGATCCCGTCCGTCCGTGACTTCACCCCGGAGTCCGGCCCCGGCTGGCGGCCGGGCCCGGGCAGCCGGGTGGTCGCCGACCTCCACGGCCCGCTCGCCGAGGAGGCCCGGACGATCGCCGATGAGCTGGGGCTGCGTACCGCCTCCGGCACCGCCCACCGCGGCGATCTGTCCCTCGCCCTCCGGTCGGGCGCCGGCGGCGGCCGGGAGGGCTACACCCTCACCGTCGCCAAGGGCAGCGCCCGGATCACCGGCTCGGCCGACGCGGGCGTCTTCTACGGCACCCGGACCGTGAAACAGGCCCTGCGCTCCGGCGGGGGCCGCCTCCCCGAGGGCGTCATCCACGACCGGCCCGACCGCCCCCAGCGCGGCCTGAACGTCGATATCGCGCGCAAGTACGTCACCCCCGGGTGGATCGAGGCACGGCTGCGCGAGATGGCCGACCTCAAGCTCAATGAGCTGGGTCTGCACTTCTCGAACGACCAGGGATTCCGTATCCGAAGCGATACGCACCCCGAGATCGTCTCGCCCCAGCACCTCACCAAGGCCCAGGTCCGGGAGATCGTCGCGGTCGCCCAGCGGCTGCACATCACCGTCATCCCCGAGATCGACTCGCCCGGCCATCTCGGCGCGGTCATCCGAGCGCATCCGCAGCTCCAGCTGCGCAACGCCGGCGGCACCACGTTCCAGGGCGCCGTGGACATCTCCGATCCGGCCTCCGCCCGGATCGTCGACCAGCTGATGCGTGAGTTCGCCCCGCTCTTCCCCGGCCGCTACTGGCATCTGGGCGGCGACGAGTACCTCGCGTTGACCGTCAAGGACCCCCAGGCGTCGTTCCCGAAGCTCGCCGCCGCCGCGAGGGCGAAGTACGGCCCCCAGGCCCGGGTCCAGGACCTGGCCACCGGCTGGCTGAACGACCGGGCGGCGGTCGCCCGGCAGCTGGGCAAGCAGCCCAAGGCGTGGAACGACGGCTTCTTCCCCGACGGCGTCGTCACCCCCAGCAAGAGCATCGAGGTCGAGTACTGGACGGGCCGGACCAGGGAGCCGGGCCGGGCGCCGGTGGAGTATCTGCGCGAGGGCCGCAAGGTCGTGAACCTCAACGACGAATACCTCTACTACGTCCTCGGCGAGCCCAACGGCTTCCTCTACCCGACCGGGGAACGCATCTACGAACAGTGGACGCCCGGGACCCTGCGCGGCACCCAGCCCGTCCCCGACAAGCGGCTCACCGGACCCGACCGGGTGCTCGGCGCCCGCTTCGCCATCTGGGCCGACCATCCCGACGCGCAGACCCAGGCCCAGATCGCCCAGGGCATCCGGCTGCCGCTCGCGGCGCTCGCCCAACGGCTGTGGGACCCCGGGAAACCGCCTCTGAGCTGGGGTGAGTTCACCAAGCTCGCCAACCGGCTGGGCGTGTGAGAAGGGGCTGCGAGGAAGGACGGCCGGGGCCGCCACCCCCCACAGGAGAGGCCCCGACCGCCGTCCAGCGTGGGCCCCGAAGGACCCGTACTCCCTACAGCGTCGCACGCCCCGATTACGTCACACCCGCCGTGGGCTGAACCTCGCGAAGTCATGGCGCCTCCGGGGCCGGGTCCCGCTCTGGACGGGACCGGTCGGATGCCCGTAACGTGCACGTCCGCGCCATGGGTGCGGTCAGTTGCTTATTTTCTCGCGTGGCCTGGAGCGGGCCACGTCCCCAGGGGGACCAAAAAATGTATCCGTGCGGGAACTGCCGTGCTGTCGCCGTCGGCCCCGACGGGCGCTGTGCCGCATGCGGAACGTACCAGCAGCAGCTCCAGCAGCCGACTGCTCCGCCGCACCAGCCGCCGATGCCCGGCGGCTATCCGGCCGCCCCGCCGATGGGCATGCCGGCCGGCGGCGTCGATCTGCGGCGCGGGCTCTCCACCACGCTCGTCGTGCTGTTCAGCCTGGCGCTGCCCGCGCTCATTCTGGTGCTGGTGGCGCGCGGCGGCCAGTACGGCGTCATCGGGGACATACTCGACGGCAAGCTGGTCACCCAGAAGGACCTCGACGACGCCGACGACTTCTTCACCACGGCGCAGGTCCTCCACTCGATGCTCACCCTCGCGATCGCCATCGTGTGGGCGGTCTGGTTCCGGCGGCTGCGGCTGAACGCGGAGGTCTTCGCGCCCGGTCAGCACCGCTTCGGCAGCGGCTGGGCGGCCGGCTCCTGGTTCACCCCGGTCGTCAACTTCTGGTTCCCGAAGCAGATCGCCAATGACATCTGGCGCGCCAGCTCCCCGCAGGGGCCGCACCACGTCCGCAGCGGTCTGCTCAACGGCTGGTGGGTGACCTGGATCGTCGCGATCGTCACCAACGTCATCGGCAGCGTCCGCTACACCGCGCTGCGCACCAAGGTGGAGAGCGACGGCTACGCACCCTCCCTCTCCGAGTCCAAGGACGACTTGGACAACCTGCGCGGCATCCTCGCGTTCGACATGTTCGCGGTGATGGTCTTCCTCGCCGCCGCGATCCTCGCCCTGCTGCTGGTCCGCCAGATCACCGCGATGCAGGAGCAGCGCGCCTCGCTGCCGCCGCAGATGGGCGGCCCGTCCCCGTACGGGGCACCCGCACCTTCCCCGTATGGCGCCCCGGCACCCGGGCCCATGGGCTACGGTGCCCCGCAGATGCCGCCGACCCCGCCGCCGGGCCAGCCCGGACAGCCGTACCCCTACGGCCAGGGCTAGCCCACGGCCGCGGCATCGCTGGACCTCAGAATTCTCCGAGTGGGGCAGGAAGAGAGCGTGCAGGGGGACGACGCGGAGCTGACCGCCGCTGTCCGCGCGGCGCAGGACGGGGACGAGACCGCTTTCCGGACCGTGTACCGGTCCGTGCACCCTCGTCTCCTCGGTTACGTGCGGACGCTGGTCGGCGATGGAGACGCGGAGGACATCACCTCGGAAGCTTGGCTGCAGATAGCGCGTGACCTGCAACGATTCAGTGGAGATGCCGACCGCTTCCGGGGCTGGGCCGCCCGGATAGCCCGCAATCGCGCGCTCGACCACCTCCGGATGCGCGGCCGGCGCCCGGCCATAGGCGGCGACGAGACGGAGCTGGAGACCCGGGCGTCCGAGGCGGACACGGCGGGCGAGGCGATGGAGGCGCTCGGCACCGGCCGCGCGCTCGGGCTCATCGCCCAGCTGCCGCAGGACCAGGCCGAGGCGGTGGTGCTCCGGGTCGTCGTCGGCCTCGACGCGAAGAGCGCCGCCGCGGTGCTGGGCAAACGGCCGGGCGCGGTACGCACCGCCGCCCACCGCGGTCTGCGGCGGCTCGCCGATCTCATCGGGCCGGGCGCCGGGGGCGATCCGGCGGTGCTGGACGGGATTCCGGTTCAGCGCGAGTCGCGCGGCGGGGCAACCGGTACGGGGGTGGCGAAGTCCGCGGGTGTGACGGATTCTGGCGCGCCAACGCAGAAGGACATGTGATGGCCGAAGACCACCGCTGCAGCTGGCTGGATGACAGTGCCGCGGAGCGGTTGCTTCGCGGCGAACCGGTCGAGGGCAGGTTCGCCGACCCCGACGGCCGGAGCGACCGGCCAGGTGCCGAAGCGGAACGGTTGGCCGCCGTGCTCGGCGCCGTCGCCGGCGCCTCCCGCCCCACGGCCGAAGCCGCGCCCGGCGCCGCTCCGCTTCCGGGCGAGGAGGCCGCCGTGGCCGCCTTCCGGGCGGCCCGCGCCGAGCGCGCGGCGGCGGGCCGCACGGCCCCGGAGGAGCAGCCCGGGCTGCTGGTGTGGCTCAGGGGGGACCGGCCGAGGCTGCGCCGTCCGCTGCGCGCGGGCATGGTGGCCGCGCTGGCCGGCTGCGCGCTGGGCGGATTCGCGGTCGCGGCGGTCGCGGGCGTCCTGCCGACCCCGTTCGGGGAGAGCGGCGGCACCCCGGGGCCCGCGGTGAGCGTGTCGGGCGTCGGGCCCTCGGGCGGGCAGTCGGCCCACCCGGAGATCTCCGAGGACGGCAGTTCGCCGACGCCCGACCCCGGCGGCTCCGGCGACAACGATGCCAGCGACGCCGCCTCGACCGGCGCCCAGGGCGGAGCCGCGATCTCCGGGGGCCAGGACGACGGCACGCACCACGGGAACGGCAAGCGCGGCAAGGGGAAGGGCCGCTCCTCGACGGGCTCGTCGGGGCAGGGCGGCGGGCAGTGGGCCCTCGACGTCTGCCGTCAGTATCTGGCGTCCGAGAGCGGCACGGGCCCGGACATCAGCAAGAAGGCGCTGCACAAGCTGAAGAATGCGGCCGGTGGCCGGGCGGCGATCCACGGCTACTGCGTCGAGGTCCTCGGCAGCGAAGGTACGGGCACTCCGCGCAGCGGCAACGACAACGGCTCGGGCAACGGCACCGACAACGGCGGTGGCAGCGGTGACAGCAGCGGGTCCGGTGACAGCGGCGGCTCGGACGACGGTGGCTCCGGCGGCGATTCCGGTAACGACGACGGCGGTGCCCACCCCGACCAGGGCCCGCAGCCCCCGCCTCCGCCGCCGCCCTCCTCGGCCGATCCGTCGAGCGACACCCCGACCCCGACGGATTCCCTGACCCCGGCCGACTCGGCGACCACCACGGAAACGGGTGCCGGCTGAGGCCTCAGCACCCAGGTGTGACGTTTTTTTCAGCGGTGACGCTGAGAGAAACGGGCCGACTGGTCATCGGCCGCGCGGGAGCCGAGGTTCCCCCCGTACCGACGGCTCCGCGCATCCGGCGCGGGCAGAGCACGTTCCCCCGGCTCTGCCCGCGCCACCTTTTTGCGCCTGAACCGGCGCCGCCTATTTGAAGACCACGACCTTGTCGCCTGCCCTGACCTGGTTGAACACCGACGCGAGCTTCCTCTTGTCCCGGACGTTGACGCAGCCGTGCGAGGCGCCGCCGTAGCCGCGGGCCGCGAAGTCCGCCGAGTAGTGCACCGCCTGGCCGCCGCTGAAGAACATCGCGTACGGCATCGGGGTGTGGTAGATCGTCGAGACATGGTCCCGGCTCTTGAAGTTGACCTGGAACAGGCCCTCCCGGGTCGGGGTGTACTGCGAGCCGAAGCGCACATCCATCGCCGAGACGACCCGCCCATTGATCATCCAGGCCAGGGTGCGGGTGCTCTTGCTGATGCACAGCACCCGCCCGGTCAGACACCGTGGATCGGGCTTGGCCGGCGGACTGGTGGTCGGCGGATACAGCTCGTCGTGCGCGGGCGGCCTGGTCGTGGAGCGCAGCGAGGTCCAGGTGCGCTGGTCGACCGAGCCGGTGGCCGGGAGCCCGTGGGCGCGCTGGTAGGCGCCGACCGACGCCCGGGTGAGCGTGCCGTAGTACCCGGTGGGGTTGCGGTCGAAGAGGCCGAGCCGGCGTAACCGTGCCTGGAGCTCGCGCACCCGCTCGCCGCTCGTACCGAAGGCGATGACGGCCGGGGCCGCCCGGGGCGCGGCGCGCCGCGGCTTCGCCGCCGTGGCCGCGCGCGGCGGGCGCGCCTTCGCCGGCCCGGGTGTGGCCTTGGGCTTGTGCGTGAAGGTCCGGTGGGGCCGTGGTGGTGCCTCGCGCGCGGGCGCGCTCGTACGGGCCCGCGCGTCGGGTCTCGTATGCCGCTGACCGTCCGCGGTCACCGCCCCTGCCCGGCACCCCGCGACCAGTGCCGCCGCCGTGGCCGTGGCGAGTGCGGCGTGGGCCATCGATGTCCGGTGCATCCCATCCCCCCAGTCCACTGATCTTTCGTCCTGAATGTTTCCCGGGGCTGCCATGCGGCGAACATCGACGCATGCTGTGAAGAAGGCCCCGTACCGGGACAAGGTCCGGTATCAGCCATCAGGAGGCGTGGTCCCATGGCGCGCGAGTCGGAGTCGGGATTCCCGGTCGAACCGGTGTACGGGCCGGATGCGCTCACCGGCTGGGACCCGGCCGAGCGGCTGGGCGAGCCCGGGGCGTACCCCTTCACCCGGGGCGTCTATCCGTCGATGTACACCGGCCGCCCCTGGACGATGCGCCAGTACGCGGGGTTCGGCACCGCCGCCGAGTCCAACGCCCGCTACCGGCAGCTGATCGCCCATGGCACCACCGGCCTGTCGGTCGCCTTCGACCTGCCGACCCAGATGGGGTACGACTCCGACGCCGGCCTCGCGCACGGCGAGGTCGGCAAGGTCGGCGTCGCGATCGACTCGATCGAGGACATGCGGGTGCTGCTGGACGGCATTCCGCTCGACCGGGTCTCGACCTCCATGACGATCAACGCGCCCGCGGCCCTGCTGCTGCTCCTCTACCAACTCGTCGCCGAGGAGCAGGGCGTGGCGGGGCACCAGCTGACCGGCACCATCCAGAACGACGTCCTCAAGGAGTACATCGCCCGCGGCACGTATATCTTCCCGCCCGGCCCGTCGCTGCGGCTGATCGCGGACATCTTCAAGTACTGCAAGGCCGAGCTGCCGAAGTGGAACACCATCTCCATCTCCGGATACCACATGGCGGAGGCCGGTGCCTCGCCCGCGCAGGAGATCGCCTTCACGCTGGCCGACGGCATCGAGTACGTCCGTACCGCTGTCGCGGCGGGCATGGACATCGACGACTTCGCGCCGCGCCTCTCCTTCTTCTTCGTCTCCCGGACCACCCTTCTCGAAGAGGTCGCCAAGTTCCGTGCCGCGCGCCGGATCTGGGCGCGGGTGATGCGGGAGGAGTTCGGCGCCCGTGACCCGAAGTCGCAGATGCTGCGCTTCCACACCCAGACCGCGGGCGTCCAACTCACCGCCCAGCAGCCCGAGGTGAATCTCGTCCGCGTGGCCGTCCAGGGGCTCGCCGCCGTCCTGGGTGGCACCCAGTCGCTGCACACCAATGCCTTCGACGAGGCCATCGCCCTGCCCACCGACAAGTCCGCCCGGCTCGCGCTGCGCACGCAGCAGGTGCTGGCGTACGAGACCGATGTGACGGCGACCGTCGACCCCTTCGCGGGCTCGTACGCCGTCGAGTCGCTGACCGATGAGGTGGAGGCCGCGGCCCTGGATCTGATGCGGCGGGTCGAGGACCTCGGCGGTGCCGTGGCCGCGATCGAACAGGGCTTTCAGAAGGACGAGATCGAGCGCAACGCATACCGGATCGCGCAGGAGACGGACGCGGGCGAACGGGTAGTGGTCGGCCTCAATCGCTTCCAGCTGGAGGAGGAAGAGCCGTACGAGCCGCTGCGCGTGGACCCGGCCATCGAGGCCCGGCAGCGCGACCGCCTCGCCGCCCTGCGCGCCGAGCGCGACGGGGCGGCGGTGAGCGCGGCGCTGGCGGCGCTGATGAAGGCGGCCGAGAGTGAGCCGGGCACGGCCAATGTGCTGTATCCCATGAAGGACGCGCTTGCCGCGCGCGCGACACTGGGGGAGGTCTGTGACGCGTTGCGCGGGGTGTGGGGTACCTATGTCCCCGCCGACGCGTTCTGAGCAGGGGATCCGGACGACGGATCAGGACGACAGGGGGCTTTGGGCCGATGAGAGGGACATGGGGAAGGATCGCGGCGGCGGCCGGGCTCGCGCTGGCCGCGACGACGGTCGCGGGGTGCGGGACCGAAGGGGCCGACGGGGACGACGGCGGTAAGGGCGACATCGGCACCCAGCCCACGCTCGCCCCGGCGACGAGTGTGAGCGCCGATCCGTACGCCGTGGCGCAGGACGCGCAGCCGCTGCGCTTCCTCCCCGTGACGCGTCAGGCACCCGGGAGCTGCCCGAGCGGTGCCCCCGACGCCTACGAGGACCAGCCGAGCCGGGCCTGTCTCACGGTCTCGCCCGACTCCGGTATGACGGTGCGTCCCGCTTCGGCGCGGGCGGGCTACGACAGCTCGTTCGGGGGCTACGCCGTGACCGTGGGCCTGGACCGGCGCGACAGCGTCCGCTTCGCCCAGCTCACCCGCGAGCTCGCCGCCGAGCAGTACCCGCTGAACCGGCTCGCGATGGTCCGCGAGGGCACGCTGCTGTCCGCCCCGTCCGTCACCTCGGGCATCTCCGGCGGAAAGATCCAGATCACGGGGAATTTCACCCGGGACTCGGCCCAGCGGCTCGCCCAGGACCTGCGCGGCGGGTGAGCGACACTGGGGTGCATGTCCTCTCCCCGCCGCACCTGTCCGGTCTGCACCCGTGAGATCGCGGTCGTCGGCGGGCGCTTCGCCCGCCACGATCCGCCGGGGCCTCGCTCCGGCTACGACCTCGTCTCCTGCCCGGGGTCGCGGCGGATCGCGCCGCTGCTCACCACCCCTGCCAAGCTGTTCGGCCAGGACGATCCGCCGACGCAGGGCCAGCAGGCCCTGTTCTGACGACGCCGGGCCGCCTCCGGGTTGATCAGCGGACCAGCCGGGAGGCGATCGTCACCCCCAGGCTGGACGCCGTCAGCGCCTCGCTGAGCCGGTCGCCCGCGGCGGTCAGCTCGGCGTCGTCCACCGGGCCGAGCGCGTCCAGGACGAACAGGGCGCGGGTGGTGGTGTGGGTGAGCCGGGTGCGGGTGCACTGGCGCCAGTTCCAGCGGCGGCAGGTGACGCCCGCGTCGTCCCGCCACACCACCTCGCCGGGCGCGGGGTGCTCCACGGCGGGCTCGCCCCCGGCCGTGGTCCCGAAGGTCTCGTCGCCCTCGGCGCGGACGAGCCGGGCCGCGTCGGCGTAGTGGTCGAGTCGAGGTCCTCGCCGCCCAGCGGCAGGGCGGACGCGACGGAGATCGCGTTGTAGATGTCGGTCAGCCGGTCCACCCGGGGAGCCCGGCGGACACCCGCCGCAGCAGCGCCTCCGCGCTGGGCCGGGTGCGCTGCGGCTTCGCGCCGAAGGCGCGGAACGCCTCCCGCCACGCGGCGAGATGCGGATGCTCCTCCACCGGACCGTCCCCGAACCGCTTGCGCGCCGCCGCCTCGGCGTCGGCCAGCAGACCCTCGCTGAGCCCGGGCCCGCGCTTCGATCTCACGCTGCCCGGCTCGCGCCACGCGACGTACACCGACGCCATGTCGCGGCCTTCTTCGACCGTGCGCTGCGCGCGCTCGCGACGCCGTCCGGGGCCAGGTGGCCTAGAACAGGCCGAGCTGGGCGGTGAACATCGCGATGACGATGACGAGGGCCCAGCCGAGGATGTGTTCCGTCAGCCGCTCGTCGTCGGAGGGGCCACCGGTACGGTGGAGGAGGCCGGTGCGGCGCGCCGCGATCTCGGTCATGCGGGTGTCCTTGGTGCTCAGCGATGATCGTGATGAAAGTGATGAAACAGGTCATCACCGTTGCCCAGGGTGCGCGTAGAGGGCGCCTGGGGTAAAGGGGGAGTGGCCGAATTCACCCGAGGAGGTCCACGGTGACCAGCGTCATTCCCATGGGGCTGAGCGAGCAGGTCCGCTCGCTGGCCGGCGGTGAGGTGTCCTCCCGTACGCTGGTCGAACAGGCGTTGGAGCGCATCGCCGAGACACAGCCCACCCTCAACGCCTTCCGCCGGATCCGGGCCGAGGCCGCGCTGCGCGAGGCCGACGAGGCCGACCGGCGGCTGGCGACGGGGGAGCGGCTGCCGCTGCTCGGGGTGCCGGTCGCCGTCAAGGACGATACGGACGTGGCGGGCGAGCCGACCGCCTTCGGCTGCCCCGGCGACTTCCCGGCCAAGACGGAGGACGGCGAGGCCGTACGGCGGCTGCGGGCCGCCGGGGCCGTGATCGTCGGCAAGACCAACACGCCCGAGCTGGGGCAGTGGCCCTTCACCGAGGGCACCGCCTTCGGGGAGACCCGTAACCCCTGGAGCCTCCAGCACACCCCGGGCGGCTCCTCCGGCGGCGCCGCGGCGGCTGTCGCCGCCGGGCTGGTCGCCGGCGCGCTGGGCTCGGACGGCGCCGGATCCGTCCGGATCCCCGCCGCCTGGAGCCATCTCATCGGCATCAAACCGCAGCGCGGCCGGATCTCCACCTGGCCGGACGCCGAGTCCTTCAACGGCATCACCTGCCACGGGCCGCTCGCCCGTACGGTCGCCGACGCCGCGCTGATGCTGCACGCGGCGAGCGGCAACCGCGAGGGCGATCTGCACTGTCCCAAGCCCGTGGACGTGCTCTCCGCGGTGGGCCGCGACCCGGGTCGGCTGCGGATCGCGCTCTCCTTCAAGCCCGCCTTCACCGGTACGCCGAAGAGCCTGGACCCGGTCGTACGGGCCGCCGTCGTACGCCTCGCCGAGCGGCTGGCCGCCCTGGGGCACGAGGTGGTGGAGGCCGAGCCGCGCTACGGGGCGGTGGGGTTCTCCTTTTTGCCGCGCGCCACGGCGGGCATCCACGAATGGGCCGGGCGCGCCCCGGACCAGCGCCTCCTGGACGTACGGACCCGCGCCGCCGCCCGCCACGGCCGCCTCCTCGGCGGCCCCGCCCTGCGGCTCGCTCGGGCGGCCGAGGGGCCGGTGCGGCGCCGGGTCGGCGAGATCTTCCACCGCCGGGGCTTCGACCTCGTCCTCTCCCCGACGACCGCCGCCCCGCCGCTGCGGATCGGCGCCATGGCCGAGCTCTCGGGCTGGCACACGGACCGCGCGATGATCGCGGCCTGCCCGTACGCCTGGCCCTGGAACGTCCTGGGCTGGCCCGCCGTCAACGTCCCCGCCGGCTTCGCCGACCCGGACGAGACCCTCCCCCTGGGCGCCCAGCTCCTGGGCCCCGCCGACAGCGAGCCGCGCCTGATCTCCCTGGCGGCGCAGCTGGAAGCGGATCAGCGCTGGTACGAGCGCCGGCCCCAGCGGCTAATCGACCGGGGCTGACCACTGTGCGCGGGACAGGGTTTCCTCGTCACTGGTCGTCGCGGTGGCGGGGCGCGCCACCGTCCCGCTGGTCGGCCACGAACGAGATGACCCACGACAGCGCCGAGTTCCAGTTGATGGTGATCTCGTTGGTCGACCACGACTGGATGTCGTCGATGTAGGAGAACTGCGGCTCGGGCCGCTTGAGCGGATCGACCGTGCGGTCGATCAGCACCCTTCTCGCCTTCGGATCCTCCAGCCCGGTGTTCGGGCCGCCGGCGATCGAACCGGCAGGCGGCGCAGGCGACGCCGGCGTGATCTGGTGAGCGTAGAGGCGACTGTGCTGGTTGTGGGAGTGGTGTTCGCCGTACCCGGTCACATAGGACTGGTTGAGGGCGTTGCGACCGAAGAGGTAATCCAGCCCTTCCACTACCCCGTCCCGGTACCGCTCGTCGCCGGTCAGGTCGAACGCGGTGGCGATGACGGCGAGCTTGTTGAGCACGGAGCTATTGGAGCCCCAGAGATACTCGTCCTTCGTGAGCGGCATCCCGTACGCCTGCTCGCGTGCGGTCGCGAGGTACTGGTCCGCAGCGGCCCGTACCGAGGCGCGGGCGGCGTCCCGGTCGGCGTCCGGCAGCAGGCTGGGCACGGTCGCCAGGTCGAGCCGGCCGAGTGCCGCGACATCCTGCCAGCTGAACCCGGACGGCGGGAACACCTCACCGGTCCAGTGCGGCGAGGCCCGCAGCGCGTCGAAAAAGGTCTGCTCGCCGGTGGTGATGAACAGTTCGGCGGCCGCCCAGTAGAACTCGTCGCTTACGTGGGCGTCGTCGTACGCGCCACCGCCGATGGTGTCGGTCTTGCTGGCCAGGATCGCCGGGTGGGCCTGCGCCGCCGCCCAGGCGGTACGGGCCGCGGTCAGGCAGCGCGCGGCGAAGTCCGGATCGAAGGGCGCATACAGCCGGGCGCCCTGTGCGGCGGTCGCGGCGAGGTTGAGCGTCGCCGCCGTTGACGGCGGGTGCAGCTTACGGGGCTGCGAGTCCTCCTCGGGACGCAGCGGCAGCCCGGTCCACTTCTCGTCGTGCACCTTGTGGTGCGCCATTCCCGCGAGAGGCCGGCCGGCGGGGACCTGCATGCGCAGCAGGAACTCCAACTCCCAGCGCGCCTCGTCGAGGATGTCCGGTACGCCGTTGCCGCGCTCGGGAACGCGCAGGCTGCCGTCGCCCAGCGCGTCCGGGCGCGCCACGGGCGCGTTCCGGGTCCGTTCGAACTGGCTGAGCAGTTGGTAGGCGGCGATGCCGCCGTTGACCACGTACTTGCCGTGGTCGCCGGCGTCGTACCAGCCGCCGCGCACATCGAGCTGATAGTCGCCGACACCCGGCTGGCAGGGCACGCTGGTGTCGCCCTGGTTGGGTGTGACGCCGACATGCCCGGCCGGCCGCGCGTACCCGGGCGCCAGCGCGTCGTCGATGGCGATGCCGCTGCGCTGGACGTAGAAGAAGTGCAGGGCGTCGGAGCGCAACTGGTCATAGGCGCTGGCGGAGATGTCGAACGGGTAGCTGGTCTCCCCGTCGGCGCTCAGCGTGTACCCGGTGCCGTCCTCCGTCACCGCGCTGAAGTCCACCGTGTGCACCTGCTGCCCGGACGATGCGTCGACCCCGCGAGGCGTTGAGGTGCCGGACGCGACGGTGATGCCGGCGCCGTTGTTCACCTGCCAGGGGATCGGCTCGGTGGCGTCGGTCACGACGGTCGCGCGTTTCGGCCCGAACGGCAGGTAGCCGACCTGGTTGACCCGCACCCGCGAGCCGGTGTCCGGTACGTAGGGTGGCAGCGGATCGCCACCTGTGAGGGATACGTCGTCCACGCGGAAGCGCCAGGCCGCGGGGTTACCGCCGATCTGGAACGAGACCGCGGCGCGGTCGGTGTCGACCCTGGACGTGAACGTGCACGTGTGCCGCTGTTCCGGGCCGAGGGCGATGTCCTGAGACAGCTCTGCGGTCCATGGCTCGTCGCTGAGCTGGACCTGGACCTTCACCCTCACCGGCTGGCTCGCCGAGGCGGTGAACGAGAGGGCGTACGGCTTATCCCTTTGCAGCCAGATGTCGTTCTGTCCAATGATGACGTCAGAGGGCTGGTGCGTGTCCCCCGGCACGTCGGCGCACAGTTTCCCGTCGACAACGGAAACCGGGGCGGCCTCCGAGGCGAACCAGCCGTCGGTGCCCTCGCCGAAACCCCCGTTGAAGACCCTCTCCAGCGGATCCTGTGCCATGTTTCCAGCGTGCGCCGTGTTCACGGCGCGTGCCACCCGCGCGCGAACGCAGCCGCCCGCGGCGGTCCGTCCCCGGGGACGGACCGCCGCGCGCGGGCGGGGGTCGGTCGGCCTCAGTTGTTGCGGGCGTACGTCACGAAGGTGGACCAGGCGGTCGGGGTGACGGTGAGTCGGGGGCCGGTGGGGTTCCGCAGCGCGGCCAGCATGCGGTAGGAAAGGCCGCGGCCGAGGTACCCGGTGTCCACCGTGATCTTAAGCGCACTGGCTGTCGTCGGTGGGTGCCCGCGATGCCGGTCGCGAAACGCCCACACCAGCACCCGGTCCCAGCCCTGGTCGGGCAGGTGCCCGGTCCGGCGCCGCGCCGGGTCCCGGAAAACCGGGCCCCGGTGGCCCATACGCCGGGACTGCGGGCGATCAAAGACCAAGAACCCTCGGGAGAGAACCCACCCGACCCCACCAAACCCGGCCGCTCATCACCCGCACGGGTGATTGCGCCCAAACTCGGCTGGCGCACAAGCGGTTCGGCGGGGCAGGCTCGGCCTCGACAACCCCAGACACGCGACGGCCCCCGGCCGGGACAGCAATGATCGCGCTCTACGCGAGGGCGTTCGATCTCCTCCAGCGGTCGGCGGTGTACGGCCAGCCGGCGCGAGCGTTGATCACACGTGCCGTGGACCGGCTCGACCGGTGAGCCATAGGTACCCGAAGCGGCCGGCGCCGCGCGCTACGGTGCCAGGATGTCCAGCTCACGGAGGGCGCCCACGGTGATCTCGCGGGTGTACGCCTCCGCCCGCGCCGCGTCCCGCTCCCGTACCGCTTCGGCGACCCGCACATGCAGGGTGACCGCCTCCGGGTCCGGGTCGCTGAACATGACCTCGTGCTCGGTGCGGCCCGTGAGGACCTCGGCGACGACGTCACCGAGGCGGGCGAACATCTCGTTGCCCGAGGCGCGCAGGATCACCCGGTGGAACGCGATGTCGTGCACCAGATACGCCGCCAGCTGCTGCCCCCGTGAGGTGGCGACCATATTGAGCGCGTGTCCGGTCAGCTCGGCGCACTGTTCGGGGGTGGCGTGCTCGGCGGCCAGGGCCGCGGCGGCCGGTTCGATGGCGGAGCGGAGGGCGGTCAGGGAGCGGAGCTGGCGGGGGCGGTCCGGGCCGGCCAGGCGCCAGCGGATGACCTGGGGGTCGAAGACGTCCCACTCGTCGGCGGGACGCACCGTCACCCCCACGCGGCGACGGGATTCGACCAGATGCATGGATTCCAGGACCCGCACCGCCTCCCGTACGACGGTCCGCGAGACGTCGAAGCGCCGCTCCAGCTCATCGGTGCGCAGCACGGTGCCCGGTGGGTAGTCGCCCGCGGTGATCGCGGGGCCGAGGGAGGCCAGGACTCGGCCGTGCAGTCCACGCCCTTTGGGCCCCTGGTTGTCCATGGGCTCAGCCTACGTGGCCGGGGCGCTGGCAATTAAGTATGACTATTAGGTCACGACCTCTTGAATACGTCGTATCTGTGGGGTTGAGTTTCCCCGGCGCCGAGGTCAAGGAAGACAGCGAGGTTTTTCACGATGCACGCCCCCCAGGTTGTCGTCGTCATGGGAGTGTCCGGCACGGGCAAGACCACGGTCGGCCCTCTGCTGGCCGACGCACTCGGCGTCCAGTACGCCGAGGCCGACGACTTCCACCCGCCGGCGAACATCGCCAAGATGTCGGCCGGCACCCCGCTGGATGACGAGGACCGGCGGCCGTGGCTGGATGCCATCGGCTCCTGGGCGCATGTTCACGCCGGGCAGGGCGGAGTGGTCAGCTGCTCCGCGCTCAAGCGCGGATACCGGGACCGGCTTCGGGCCGCCGCGCCCGACATCGTCTTCCTCCACCTCACCGGCGATCGTGGGCTGATCGCCGACCGGATGGAGGCCCGCAAGGGCCACTTCTTCTCCGAGAAGATGCTCGACTCGCAGCTCGCGACGCTCGAGCCCCTTCAGCCGGACGAGCACGGCATCGTCGTGGACATCGCTCCGGAGCCCGACGTCATCACCGATCACGCCCTTGCCGCGCTGCGGCAAGGCGAAGGCCAGTAACACACGCAAAGGAAACCGCCGTGACCAGACTCAGCGTCGAGATGCTGGCAGCGGACACCGTCGACCCGATCACGTCGGCCGGTCACGCACAGCTGGGGATAGCCGTACTCATCGGCATCGCCGTCATCGTCCTCCTCATCACCAAGTTCAAGCTGCACGCCTTTCTGTCGTTGACCATCGGCTCACTGGCGCTGGGCGCGGCCGCCGCCGCACCGCTCGACAAGGCGATCGCCAGCTTCACGACGGGGCTCGGCACCACGGTCGCGGGCGTCGGTGTGCTGATCGCGCTGGGCGCGATACTCGGGCGGCTGCTCGCCGACTCCGGGGGCGCCGACCAGATCGTCGACACCATCCTGGCCAAGGCGAACGGCCGCACCATGCCGTGGGCGATGGCGCTGATCGCGGGGATCATCGGGCTGCCGCTGTTCTTCGAGGTGGGGATCGTGCTGCTGATCCCCGTCGTGCTGCTGGTCGCCAAGCGCGGCAACTACTCGCTGATGCGGATCGGCATCCCGGCGCTCGCGGGTCTGTCCGTGATGCACGGGCTCGTGCCCCCGCACCCCGGCCCGCTGGCCGCGATCGACGCCGTCCACGCCAACCTGGGCGTCACCCTCGCCCTCGGTGTGCTGGTCGCGCTGCCGACCGTCGTCATCGCGGGCCCCCTCTTCTCGCGGGTCGCCGCCCGCTGGGTGGACCTCACCCCGCCCGACAAGATGATCCCGCAGCGCCCCTCGGAGGACCTGGAGCGGCGGCCCGGCTTCGGCGCCACCGTGGCCACCGTGATGCTGCCGGTCGTGCTGATGCTGGGCAAGGCGCTCGTCGACATCGTCGTGGACAACCCGGAAAACACCCTTCAGCGGGTCACGGACGTCGTCGGCTCGCCCCTGATCGCGCTGCTGGCGGCCGTCATCGTCGGGATGTTCACGCTCGGCCGCGCCGCGGGCTTCACCCGGGGCCGGATCTCGTCCACCGTCGAGCACTCGCTCGCCCCCATCGCCGGGATCCTGCTGATCGTCGGCGCGGGCGGCGGCTTCAAGCAGACGCTCATCGACATCGGCGTCGGCCAGATGATCCTGGACTTCGCCAACAACTGGCACATCTCCGCGCTGCTGCTGGCCTGGCTGATCGCGGTCGGCATCCGGCTGGCGACCGGCTCGGCGACCGTGGCCACGATCTCCGCCGCGGGCCTGGTGGCGCCGCTTGCCGCCGATATGTCCACCGCGCATGTGGCGCTGCTGGTGCTGGCCATCGGTGCCGGGTCGCTGTTCTTCAGCCATGTCAATGACGCCGGGTTCTGGCTGGTCAAGGAGTACTTCGGGATGAGCGTGGGGCAGACCCTGCGGACCTGGTCGGTGATGGAGACGATCATCTCCGTCGTCTCGATCGGCTTCGTCCTGCTGCTCTCGCTCGTGATCTAGCCGACCTGGCCGATCCGGGGCCCGGACGACCTGGCCGATCCGGGGCCCGGACGACCTGGCCGCTCTGTGAGGACGCACGGCATGACGACACATCCGCTCTTCGACATCACGGGCCGCACCGCGCTGGTCACCGGCTCCAGCCGGGGCATCGGCCACGCCCTCGCGCGCGGCCTGGCGGAGGCGGGCTGCACGGTGATCCTCAACGGGCGCGATCAGAAGGCCCTGGACAAGGCGGCGGCCGAGCTCGGCGGCGTCGCGGCGGGTATCCACACCGCCGCCTTCGACGTCACCGACGGACCGGCCGTCGCCGCCGGGATCGCCGAGGTCGAGGAGCGGGTGGGTCCGCTGGACATCCTGGTCAACAACGCCGGGATGCAGAACCGGGCGCCGCTGCTGGAGTTCACCGACTCCGCCTGGCATCAGATCGTGGACACCAACCTCACCAGCGCCTTTCTGGTGGGCCGCGAGGCCGCCCGGCGGATGACCGAACGCGGCCACGGGAAGATCGTCAACATCTGCTCGCTCCAGAGCGAGGTGGTACGCCCCGGCATCGCCCCCTACGCGGCGACCAAGGGCGCGTTGAAGATGCTCACCAAGGGCATGTGCGCGGACTGGGGCCCGTACGGGATCCAGGTCAACGGGCTCGGCCCCGGCTATATCGAGACGGAGCTGACCCGGCCCCTCGTCGAGGACGAGGAGTTCAGCGCCTGGGTGCGCGGGCGGACCCCGGCCGGCCGCTGGGGCCGTACCGAGGACCTGGTCGGCGCGCTGCTCTATCTCGCCTCGCCCGCCGCCGACTTCGTCAGCGGACAGGTGCTGTACGTCGACGGCGGCATGACGAGCGTGCTGTGAACGCGAACGCGGAGGACCGGAACGTGGTGCTGGGCTGCGTGATCCACGGACAGGACGACCTGCGGGTCGAGGAAATCCCCGAGCCGCGCCCGGAGGCGGGCCAGGCCCTGGTCGCGATCCGCTACGGCGGCATCTGCGGCTCGGATCTGCACTACCACCGGCACGGCGGGGTGGGTGACTTCCGGCTCCAGGAGCCGATGGTGCTCGGGCACGAGGTCGTCGGCACGGTCGTCGCGTACGGCGAGGGCGCGACCGGGCCCGCCCCTGGCACCCCGGTCGCCGTCCACCCGGCGACGCCCTGCGGAGCGTGCCCCGAATGCGTGGACGGCCGCGCCAACGTCTGCCGTGACACCCGCTACCTGGGCAGCGCCGCGCGCACCCCGCACGTCCAGGGCGGCTTCGCGGCCCGTATCGCCGTCCCGGCGGCACAGCTGCGGGCCCTGCCCGACGACCTTGAGCCGCGGCGCGCGGCACTCGCCGAACCCCTGGCCGTCGCGCTGCACGCGGTGCGGCGCGCGGGTGAGCTGAAGGGCCGCCATGTGCTGGTCACGGGCGCGGGGCCGATCGGCTGCCTGGTCGTCGCCGCGGCCCGCGCTGCGGGCGCGGCGACGATCACGGTGACCGATCTGCTGCCCCGGGCCCTGGAGTTCGCCGCCGCCGCAGGGGCCACCGCATGCGTGAGGGCCGACGATCCGGCCGACCCCCACTGGCCGTCGGACGAGGCCGACCTCGCGATCGAGGCGTCGGGGGTCGCGGCCGGACTGGACACCTGCCTGCGGCGGGTGCGGCGGGGCGGGGTGGTCGTACAGCTCGGCATGCTGCCGCCCGGCCAGAGCCCGTTCGCGGGGAATCTGCTGGTCAGCCGGGAGATCGAGCTGCGGGGCGCCTTCCGCTTCCACACCGAGTTCGACGACGCGCTGCGGCTGCTGGCCGCCGAGCCGTCGTTCGACGCCCTGATCAGCGCGGTACGGCCGGTCCGGGAGGCGGCGGAAGCGTTCGCCCTGGCCGCCGACCGCGGCCGGTCCTGCAAGGTGCTGCTGGAGTTCGACGGCGGGGTCTGGACGGCGGTGGAGGGGCGGGGGGGCGCTGCAGGCGCCGCCTGACCCCGCCCCCGCTCACCCCTCGGCCGCCCAGGCGACATGGCCGTCGGGGCGGATGAGGAAGAGGCCGCGGCCCGTCCCGTAGCCGTCGCGGATGTGGTGGTGCTGGTCGAGGAGGTCGGGGTGCGGGCCGCCGACTCGGTAGGTCCGTACGGAGCCCGCGCACCCCAGGAGGCTTTGGAGGGCGTCGAACTCCGCATCGTGGGAGGGAAGTTCCGCGCCGTCGATGGCCAGCACCGTGAAGTGCGGGCCACGGAAGGCGTCGAAGAGGTGGAAGGGGGCTCCGTCGGGGAGAGCGCACCGGGCGTCCGGGGCGCGGTCGCCCGCGTGGAGGGGGCCTGGGGAGCGGCGGTCCAGTGAGAGGGAGCCGGCGCGGTAGGAGAGGCCGAGCTGGTGCATCTCCGTCGGACGGCGGCGGCCCGACGCGTCGCCCGCGATGGCGGCTCGGTGGATGCGGGTGCTGAGGCCGAGTACGTCGGCGGCGACCGGCAGCCGCTCCTCCTCATAGGTGTCCAGCAGCGCCGGATCCGCGCCGCCCCGTAGGACGGCGCCCAGCTTCCAGCCGAGGTTGTACGCGTCCTGGACGCTGGTGTTGAGGCCCTGACCGCCCGCCGGGGAGTGGGTATGGGCGGCGTCGCCGACGAGGAAGACGCGGCCCTCGCGGAAGCGTTCCGCCAGGGCGGCGCGGGCGCGGAAGGGGGAGGCCCACAGGACCTCGCGGACGTCGGACGCGGCGAGGTGGGTGCGTTCGGCGATCAGCCGGCGCACCGCCTCCGGGGCGGTTTCGGGGACGGCGTCGAGGTCCTCGTACTGGGCCAGGGCCTGGAAGTGGTCCGTCCCGGCGAGCGGGCACAGGGAGAAGCCGCCGCCCTTCGCCCGCTGCCAGACATGCCAGTGGTCGCGGTCGAGGCCGTCGAGCCGGACGTCCGCGACCATCAGCGGATGCGGGACGACGGACTCGCCCGTCATGGGGATCCCGAGCGACTTGCGCACCGTACTGCGGCCGCCGTCCGCCGCCACCAGGTAGCGGGCTCGGAGGGTCCCGGTCGAGCCGTCGGCGTACGAGAGACGCGCCTCGACGGCGTCCGCGGTATGGGTCAGGCCCGTCAGCGCCGTACCGAACTCGACCTCCCCGCCCACCTCCCGCAGCCGCTCGTACAGCACCTCGGCCGTCCGCCACTGCGGCACCATCCACACCTCGCGGTACGGCGCGTCCGGCGCCGGGGCGGCGCCCTCCAGCATCTCGAACGTGCCGAGCCGCCTGCCGTCCTCCCACGCCATCATCGACGGAAACGGCCCGCCCGCCTTCCGCACGGCGTCGATGACCCCGAGGTCGTCGAAGACCTCCCGGGTACGCGGCTGGATCGCCTTGCCGCGCGAGCCGGGGAACAGCCCCTCGCCGCGCTCGACGAGCCGTGCCAGGACGCCCCGCCGGGCCAGATCGATGGCGAGCGTGAGGCCCGAGGGACCCGCTCCGACGATCAGCACCTCGGCCCCGGCCATGTCCTTAACGTTGTTAAGTTCCATGCCCCGAGCGTGCCCTTAACGTTGTTAAGTTGTCAAGTGGAGGGACGCTAAGCTGCGAGCATGGGCTTATGGCGACAACGCGACTCGACCCGGCCCAGGTGGTGGACACCGCGCTGCGGCTGCTCAATGACGTGGGGCTCGAAGGGCTCACCCTGCGCCGTATCGCCAAGGAGCTGAACGTCCAGGCGCCCGCCCTCTACTGGCACTTCAAGAACAAGCAGGCGCTGCTCGACGAGATGGCCACGGCCATGTACCGCGATATGGCCCGCCGGTTGGCGGTCACCGAGGGTGTCACCTGGCAGGAGCGGCTGATGGAGGTCCAGCGAGGGCTGCGCCGTACGCTGCTCGGCTACCGCGACGGCGCGAAGGTCTTCAGCGGCACCCGGTTCACCGACACCGGGCACGCCGAGACCATGGACGCCCATCTGCGCGTCCTCGTGGACGCGGGCTTCACGCCGAGCGCCGCCGCCCGCGCCTCGTTCATCGTGTACTCCTTCACCCTCGGCTTCGTGGTCGAGGAGCAGGCGGTGGAGCCGATGGAGGGCGAACGGGCGCGGGGGTACGACCTCGAGAAGCGGGCCGAGCGCATCGGCGCGGACTATCCGCTGGCGGCGGCCGCGGGCGCGGATCTCTTCCTGGACTTCGAGGAGCGCTTCGAGGAGGGTCTGCGCGCCGTCGTCGCGGGCATCGAGGCCACGTTGGGGCCCGCCTCGGGCTGATCCCCCCGGTGGCTCGACGCCTCGCCGCCGTGCCGCAGAATGAGCGCATGGCGAACGGGGAGACCGACGCGGCAACCGCCCACGTCTGGACCGCCCTTGGCGGCCCGGCCGAACTGCTCGGGGCGGTGTCGTACGCCCCCTCCAGCGGGGTGCCGGCCGCCCGGCTGCCCGTGCGGGAGCTGGCCCGCGCCACCGTGGGTGTGGCCTCGCTGGCCGCCGCCGAGCTGGGCGCGCGGCGCGCGGGCGGGGCGGTTCCGGCGGTACGGGTGGACGAGGCCGCGGTCGCCACGGCGTTCCACAGCGAACGCCATGTGCGGATCGACGGCCGGAAGCCGACGTCGTTCGCCCCGCTGTCCGGCTTCTGGCGCGCGGCCGACGGCTGGGTCCGCACCCACGCCAACTACCCGCACCACCGCGCCCGGCTGCTGGCCGCCCTCGGCCTCCCCGACGGCGGCGAGACGGACGCGCTCGTCGAGCGGCTGTCGGCGGAGCTGGCGACCCGCCCGGCCCGCTGGATCCAGGAGACCGTGTACGCGGCGGGCGGACTGGCCGTGGCCGTCCTGGAGCGTGGCAATACCGAGATCCCGCCGACCGGGATCCCGCTGACCGAGCTGCCGCTGATCGAATCCCGGCGGGTCGGCGAGGGCGCCCCGCGGCCCCTCCCGGAGGCGCCCCTGCCCGCCAGCGGTGTCCGGGTCCTCGACCTGACCCGGGTCCTCGCCGGACCGGTGGCCACCCGCACCCTGGCCCTGCTGGGCGCGGACGTCCTGCGCATCGACTCCCCGCGGCTGCCCGAGGACCCGGACCTGCACGCCGACACCGGCTTCGGCAAGCGGTCCGCCCAACTGGACCTCGGCGATCCGTCGGACCGACGGGCCTTCAACGACCTCCTGGCCCGCGCCGACGTCGTGGTCACCGGCTACCGCCCCGGGGCGCTCGACCGCTACGGCCTCGCCCCCGACGACCTGCTGGAACGGCACCCCGGACTCGTCGTCGCCCAGGTCTGCGCCTGGGGCTGGTCCGGGCCCTGGGCCGCCCGGCGCGGCTTCGACAGCCTGGTCCAGGCGGCGACCGGCATCGCCGCGACCGAGGCCGGACCCGACGGCAGCCCCGGGGTGCTGCCCGCCCAGGCGCTGGACCACGGCACCGGCTATCTGCTCGCCGCGGCGGTGCTGCGCGCGCTGGCCGAACGCCACGAGACGGGCGGCGGCCGCCATCTGCGCTTCTCCCTCGCGGGCACCGCGTCCTGGCTGACGCACGGCATCACCCCCGCCGCCGTGGACGGCGCCCCGTACGACCCCGAGCCCCATCTCGCCGAGAGGCCCGCCCCCTACGGACAACTGCGCTACGCCCGCTCGCCGATCACCTACGCCGGCCGCCCCCTCGACTGGGCCCGCCCACCCGGCCAGTGGGGCACCGACGCCCCACGCTGGCTCTGACCGCCCCGGCCCCTGCCGCCCGCCAGCACCGGCGCCCGGCGCGGGCCGGCCCTGCGGCACGTTCCCGGGGCCCGGCCCGGTCGCGGCCCCGACGCCCGCTCAGCCCCCAGCTCGCGCTGGCGCCTGGCGCCCCCACGGCGCTGGGCGTCCCACGGCGTTGGGCGTCCGCTTGGCGTCCAGCCCCCGGGGCTCCCAGCTCGGGCCGGGCCTGCGGCACGTTCCTGGGGCCCGGCCCGGTCGTGGCCCCGGCGCCCGCTCAGCCCCCAGCTCGCGCTGGCGCCTGGCGCCCCCACGGCGCTGGGCGTCCCACGGCGTTGGGCGTCCGCTTGGCGTCCAGCCCCCGGGGCTCCCAGCTCGGGCCGGGCCTGCGGCACGTTCCTGGGGCCCGGCCCGGTCGTGGCCCCGGCGCCCGCTCAGCCCCCAGCTCGCGCTGGCGCTGGGCGTCCCACGGCGCTGGGCGTCCCACGGCGCCTGCCGCCCCCACGGCGTCCAGCCCCCGGGCCCCCAGCTCGGGCCAGGCCTGCCGCACGTTCCCGGGGCCCGGCCCACGGCAACCGTCAGTCGTCCGTCTTGATCCGCTTCATCGTCAGATGGGAGTCGACGCGGGTGATCGCGGGCAGTCCGATCAGCTTCCGGGTCAGGAATTCCTCGTACGCCGCGTGATCGGCGACCGCGATCCGGATGAAGTAGTCGGGTCGCCCGAACATCCGGCGGAACTCGATGACTTCGTCGTACGACGCCACGACCCCCTCGAACTCGTCCACCGTCTTCAGATCGTTGACGCCGATGTCGACGGCGACCACGACCTCGAAGCCCCGCCCGAGGGCCGCCGGGTCCATACGGGCCCGGTAGCCGGCGATGATCCCCGCGTCCTCCAGCCGCTTGACCCGCCGCAGACACGGCGGCGGGGTCAAACCCACCCGCTTGGCCAGTTCGACGTTGGTCAGCCGGCCGTCCTGGCTCAGCTGAAACAAAATCTCATGGTCGAGGTCATCGAGTGCTCGATCATTGCCCATACGAACATTTTAGAGCCATAACCGGAAACCATATTACGCTCAATTCGACCTAACCTTTCCCTATGCAAACCGCCACGGCCACCACCCCCCGCGAGATGGCCCCGACGGCCCCGACGCCCTCCGACGCGGCGCTGGCCTTCAGGGACACCAGCTCGGTGGGGCTCGCCATGTTCCCCCTCGGCATCGCCTTCGGCATCCTCGTCGTCCACTCCGGTCTGGACTGGTGGTGGGCGACCGCCTTCACCGCGGTGGTCTACGCCGGTTCGCTGGAGTTCCTGCTGATCGGGCTGGTCGTGGCCGTCGCCCCGCTGGCCCAGATCGCGGTGACCGCGTTCCTCGTCAACATCCGCCATGTCTTCTACGCGCTGTCCTTCCCCCTGCACCGGGTGCGCGGCGCCGCCGGTAAGGCGTACAGCACCTTCGGGCTGACGGACGAGGCGTACGCCCTCAGCACCGCGCGCCCCGCCGAAACCCTGACCGGCGGCCGCATCCTCTGGCTCCAGGTGTTCCTGCAGGTGTACTGGGTGGCGGGCGGGACCGCCGGGGCGCTGTTCGGGGCGCTGGTCCCGGCCCGGCTGGTCGGGCTGGACTACGCCCTGACCGCGCTCTTCGTCGTCCTGTTCCTCGACGCGTACCGCGCCCAGCGCGACATTCCCACCCCGGCCCTCGCCCTCGGCTCCGCGCTGATCGCCATGGTCGTCTTCCCCGGACAGCTGCTGCTGACCGCCATGACCTTGTTCACCGCCGCGCTCCTGGTCCGGTACGCGCTCGGCATACGGCGGTCGGCCCGTGCCTGACACCCGCTACCTGCTCACCGCGGTGGCCGTCTCCGCCGTCATCACCTGGGCGCTGCGCGCCCTGCCCTTCGCCGCCCTCGTCCCGCTGCGCGGCTCCCGCGCCGTGCGCTTCCTGGGCGCTCATATGCCGGTCGGGGTGATGGTGATCCTCGCCGTCTACAGCCTGCGCGGTGTCTCCCTCACGGCCGCCCCGTACGGACTGCCCGTCGCCATCGCGCTCGCGGCCACGGTCGGACTGCATCTGTGGCGGCACAACGCCGTCCTGAGCATCCTCGGCGGCACCGCGATCCATGTCGCCCTGGCGAGCACGGTCTTCGCCCGCTGATCCACTGACCCACTGACCCACTGACCCACTGGACCGACACCACCAATGTGGACGTCCGCCCCGGCGAGGCCGGCTGGGTGACCCGCGAGCCCCAGACGCGGAGCGTCAAGGGCACCTATGAGCTGCACTTCCCGGACCGGTTCTACGGGCACTACATCTGGTACGTGCCGTTCGAGGCGACCGGCCCCAAGCCGGACGCGCCCAGCACCAAGACACAGCACACCCGCCCCATGACGGACCAGGAGAAGGCCCAGCACTGCGCCTGGCCCTAGCGAGCCCCTCGGCCCCCGGCACCGCGCACCCGCGCGGCGCCGGGGGCCGCCGCTAGGGCAGCCGCACCGTCGACAGCGACCGCTTGATCAGCGGCGTGAGCCGCTGTTCGACGAAGCGGTAGAGCACCCAGGCGAGGCCCAGCATCAGCAGGACGGTCAGGGCGAGGGTCCCGTACGAGGGGATGCCGAGCTTCCGGTGGAGCACCCACACCACCACCCAGCCCAGATGCTCATGGACCAGATAGAACGGGTAGGTCAGCGCCCCCGCGACCGTCAGCCAGCGCCAGTTGGCCCAGTGCAGCTTGCCGAGCGCGACCAGCGCCACCGTCACATAGCCGAAGGCCACCACGGCGATGATGCCCATGGAGGAGCGGTAGGAGAAGGCCTCCATGGACGCGGGGTGCCACAGCCCCCGGATCGCGTAGTGCTGGCCGATCAGGAAGCTGATCCCGACGATGCCCCAGGAGAGTGCGTCGTGGCCGAAGCGGTGGATCAGATAGAGGCCGATGCCGCCGATGAAGTACGAGGCGTACTCCGGCATCAGCACGACGTCCAGCAGCGGCAGGTTCGCCGCCTGGGCGATCGCCGCGCCCAGCGTCCAGACGGCGCAGAAGAGCACCACACGCCGGCGGTTGGCGCCCGGGAGCACGACGAACAGCGCGAAGAGGGCGTAGAAGCGCAGCTCCGCCCACAGGGTCCAGCACACCCCCAGCACCCGGTCCACCCCGAGCGGCTGCTGCAGCATCGTGAGGTTGACGAGCGCGTCGCTGGGCGAGACCGCCTCATAGGTGACCCAGGGGAGCGCGAAGACGGCGGTGACCAGGATGATCGCGGCCCAGTAGGCGGGGAAGAGCCGGGAGACGCGGGAGGCGAAGAACGACCGCAGCGGCCGCCCCCAGCCGCTCATGCAGATGACGAAGCCGCTGATGATGAAGAAGATCTGGACGCCGAGACAGCCGTACGCGAAGAACGTCGAGGCGGTGGGGAACTGGACGCGGGGCGAGGAACCCCACGCCTGGCCGATCTCGCCGCTGCGGCCGCCGTAGTGGTAGGCGGCGACCATCAGCGCGGCGAGCAGCCGCAGCCCGTCCAGCGCGCGCAGCCGGGCCGGGTGCCCGCCGCGCGCGGGGCGTGCGGCCCCCTGCGCGATCTGCTTCGCGGACGCCTTGGCGGACTCGTTCACGGAATCCGGGCCGGGCGCCGCCGTGGTCCCGGTGGGTATCGGGCCCGTGTCGGAGGCGGGCGGTGCGCTCGCGGCCGCGGTCACGAGATCACCTCCGGGCGCCGGCTGCGTATAGGGCTTGCCTCGTGATCGGCGGTCACGCCGTCACTCCTTCTCGTGGTGGACGCTCACGGCCACGCGGCTCATCCCGTCGCCGTCCGCTTCAGCGCGGACCGCTTCAGGGCGCGGGCGCGGCGCGCGACCCGGCGCACCGTCTCGTTGCGCGGGATGAAGGCGAGCTGCGACGGGACCGACCCGGGCAGGGCGAGCGAGGTCAGTCGGCGGCGCTTGAAGTAGCGCCAGGTGTGGACGTCCAGATGGGCCGCCAGATAGCGCTCGGCGGCGGGCCGCAGATCGGGGTAGATCTTCGCCTGCATGCAGAAGCCGACCGCGGCGACCAGACCGGTCAGCCGCTTTCCGGCCCGCTCGTCGACCGGCCGCGCACCGGCGGTCACGGCCTTGTGGTCCTCCAGGTCGGGCAGCAGCACGTCGACGATGGTGACCGGCACCCGGTTGCTGTTCTGGTACGGGGTGAGCCGCTCCAGCAGCACCTCGGTGCCGATCCGGGCCACCGGCAGCCCGTAGAAGACGGACGCGGTAAGCAGCGCGGTGGAGAAGCAGCCGATCACCAGGCCCGGACGCATCCGCTGGTAGAGCACCTCGGCGAGGACCGGGGTGTCCATCACGGTCAGCTCCGCGCCCAGCTCCGCGGCTTTCTTCTCCAGCATCCGCGACCAGCGGGCCGGGGCGGTGGGGTGCGGTTTGAAGACGACGGTGCGGTGGCCGAGCGCCACGGCGCCGCGCAACATCCGCACATGCAGCTCTTCCTCCTCCTGCGGAGTGAGGATGTCCAGCGCGGACAGATACTGCCCCAGCATCAGGGCCGGGCCCGAGCCGGTGGCGATCCGCTCGCTGGCGGAGACGACGCCGCGCGGGGCGGCGTCGGCGACCTCGGCAAGCACCTTGGTGAAGACCTCGGTGGGCAGCACCTCGGGCTCGACGCCGAACTCGGTGAGCAGCAGCGGCCGCAGCCCCGGCACCAGATCCAGGTGGAGGAGGCGGCGGATGCGGGTGCCGATTAGCGGTTCGAGCTTGTTACGGGTCGGGCCGTAGCTCATCAGCCCGTCGGCGTAGACGTCGATGGGCGCGCCCTGGAAGACATTCGCGACCGCCATCGCCGGGTTGACCTGGATGGACTCCAGCACCAGCTCGATGTCGTCGTCGCCGAGGTTCCACAGCAGCCGCAGATGGCGCTCCCACAGCGGGGCGTCGTCGGACCGCGGGGACCAGCCGCCGGGGTGGAAGGGGCTGATCGTCTCGTTCCAGGACACCACCCGGTCGAAGCGCGCGCGCAGCCGCTCGAAGCCGGGCATCTCGTCGACGGCGGGCGTGGTCTCCGGCGTCGCCGCGTTGTTGCTGATGAGCAGCAGCCGGCGGTCGGCCGGTTCGATGCTCGCCGCGTCGATGGCGGCGGCCAGGGTCGCCGCCCCGTAGAGGGTGGAGGCGAGGAAGATCTGGGTGCGCTTGCGCGCGGCGAGCGGGGTGTACGCGGACATCAGGCCGCCACCTCCGTGCCCGCCGGGCGGCGCTTGACCCGCCGCAGGCGTGCGGCGCGCTCGTAGTCCATGGAATCCAGCGCGTCCTTCAGTACGTCCTGGGGCATGCGCTTCATCGCCGCCGCCGACATGGAGCGGAGTTTGCGAGCCACTTGCGGTTCGAATCTCTCGATGTTGCCGAGGTGATGGGAAATGATCGCGCAATAGGTGCGCACGGCCTTGGGCAGCAGAGTATCGGCGTCCTGGTCACGTGCCGTTTCTTCGATGACTTGATCGAATGCGCGGATGAAGTCCAGCTGCCGCACATCGCCGATCTGAGTAAGAGAGGACGAGACACCGCGCCGGTAGAAGACCCCGTGCATACCCAGCACGGCGAAGCTGCGCGCCTCGCGGTGCAGTCGCCAGATCCAGGGCCGGTCCTCGGCGGTGCGCAGCCCATGGGTGAAGTGCAGCAGTCCCTGGTCGGCCAGCCGGCGGTGGTACATGCCCGCCCAGGCGTAGGCGTAGTCGACGGAGGTCGAGCGGTCGGCGGGGAGGATCGCGTCCCGCGGGGGCATCACCGCATTGCGCCGGCCATGCGGCACCCGGTGGATCGAGCGCGCGCGGGCGGTGCACTGGACATGGTCGGTGCGGACGAAGTCGCACCCCAAGTCCTCGATCGCCGCGAGCAGTTGCCCGTAGTAGCCGGGGGCCAGCCAGTCGTCGCCGTCCAGGAAGGCGATGTACTCCCCAGTAGCCTTGTCGAGGCCGGTGTTCCGGGCGGTGGCCAGCCCGCCGTTCTTCTCATGCCGTACATAGACGGCCCCCGGAAGATCGCGCTCGGCGCGCTCCAGGATCTCCGGTGTCCCGTCGGTGGCACAGTCGTCGACGAGAATGAATTCGAAGTCTTCCCGCGCGTTCGCGCGCAGACTTCTGAGCGTGTCGGGGGCATAGGTCTGCACGTTGTAGAACGGCACGATGACGGAGAGCTTAACCACGCGGGTGACGCTAGGTCGCCGGCTGGCATTCGTCTTGACCTGAGGGGTACGTAAAGGTGAACGAAGAACGTCGGAACGGTTAACCCGCTACTCCAGCCTGCCGATTCGCCAATCGTCGACGTGCTGTTAACCCATTGTTGCTGCTGCGTTGGGCCGTGAATCGAAATCGCTTCCTAGCGTCTGCGACGTGCCCTCACGTACCAATTCCCCCGTGCGAGTAGCCGTGCTCGCCGACTCCGACACCCGGTGGAAATGGGGCGCGCTCACCGCGCACCGCCTCGTCCCCGACAGCTCGGAGTCAGGCCGCCGTCTGGACGGCTTCCTGCTGCGCGGCCGCGCCACTCCGACCGTCCGGCAGCTCGCCGAGGTCGGGGTGCGCGCCGATGCCATGCGCGAGGTGACGGGCACCGAATTCGTCCGGTCCATGGACCGTGAGCGCTACGACGTGATCGTCCTGTCCCTGGTCGGCGGCGCCGTCCAGGCCATGCTGCACGGGCTTCGCCACGCCTGGCAGGGCGCCGACCGCCGCCCCGTGGTCGTCACCGGCTACGTGGGCGTCGTCTACGAGAAGCTCGCCGACGGACTGCTGCTGCGCCATGGCGCGGATGTGGTGCTCGCGAACTCCCGCCATGACGCGGAGCGCTTCCGTGACGTCTATCAGGGCGTCGGCGCGAGCGCGGAGAGCGTCGTCGAGTGCGCACTTCCCTTCCTCGGCGGCGCCCGGTACGACGAGAAGGCCCGCGAGGGGCGGACGTACCCCGGCGGCACGGTCGTCTTCGCCGTCCAGCCGTCCGTCCCGGACAACCGCGCCGACCGTATGTATCTGCTGCGCCGGGCCGTCGACCACGCCCGCCGCCACCCGGACCGCGAGGTCCTGGTCAAGCTGCGCAGCAAGCCGGGCGAGCACACCACGCATATCGAGGAGCTTCCGTACCAGAAGCTGATCGCCAAGTTCGGCGACAATCTGCCGTCCAACGTCCGGCTCGCCTACGGAAACATGGGCGAGGTCCTGGACACCACGGACCTGCTGGTCACGGTCAGCTCCACGGCCGCCCTGGAGTCGCTGCACCGCTCCATCCCGACCGCCGTCCTCACCGACCTCGGGGTGCGCGAGGCGCTCGGCAACCACCACTTCCTCGGCTCCGGCTGCCTCGCCTCCTGGGACGAGCTGGACGCCGGATACCGGCCCGAGCCCGACCCGACGTGGCTCAGCCGCCAGGGCGTCGCCGCCGACGGGCCGTACGAGACCTGGTTCGACGCCGCGCGCGAGCGGGTCGCCGAGCTGGCCGCGGCGGACGCGCTTCCGCCGCTCGCCCCCTACTACACCCAGGCCACCGCGCCCGGCTATCTGCCCGGCCGGCTCGCCCGCTACGGCTTCGAGCCCGACGGCCGGCCCCGCCCCGGCGCCTCGTCCGAGGACGAGGCCCAGGTCAGCGGGTTGCGCCGGGTCGTGCGCAACACGATGCGGGAAGCGGCCCGTGGTGCCTACCGCCATGGCGTCCAGCGCGTGGCCCCCGTCATCCGGCGGATGGGGGACCTGTGAGCGACGTAAACGCCGTGAGCGACGTGACCACCTCCGAAAGCCCTGAAGGAGCCGCGATGACCCCCTCCACCGACCGGTGTGTGCTCGCCGTGATCCCCGCCCGCGGCGGTTCGAAAGGGGTCCCCGCCAAGAACCTCGCCGCCGTGGGGGGCGTGCCGCTCGTCGCGCGCGCCGTCCTGGAGTGCCGGGCGAGCCGGCTGGTGACGGACGTGGTCGTCTCCACCGACGACCCTGGCATCGCCGCCGCCGCCCGCGGCGCGGGCGCCGTGGTCATCCAGCGGCCCACCGACATCGCGGGCGACACCGCGACCAGCGAGGCCGCGGTGATCCACGCCATGGACGCCTACCAGGCGACGCACGGCACGGCGGTGGATGTGGTCCTCCTCGTCCAGTGCACCAGCCCCTTCATCGTCCGCGAGGACATCGACGGGGTCGCTGCGGCGGTCGCCGAGAAGGGCGCGGACAGCGCCCTGACCGTGGCCCCCTTCCACGGCTTCGTCTGGCGCGAGGGCGAGGAACCGGAGGCCGACGGCGGCGACGGGGTCAACCACGACAAGTCCTACCGTCCGCGCCGCCAGGACCGCCCCCAGGACTTCCTGGAGACCGGCGCCGCCTACGCCATGGACGCGCGCGGCTTCCGCGAGGCGGGCCACCGCTTCTTCGGCCGTACGGAGCTGGTGCGCACCGACGCCGCCCGGGTGCTGGAGATCGACGACCCGCACGACCTGGCCCGCGCCCGCGCGCTCGCCCCGCTGCTCGACGCCGAGCGGCCGGGCGCCCTCCCCACCCGCGACGACATCGACGCGGTGGTACTCGACTTCGACGGCACCCAGACCGACGACAGGGTGCTGATCGACTCCGAAGGACGCGAACTGGTCGCCGTGCACCGCGGCGACGGGCTCGGGATCGCCGCCCTGCGCCGCGCTGAGCTGGCGCTGCTGATCCTGTCCACGGAAAAGAACCCGGTCGTCGCCGCACGGGCCCGCAAGCTGCGGGTCCCCGTGCTCCACGGCATCGACCGAAAAGATCTCGCACTGAAGCAGTGGTGCGAGGAGCAGGGCATCGCGCCGGAGCGCGTGCTCTACGTCGGCAACGACGTCAACGACCTCCCGTGCTTCGGCCTTGTCGGCTGGCCCGTGGCGGTCGCAAGCGCGCACGACGTCGTACGCGGCGCCGCACGTGCGGTCACCTCCACCCCCGGAGGAGACGGCGCGATCCGCGAGATCGCCTCGTGGATTCTCGGAAAGGAACTGTCTTAAGTGAGCTCCAACAATCGCCTCCGCACCCTCGGTGACAAGATCGCCGGACCCGGCCACCCGGTCTATGTCACCGGTGAGATCGGCATCAACCACAACGGCGACCTGGAGAACGCGTTCAAGCTGATCGACGCTGCCGCCGACGCCGGCTGTGACGCGGTCAAGTTCCAGAAGCGAACCCCGGAGATCTGCACCCCGCGTGACCAGTGGGACATCGAGCGGGACACCCCCTGGGGCCGGATGACCTACATCGACTACCGCCACCGTGTGGAGTTCGGCGAGGACGAGTACCGCGCCATCTCCGAGCACTGCAAGAAGCGCGGCATCGACTGGTTCGCCTCCCCGTGGGACACCGAGGCCGTCGCCTTCCTGGAGAAGTTCGACGTCCCGGCCCACAAGGTGGCCTCCGCCTCGCTGACCGACGACGAGCTGCTGCGCGCCCTGCGGGCGACCGGCCGCACGATCATCCTGTCGACGGGCATGTCCACCCCCAAGCAGATTCGCCACGCGGTGGAGGTGCTCGGCAGCGACAACATCCTGCTGTGCCACGCCACCTCCACCTACCCGGCCAAGGCCGAGGAGCTCAACCTGCGCGTGATCAACACGCTGCAGGCCGAGTACCCGAACGTGCCGATCGGCTACTCCGGCCACGAGACCGGTCTGCAGACCACCCTCGCCGCCGTCGCGCTCGGCGCGGCGTTCGTCGAGCGCCACATCACCCTGGACCGCGCCATGTGGGGCTCGGACCAGGCCGCCTCCGTCGAGCCGCAGGGCCTCACGCGCCTGGTGCGTGACATCCGCACCATCGAGGAGTCGCTGGGCGACGGCGTCAAGAAGGTCTACGAGAGCGAGCTCGGCCCGATGAAGAAGCTCCGCCGCGTCGCGGGCGTCGTCGCCGAGACCGAGACCGCCGACCGCGAGCCCGTCGCGGTCTGAGGCTCTCTGCCGTGAATCCACCGGCCGGTGAGACCGGCCCACGCCCGGAAGCGGCGGGTTCCCCCGATCCCTCGGGGGCTGCCCGTCGCTTCCGGGCCCTGCCTTTGGACGGTGCGATGCCCTCCGCTCCCTCGACCCCCTCGGCCACGCTTGCCTTCGTCGAGAGCCCGGTCCAGCTGCTGAACGTGCTGGAGTGGGCGTATACGGACGCGCTCCGGTCCGCCGGGCCGCCGCCCGAGCCCCCGGCGTCCGATGCGGCGCCGTCCCCGCTGCCCCCGCTGGGCGGGGCCGTCGACCTCACCGTGGTCGTGCTCTCCCCGCACGATCCGATGACCCGCGGCCAGCTGCGCCGGATGGTGGAGCTCGCCCGGGACGAGGGCGTCGCGGTGCGCTGGGAGGAGGCGCGCGGCGGGGCGGGCGCCCCGCTGAAGACCATCGTCGGGCTGCGTGGGCCGCTGCGCCGGGCCGGCCGGATCGTCATAGGCGACCCGTTCTCCCGCTATGTGCAGCTGCTGCTGACCCTCGGCCGCGCCCGGGACCTGGTCGTCGTGGACGACGGCACGGCCACCATGGAGTTCATCTCCCAGCTGGCCAACGGGGAGCGGCTGGTGCGCTGGCACCGGCGCGGCAACAGCAGGGGAGCGCGCGACATGATCTTCGCGCCGGTGTCCGCCACCGCGCGCCGCAGGCTCACCCCGGGCGCCAAGCGCCGGGTCGAGGTGTTCAGCTCGATGCCCGTCGAGCCGCCCGCCGGGGTCACCGTCACCGCCAACGACTTCGCCTGGACCCGGGCCCGCTTCGGCCCGCCCCGGATCACCCGCTCCACCGATCTGGTCGGCACCTCCCTGGTCGAGACCGGCGTCGTCGACCCGGAGCGCTATCTGGAGGCGGTCACCGCCCTGGCCCGCACCCATGGCGCGACCCGCTACTTCGCCCACCGCCGCGAGAGCGCCGAGAAGCTGCACCGGGTCGCCGGCGAGGTGGGGCTGGAGATCGTACGGCCCGATCTGCCGCTGGAGCTGATAGCCCGCCGCGGCCCCATCGGCCATACGATCGTGAGCTTCCCGTCGACCGTCGTGCACACGCTGCCGCTCGCGCTCGCGGGCACCGGTGTGCAGGTCGCCGTCTGCGATGTGGACCCCGCCTGGCTGACCAGCGACGCCTCGCCGCGCGCCCAGGGGTTCCTGTCGGGCGTCACCGGAACGGCCCGGGATGTGCACCGGCTCAGCTCGGCGCCGCCGCCCCCCGCGCCACCGGCCGCCCCCGGGCCGTCCGCGGCGCCCGGACCCGGCGCACCCGTGGCAGCTTCCTGACAGCTTCGCTCATACGGCCGTGTGGCGCTTCTCACGAGGAAACGCCCTGTTATACCCCCTGACTAGGGAGACCATGCGCCGGGAGGGGGAGTTTTCCCTCCCCGGATCGGTTGAAGTTTTGTTGATCGACATTCGGTGGACCCACCTGGCGTTCTACGCTTCTTCAGGTGAAGCAATTGATGTCCATCGACGAGACCCCTGCGACACCCCCCGCCGACGCGGCGCTGCCCGGCACGCTCCCCGAAGGGCTGCGCGCCGAACTGATCGCCTTCCGGCGGGCTTTGCATATGCACCCCGAGCTCGGCAACTGCGAGTTCCGCACCACCGCCGCCATCAAGGCGCGGCTGGAGCAGGCGGGCCTCGAACCGCGGGTGCTGCCGACCGGCACCGGCCTCCTCTGTGACATCGGTCCCCGCGATGGCGTGGCGCCCCTGCTGGCGCTGCGCGCGGACATCGACGGCCTGCCCATCCCCGACACCAAGACCGTCCCCTACCGCTCGACCGTCGCCGACCGCGCCCACGCCTGCGGCCACGATGTGCACACCACCGTGGTGCTCGGCGCCGGTCTGGTCCTGGCCGAGCTGGCCCGCGAGGGGCGGCTGGCCCGTCCGGTGCGGCTGCTGTTCCAGCCCGCCGAGGAGGTGCTGCCGGGCGGCGCCGCCGACGTGATCGAGGCCGGTGTGCTGGACGGCGTCGGCCGGATCCTGGCGCTGCACTGCGACCCCAAGGTCGAGGTCGGCAAGGTCGGGCTGCGCGTCGGGCCGATCACCTCCGCCTGCGACCGGCTGGAGATCTCCCTCGACGGGCCCGGCGGTCACACCGCGCGCCCCCACCTCACCACCGATCTGGTGACCGCCGCCGCCAAGGTGGTCGCCGAGGTGCCCGCGCTGCTGGCCCGCCGGGTCGACGCGCGCTCGGGGCTCGCCGTCACCTGGGGGCGGATCGAGGCGGGCCACGCCTGCAATGTGATCCCGCAACACGCCGAGCTGTCCGGAACCGTTCGCTGTCTGGATCTGCCCGCCTGGCGCGAGGCCCCCGATCTGGTGCACGCCGCCGTCGACGAGATCGCGACCCTGCACCGCGCCAAGTCGGAGATCAACTACATCCGCGGCGTCCCGCCGGTGGTCAACGAGGCGAGCTCGGCCGAGCTGCTGCGCGACGCGATGGTGGCCCGGCGCGGATCGTATGCGGTCGAGGACACCGAGCAGAGCCTCGGTGGTGAGGATTTCTCCTGGTATCTGGAGCGGGTGCCCGGTGCGATGGCCCGGCTGGGCGTCCGCAGGGTCGGCGACACCACCCGGCGTGACCTGCACGCGGGCGACTTCGACGTGGACGAGGGTGCCATCGCGGTGGGCGTGGAGCTCTTCACGGCCGCGGCTTTGCTTGATCGCAACGTTCTGTAGACCTGGCGGACCGGAGAGGTTCGCGACGATCCGATAACGGCTTCCGGAGGGGCCTTTATCTGACATCTACGCGCGTTACGATGCGGCGGAGCCAGCGCCAAGCAGGCGCTTCGAGTCAGAGGGGACCCTCGTGCGCCGGGTATCCACCATAGCTGTCGCGGGCATTGCCACCGCGGCTCTCGCATTCTCCGTCACCGCGTGTGGCAGTAGCTCCGATGAAGGAAGCAAGGACGCCGGCGTGGGCCTCGCCTATGACGTCGGCGGCCGAGGTGACCACTCCTTCAACGACTCCGCCGCCAAGGGCTATGACAAGGCCCTCAAGGACTTCAAGGTCAAGGGCAAGGAGCTGACGGCCAAGGACGGCGACACCGACGCCGACCGCTACGACAAGCTGTCCAGCCTGGCGGAGGGGGGCTACAACCCCGTCGTCGGCGTCGGATACGCCTGGACCCCCGCGCTCACCAAGGCCGCCAAGAAGTACAAGGACACCGACTTCGCGATCGTCGACTCGGTCGTCGACCTCAAGAACGTCGCCAGCCTGGTCTCCGCCGAGCACGAGGGCTCCTACCTCGCCGGCGTGGCCGCCGGGCTCAAGACCAAGACCAACAAGGTCGGCTTCATCGGCGGCACCGACAGCCCGCTGATCAAGAAGTTCGCGGGCGGCTTCCAGCAGGGCCTGAAGGACACCAACCCCAAGGCGTCCCTCGAGGTCCAGTGGGTCCAGATCGGTTCGGCCAAGGGCTTCGGCATGCCCGACCGCGGCAAGGACATCGCCGAGGGCATGCTCTCCCACAAGACCGACGTGATCTTCTCCGCGGCCGGCGGCTCCGGCGCCGGCGCCATCGAGGCGACCTCGAAGAAGAAGGGCACCTGGTCGATCGGCGTCGATGGCGACCAGTACTACGACAAGGGCCTGGCCCCGTACAAGCACACGATCATGACCTCCATGGTCAAGAACGTGAACGGCTCGGTCTACGACTTCATCAAGAGCGTCCTCAAGGACAAGAAGCCCGAGAGCGGCGTCCAGTCCTACAACCTCAAGCGCGGCGGCGTCTCCCTCTCGTACTCCGGCGGCTTCATCGACGACATCAAGCCGAAGATCGAGGCGGCCAAGAAGAAGATCGTCGACGGCACGATCCAGGTGGCCGACACCTACAAGGACTGATCCCGGATCGCCATGGACCTGGGCGGAAGGCACCGGGGGTACGGCTCCCCGCGCGTCCGCCCGGGTCCGTGGCACATCTTCGGCCTGCCCCGGCCCGCCCCATCGCCCTCGCCCCTCAGGAGTGCGCCATCGAAGCCGCCAGCCCACCCAAGGGCGCCCCCGCCGGTGATGTCACGGACGTCGCCGTAGAACTCCACGGAATCACCAAGCGGTTCCCGGGAGTCGTCGCCAACCACGACATCGACATCACCGTGCGCCGCGGCACCGTGCACGCCCTCGTGGGCGAGAACGGCGCGGGCAAGTCGACCCTGATGAAGATCCTCTACGGGATGCAGCGCCCGGACGAGGGCACCATCGCGATCGACGGCCGGACGGTGGAACTGCACTCCCCGGCGGACGCCATATCCCGCGGAGTGGGCATGGTGCACCAGCACTTCATGCTCGCCGACAACCTCACCGTGCTGGAGAACGTCGTCCTCGGCGCGGAGAAGCCGCACGGCATCGGCGGCAAGGCACGCGCCCGGATCAAGGAGATCTCCGACGCCTACGGACTGAACGTCCGCCCCGATGTCCTGGTCGAGGACCTCGGTGTGGCGGACCGTCAGCGCGTGGAGATCCTCAAGGTCCTCTACCGGGGCGCCCGTACGCTCATCCTGGACGAGCCGACCGCGGTCCTCGTCCCGCAGGAGGTCGACGCGCTCTTCGACAACCTCCGCGAGCTCAAGGCCGAGGGCCTGACCGTCCTGTTCATCTCCCACAAGCTGGGCGAAGTCCTCTCCGTGGCCGACGACATCACCGTCATCCGCCGCGGTACGACGGTGGCCTCGGTCGTTCCGTCCGAGACCACCCCCCGCCGGCTCGCCGAGCTGATGGTCGGCAGCGAGCTGCCCTCCCCGGAGACCCGCGAGTCCACCGTCACCGACACGGACATGCTCACCGTCGACGGACTGCGGTTCACCGCCACCGATGTGGACGGCGTGGAGCGGGCCGTGCTCGACGGCATCGGCTTCACCATCCGGATGGGCGAAGTCCTCGGCATCGCCGGGGTGGAGGGCAACGGCCAGGCCGAACTGGTCGAGGCCATCATGGGCATCCGCGACCCCGACGCCGGCACCATCACCCTCGACGGCACCGACATCTCCCACGCGCCCACCCGCAAGCGGCGCGAGGACGGCATCGGCTACATCCCCGAGGACCGCCACCGGCACGGGCTGCTGCTGGAGGCGCCGCTGTGGGAGAACCGCATCCTCGGCCATGTCACCGAGGAGCCCAACAGCAAGGGCGGCCTGCTCAACCCGGCCGCCGCGCGCCGTGACACCGAGCGGATCGTCGCCGAGTACGACGTCCGCACCCCCGGGATCGAGGTCACCGCGGCCTCGCTGTCCGGCGGCAACCAGCAGAAGCTGATCGTCGGCCGGGAGATGAGCCACCACCCCAAGCTGCTCATCGCCGCGCATCCGACGCGCGGTGTGGACGTCGGCGCGCAGGCGCAGATCTGGGACCAGATCCGCACCGCACGCCGTGAGGGCCTGGCCGTACTGCTGATCTCCGCCGACCTGGACGAGCTGATCGGCCTGTCCGACACCCTGCGGGTGATGTACCGCGGCCGGCTGGTCGCCGACGCCGACCCCGCCACGATCACCCCGGAGGAGCTGGGCTCGGCCATGACCGGCGCGGCGTCCGGCCACCTCAAAGGCGCGGCTGAGGCCGACGTCACGGCTGGGGGAGAGGACCGATGAAGAAGATCGACAAGGAGCGGGTGGTCCTCGCGGTCGCGGCCCCGGTGCTGGCGCTCGCCGCCGCGTTCGTGGTGACCGCGCTCGTGCTGGTGGCCACCGGCAAGGAGCCGTTCAACGCCTTCGGCGTCATGTTCGACTACGGGGTGAAGGCCGACAGCCAGGTCTACATCCTCAACAAGGCGACGACGTACTACCTGGCGGGGCTCGCGGTGGCCATCGGCTTCCGGATGAACCTCTTCAACATCGGCGTCGACGGCCAGTACCGGCTCGCCGCCTTCTTCGCCGCCGTCGTCGGCGGCGCGCTGAAGCTGCCCGGTCCGGTGCAGATCCCGCTGATCATCCTTGTCGGCATGCTCGTCGGCGCGATGTGGGCGTCCATCGCCGGGCTGCTGAAGGTCTACCGCGGCGTCAGCGAGGTGATCAGCACCATCATGCTGAACGCGCTCGCGGGCATCCTCATCAGCTATCTGCTGGTGGACGGGCGCCTGGCCGACCTCGACAAGCAGACCAACATCGTCGCCACCGACCCGCTGCCCGCCTCCAGCCACTTCTTCACCATCCCGGCCGGCGGCGACCTCGACCCCATCTGGGGCTTCATCGTCGTCGCGGCGCTCGCCGGCGTCGGCTTCTGGTTCCTGCTCGGCCGCACCCGGTTCGGTTTCGATCTGCGCGCGGTGGGCCGCTCCGAGTCGGCCGCCCAGGCCAGCGGCGTCAACGTCAAGCGCATGGTGCTCACCAGCATGGTGCTCTCGGGCGCGGTCGCCGGTCTGATCGGCATGCCGACCCTGCTCAACGACACCCACCAGTTCACCTCCGACTTCCCGACGGGCATCGGCTTCACCGGCATCGCCATCGCGCTGCTCGGCCGCAACAACCCGGTCGGCATCGCCCTGGCCGCCATGCTCTGGGGCTTCCTGGAGCGCGGCGCCAACCGGCTGGAGTTCGAGGGCTACGACAAGGAGGTCGTCGGCGTGATGCAGGGCGTGATCGTCCTGTGCGTCGTCATCGCATACGAACTGGTGCGCCGCTACGGGCTCAAGCGCCAGCAGCAGAGGGTCGGCGCGGAGCTCGCCGCCCAGGCCAAGGCCGCCAAGGGTCAGGGCACGGACAAGACGGAGGTGTCGTGAGCGACGCACGCGAGGCCTCCGGGCCGCAGACGACGACGATGGCCGCGCCTCCGTGCCGAGCGGGCGGAGAAGCGAACGGAGATAGCCGATGAGTGCCACGGTGACCACCACCAAGAGCACGACCACGCCGGGGAAGGGCAACAAGCCCACCTCCCGGATGTCCCTGGCCACCATCCTGCTGATCGTCGCCGGGGCGCTGATCGCGCTGTCCGTCCTACGAGCGCTCGCCGACGCCGCCCAGCAGGCGGACTTCGACAACGTCACCTCCTCCGGCCAGATCGGCGCCGCGCTCTCCATGGCCGTGCCCATCGGCCTCGCCGGGCTCGGCGGGCTGTGGGCCGAGCGGGCCGGCGTGGTCAACATCGGCCTTGAGGGCATGATGATCCTCGGCACCTTCTTCGGTGCCTGGGCGGGCTACCAGACCAACCCCTGGGTGGGTGTGCTCGCGGGCGTCCTCGGCGGCGCGGTCGGCGGTCTCGTCCACGCGGTCGCCACCGTCACCTTCGGCGTCGACCACATCATCTCCGGTGTCGCGATCAACATCCTCGCCCTCGGCGCCACCACCTATCTGGCCAAGCGCTGGTTCGAGCCGCTGTCCAGCATCGGCGGCTCCCCCAAGCAGTCCCCGCAGGTCGACGACATCCCGTCGTTCACCGTGCCCGGCCTCTCCGACTGGCTGGCGACCCTGGAGAACCACCACTGGTTCCTGGTCTCGGACATCGCGGGCGTGCTCGGCGGCCTGGTCACCGACATCTCGGCGCTGACCATCCTCTCGGTCCTGCTGGTCGTCGGCAGCTTCTTCGTCCTGTGGAAGACCTCGTTCGGGCTGCGGCTGCGGTCCTGCGGCGAGAACCCGACGGCGGCCGAGTCCCTCGGCGTCAACGTCTACTTCTACAAGTACGCGGCCGTCGTGGTCTCCGGCGGTCTGGCCGGGCTCGGCGGCGTCTTCCTCGCCCTCGTCCGCTCGCACATCTACAACGAGGGCCAGACCGGCGGCCGCGGCTACATCGGCCTCGCCGCCATGCTCTTCGGCAACTGGCGGCCCGGCGGGCTCGCCATGGGCGCCGGCCTCTTCGGTTACTCCGACGCCCTCCAGCTGCGCAACGGCGGCGCGACCGTCCACGCCCTGCTGCTCCTGATCGCGCTCGGACTCGTTCTGATGGCGGGCTGGCGGATCTTCCGCAAGAGTTATGTCGCGGGCGCGGTGTCCGGCGCCGCCGCCGTCCTGCTGCTGGTCTGGTACGGCCTGACCGACACGGTGCCCAACGATCTGGTCAGCGCCACGCCGTACATCGTGACGCTGCTGGTCATGGGACTCGCCTCGCAGCGGCTGCGGATGCCCAAGGCGAACAACAAGCCCTACCGGAAGGGACAGGGCACATGAGCACACCCGCTGTGGCGGCCCCCGACTGGGAATCGCTGCGCGCGCAGGCCCGGGACGCCATGTCCCGGGCCTACGCCCCGTACTCCCGCTTCCCGGTGGGCGCCGCCGCGCTCGTGGACGACGGCCGCACGGTCAGCGGCTGCAATGTGGAGAACGCGGCGTACGGCGTCGCGCTGTGCGCCGAATGCGGTCTGGTCTCCGCCCTCTTCGCCTCCGGCGGCGGGCGGCTCACCGCCTTCACCTGCTGCGGCCGCGACGGCGCCGTGCTGATGCCCTGCGGCCGCTGCCGCCAGCTGCTGTGGGAGCACGGGGGCCCGGGGCTCCAGATGGACACGGCGGCCGGCATCCGCCCGCTCGCCGAGCTCCTGCCCGACGCCTTCGGCCCCGCCGACCTCGAACGCCTCGGCGCCGACGGCTGACCCCCGACGAAAGGCCCCGCACCCCACCATGTCCACCATGTCCACCATGGATGCCATCTCCGTCATCCGCGCCAAGCGCGACGGCGGCCGCCTCAGCGACGCCCAGATCGACTGGATCATCGACGCCTACACGCGCGGTGAGGTCGCCCACGAGCAGATGTCCGCGCTCGCGATGGCGATCTTCCTCAACGGCATGGACCGGGCCGAGATCGCCCGCTGGACCGCCGCGATGATCGCGTCCGGGGAGCGGATGGACTTCTCGTCCCTCCCGCGCCCGACCGCCGACAAGCACTCCACCGGCGGCGTTGGCGACAAGATCACCCTGCCGCTGGCGCCCCTCGTGGCCGCCTGCGGCGCCGCCGTACCCCAGCTGTCCGGCCGCGGCCTCGGTCACACCGGCGGCACCCTCGACAAGCTGGAGTCCATCCCCGGCTGGCGCGCGTCGCTCTCCAACGACGAGATGCTTCAGGTCCTCCGTGACATCGGCTCCGTCATCTGCGCGGCGGGCGACGGGCTCGCGCCGGCCGACAAGAAGCTGTACGCGCTGCGCGACGTCACCGGCACGGTCGAGTCCATCCCCCTCATCGCGTCGTCGATCATGTCGAAGAAGATCGCCGAGGGCACCGGCTCCCTGGTGCTGGATGTGAAGGTCGGCTCCGGCGCCTTCATGAAGGACCTCGACGCCGCCCGCGAACTGGCCGCCACCATGGTGGGCCTCGGCACCGACCACGGCGTCCGTACGGTCGCGCTGCTCACCGAAATGTCCACCCCGCTCGGCCGCACCGCGGGCAACGCCCTCGAAGTGCGCGAATCCGTGGAGGTCCTCGCCGGCGGCGGCCCGGCCGACGTCGTCGAACTGACCCTGGCCCTCGCCCGCGAGATGCTCGACGCGGCGGGCCTGCCCGACGCCGACCCGGCCAAGGCCCTCGCCGACGGCTCCGCGATGGACCACTGGCGCCGCATGATCGCCGCCCAGGGCGGCGACCCGGACGCACCGCTGCCGACCGCCCGCGAACAGCATGTCGTCACGGCCGCGGCGAGCGGGACGCTCACCCGGCTGGACGCCTACGCGGTCGGCGTCGCCGCCTGGCGCCTCGGCGCGGGCCGCGCCCGTAAGGAAGACCCGGTCCAGGCGGGCGCGGGCGTGGAGATCCACGCCAAGCCGGGCGAGCGGGTGACGGCGGGCCAGCCGCTGCTGACCCTCCACACGGACACCCCCGAGAAGTTCGGCTACGCGCTGGAGGCACTGGAGGGCGCCGTGGAGTACGCCCCGGCGGACACCGCGTTCGCCCCGTCCCCGATCGTCCTGGAGCGCATCGCCTGACGGATCGCGCGGGAAGGAACCGCCCCGCCGCACAGCGGCGGGACGGCCCCTTCGGCCTGGGCGGTGAGGGGCTGGGGTGAGGGACTACTGCACGTCGACGAAGTCGCCCGTGGCGTTCACGGCCGGGGTCGTCGAGGTGCCGGCGAACGCGTAGCGCCAGTAGCCGTCCGTGGACGCGGTGACCGTCGTCTTCAGGCTGCCCGTGCTGCTCGACGTGATCGTCTTGACCGTGGAGTAGGTGCTGCTGCCCGCCTTGCGGAACTGCAACTTCACGGACTGGTTGGTGTAGCCCGCGTAGGCGGAGGTGTCCCAGTTCGCGCGGGTCAGCGCGCCGGTGACCGTGATGGTCCGGCCCTTCTTGACCGGCTCCGGCGAGGCGTTGACGGTCAGCTTCGACAGACGCTGCACCCTGGCGGTGCCATAGAAGTCGTTCCAGTAGTAGTCGCTCCCGTCACCGGCGAGCGCGCCGGCCGTCACATGCCAGGACCCCGCGAGGGAGTTCACCAGGTCGGCCTGCGGGTCGACCGTGATGGTGAGCTCGCAGGTGGACGTGGTGGCGCTGGACGCGGTGCAGGTCGCCTCGTCCTCATTCGGGACCAGGTAGCCGTCGAAATCGTTGTCCGGGTCCGTGCCGTGCCACAGGTCGACGAAGGCGTCGGAAATACCAGAGGGATGCGAGGCCGTCACCGAGACGGTGACCGTCTTCGACGACGTGGTGCCGACGACGATGTCCTTGCCGCCGTTGATCGTGACCTTGCTGATGGTCGGCGCGGCCGTGGCGCCGGTGGCGCGGAACCCCGCCTTCGACGACTGGATGCCGAAGCGCGAGGCGGCGTCCGGCCTGGCCGCCCCCTGATCGGCCTGTGCGGCGGGCACGGCGAAAGCAGCGAGGGCCAGCGCGCCGGAGACGGTCGCGGCGGCCATGGTGGCACGCATGTGCATGTGTTCCCCATTGTGGAGAAGGGGCCCCACGGTGCGGATGTCGTCACGCGGGGCCTGAGTGACCTGGGAGTCTGTTGACTCGCGAGATCAGACACGCCCTCTTCGCGACCAGTTGTACGGCCGGTGAAGCCTTTGCGGACGCTTTGCCAAGGGCGCTGGCCCGTCGCGCTTTCGGACCACGGCGTGGCCGCCGTGCCTGTCGTAGGGCAGCCACGGCCAGGGACTGTGGCCCCTGCTGTTGACTGCCCGTTTGACTTCCTCCCCCGCCTAAAGGCGGGGGGGTCCAGCGGTCGCCCGCTGGGGTTCCTGCTTCACCGACGACCGCCCCGTCCGGGAGGACTCCCGTTGAGGTCTTACACCGTCTCCGCAGGCAGACGCCGCCAGCCCGGCGGCGAGAATATTGCGAGCCGCGTTCACGTCGCGGTCATGCACGGCGCCGCAGTCGCACGTCCACTCACGGACGTTCAGCGGCATCTTCGCCGCGACCGTGCCGCAGGCCCCGCACAGCTTGCTGGACGGGAACCAGCGGTCGATCACGACGAGTTCGCGCCCGTACCAGGCGCACTTGTACTCCAGC
>NZ_JBEXFG010000006.1:0-182216 GCF_040606675.1 Streptomyces sp. NPDC005393 | reverse complement strand
AGTCGCGCAGGCGTGGCCAGGCGTGAAGCAGTGCTTCATGGGTGATCTCCACGGTCTCCGCGTCGAGCGAGACCAGGGAAGACGAAGGCCAGCTTCCCGGCGGGCGCGGGGTCCGCGGCGAGCAGGGGCGCCGGTGTGAACCAGATGTCGTTGCGGCCGCGCCACGGACGGCCCTTGGCGACCATGCGCCGCGTGAGCGCGAGCCGTTTGGCTGGGCCTCGTCGAGCCCACCGCCAAACGGCTAAGCCGTGCCGCCGGCCCCGGGCGCGCCGGCACGGGTGGCCGACGCGTGGCCGGGCGCTCCGGCCGGCGCGGGTGACCGCGCCGCTCGGGCACCGTACGGCGGGCCCGGCGCGGGGCGCCTGCCAGGGGCCGGCTCCGTAGGCGCGTACGACGTGACGGGCCGCCAGGGCGGGGCCGCCTCGGCGGGGCCGACGGCGGGACGGGCGGGCGGCGCGACCCCGTACGCTCCGGTCGGCGGCGCGGGGATCGACCCCGTCGATCCCCGCGACGTCGCCGCCCTGCTCGGCTCGCTGGTCGACAAGTCGCTCGTCGTCGCCGCGCCCGGCGCCGGCGGGGGGATGCGGTACCGGCTGCTGGAGACCGTCGGTGAGTACGCGGCGGAGCGGCTCGACGAGGCGGGGGAGCGGGCGGTGGTCGAGGGGCGGCATCTGGTCGCGTACCGGGAGCTGGCCCGCACCGCCGATCCCCTGCTGCGCGGGCCGGCGCAGAGGGACTGGCTGGACCGGCTGGAGACCGAGCACGAGAATCTGCGCACCGCGCTGCGCCGGGCCGTGGCGGCGCGCGATGAGCAGGAGGCGCTGTGTCTGGTGCTCTCGCTCGGCTGGTTCTGGCACCTGCGCGGCCACCGCGCCGAGGCCCGTCAGTGGGCGGTCGCCGCCGCGCGGCTGGGCCCCAGCCCCTTCGACCCGCCGGTGGCACCGGTGGGGCCGCTGTACGAGAGCTGCACGGCCGCCCCGCCCCCGATGGCCCCCGAGCTGCTGGCGGAGGCGCGGCGCGGGGTGCGGCTGTTCGCGCTGGCCAACATCGAGGGCGACCTCTACTCCGTGACGAGCGACGAGGCGCAGCGCGAGCTGGAGGGAATCGTTTCCGCCTACCACCCCGGGCTGCCGCAGACCTGCCGTATCCCGGGCCTGATGTGCTTCTACGCGGTGATCCTGAAGGGTGACTTCGGCAGGTTGGGGGCGATTGTCGAGGAGGCGGTGCGCACCTGCCGGGAGCTGGGCTACGCATGGGAGCTGGCCTTCACCCTCCAGCTGCGGTCCAAGATCATGAACGAGCGGAGCGGCCGGGACCGGGGCGCCGCCTCGGACGCCGACGAGAGTCTGGAGATCTTCACGCGACTCGGTGACGCGTGGGGCGCGGCGGAGGCGCTCACGGGCCGTGGCGAGGCACGGGAGCAGCGCGGTGAGGGCGCGGCGGCGGCCGACGACTACCGCGCGGCGATCCGTTACGCCGAGAAGCTCGGGGCCCATGCGCAGATGTTGCTGCTCCGGTCCCGGCTGGCCGGGGTGTTCGTGGAGTTCGGGGACGAGGAGGAGGCCGCGGAGGGCGAGCGGATCCTGAGCGAGGTGGTCGAGCAGGGTTCGCATGCGGGCGCCGAGGTCCTGTCGTACGCCCGGCTGCATCTGGCGCAGCGGTACGGCAGCACCGGCCGTATCGCCGAGGCGCGGGCCCATTTGCTGAAGCTCCACGGGGAGTTCGGCGTCCGGGCGCTGGATCTGTTCCAGGGCTTGGCGGAGGGGATGCTGGCCTGGCTGGACCTTCTGGAGGGGCGGCCCGGCGATGCGCTGGTGACGGTGCGCGGGGCGCTGGGAAAGACGAACGACAGGGTGACGGAGCTGATCGCGCCGTTCATCCCGGTGACCCAGCTGCTGACCGGGGCCGAGGCGCTGAGCGTCCTCGGCGGCGCGGAGCGGACCGAGACCGCGGCGCGGCTGGTGGGCGCGTACGACGCGCTGCGCGAGCCTGTGCACTTCCGGGTCTCGGTCATCGAACGGACGGGCCGTGCGAACACCGAGGCGGCGGCGCGGGCCGGGCTCGGCGACGCGGCGTACGAGCGGGCGTACGCGGAGGGCGGCGGCCTCACCCTGGAGCAGGCCACCGCCCTCGTCTGAACTCGCGGAGCCTCAGGAGCCTCAGGAGCCGCTGGGCGCCAGTTCCCTCTCCTCCGCCGTCTCCGCCTCGTCCTCGGGCCGCGCCAGCCGGTCCGCGGGCGCGTCGTCCGGCCGCAGCAGGGTGACGCCGACGGTGACCAACAGATTGGCGGCGAGCGCGATCAGCCCGGCGTTGACGCCGTGGAACGGGTCGTGGTCGCTGAAGACGAACCAGAAGACGAGGACCACCCCCACCGCGATCCCGGCGACCGCCGCGAGCGCCGACATCCGCCGCCACAGCAGCGCGATCAGCACGGCGGGCAGCAGCTGTGCCATGCCCTCGTAGCTGAGCACCGACAGCCGCACCAGGGCGTTGGGGAAGGTGTAGGTCATCACCAGCGCCACGATGCCCGCGAGCAGCGCGACCGCCTGCGACAACTGCCGCTGGCGCGGCGCCGTACGGGGATGCGCGCCCAGCACCGACCGGCCCCACATCGTCCCGATGACCAGCATGAAGACCGCCGTGGGGACGATCGAGGACAGCGCACCGGCGGCGCCGATCACCCCGAGCAGCCAGGCGGGCATCTCCCTGCTGATCATCTCGAACAGGGCCAGGTTGGAGTCCTTCAGCCCGGGGGCCACGAAGAGCGCGGCCATGCCGAGCAGCACCGGCACGAACAGCAGCACCTGGTAGAAGGGCATCAGGATCGCGTTGCGCCGCAGCACCTGCGCGCTGCGCGCCCCGAGAAACCCCGCCACCTGGGTCGGGAAGACCGTGAAGACCACGCCGTTGAGGATGGCGGTGGAGATGAACCAGCCCAGGCCGAGGGCCTTGTCGGCCGGTCCCGGCAGCGTCAGCCACGCACTGTGCTCGGCGGTGATGCGGTGCAGGAGCGTGCCGTAGCCGCCGAAGAAGTGCAGCGGTACGTACACGAACACGATCGCCAGGGTGATGACGACCAGGCTGTCCTTGAGCACCGACACCCAGGCGCTGCCCCGCAACCCGCTGACCAGGATGAAGGTCTCGGAGATGAGGAAGGCGAGCAGATAGGCGAGGGACAGCCCGATCGTGCCGTAGCTCACGGTGGCGACGACCACGCCCATACCGGTGATCTGGAGCTGGATGTACGGCAGCACGAAGACGGTGGCGAGCACGGCGATCAGCGCACCGAACCACGGCGCGGCGAAGCGGTGGGCCACGATGTCGCTGATGTTGTGCAGGCCGTGCGTGCGGGCGTACGACCACAGGATCGGGCCGACCAGATAGCTGACGGTCATGCCGATGGACAGATAGGCCACGACGTAGAGGCCGGAGATCCCGTTGGTGTACGACCAACCGGCGGCGCCGAGGTAGCTGAAGCTGGTGTAGGTCTCGCCCGCCATCAGCACGAGCGTGAGCACCAGGCCCATGCTGCGGCCGCCGACGGACCATTCGGCGAGATCGCCGCCGGCCCGTCCGCGGGCGGCGGCGATGCCCAGGCCGACGGTGGCGACCATGAAGACGGCCAGGACGGAGACGGAGACGATCGCGTTCCCGCTCATCGGACCTCCCCCTCACCGTGATTCCCCTCACCGTGATTCCCCTCACCGTGATTCCGCTCACCGTGATTCCGCGCCGCCTGCCACACGGGGTCACGCCGGGCGGCGAGCCACACGAACAGCGGGGTGAGGAAGGTGGCGATCAGCAGCCACAGCGCGGAAAAGGGGATGCCCAGCACGGTGGGGTGCACCCGGTTGGCGAACGGGAGGACGCCGAGATAGGCGAGGGGCGTCCCCAGCAGCCACCACAGCGACTTTCTGTTCCTGAACAAGGGGAGGTCTCCACAACAGGCCCCTCCGGTGGTTGGGGGCAAACCGGGAAGGACGGGCAGAGAAAGAGTACTCGGGCGGTGCCCGGACAGGACCTGGAGGGTGGGCCGACGGCCTTGGCCGTCGGCCAGGTGCGCTGCCCCCTGTGCGGCACACATGATCGACGGCCAAGGCCGGTCACCCGGCCGGAGCGGGCCGGCATGGGACGTGAGCCGTGGCTCAGGTCTTGTTGCGGAACTTCGCCACCGCGAGCGGAGCCGTGATGGCCGTGATGGCCAGCGCCCAGATCAGGACCATGGTCACCGGATGCGCGATCGGGCCATGGCCGCTGGTCAGCGCCCGCGCCCCGTCCGCGAGCTGGGACAGCGGGTTGTACTTGGTGAAGGTCTGGAGCCAGCCCGGCATGGTCATCGTCGGGGCGAAGATCGACGAGCCGAACTGCAGCGGCATGATCACGAGGAACCCCACTCCCTGTACGGCCTGGGGGGTCTTCATCGACAGGCCGAGCAGCATGAAAATCCAGGTCAGCGAGGAGCCGAAGACCAGGGCCAGTGCGACCGCGGCGAGCAGCTCGACCGGACCGGTCTTGAGGTCGAACCCCATGATGAAGCCCATGGTCAGCAGGACGACGGTGGACACCATCATCCGGCCGGTCTCCACGATCAGCTTGGCGATCAGCACCGAGGAGCGGGCGATCGGCATCGTACGGAAGCGGTCCATGACGCCCTTGTTGAAGTCGTCGTTGACGCCCGTGCCGACCGACATCGCGATGTTCAGCCCGCCCATCGCCATCATCCCGGGGATGAAGTAGTTGACGTACTCGCCCCGGTCGCCGCCCGCCACCGCGCCGCCGAAGACATACACGAACAGCAGCGAGAAGATGATCGGCATCAGCAGGGCGTCGAACATCGACTCCGGGTCCTGCTTGATCTGCAGGGCGTTACGGCGCACCAGCGCGCCGATGTGCCGCAGATTGGCACGCAGCCCGATCCGCCCCTCGTCGGGCAGCGCCTTCGCGGGCGCGGTCATCGTTGCCGTACTCATGCGGCAACCTCCTCAAGTGCGTCCGTCTTCTTGTTCTCGTCCTCCGGCGTGGATGTCTTCTGGCCGGTGATGGCCAGGAACACCTCGTCCAGGCTGGGCAGACGGGTGTCGATTCCGGAGATCGCGAAGCCGCGCTCACCGAGCAGGCCGATCACTGCCGTCAGCTGCTCATCGCTGACGATCGGCACATTGACCAGCCCCTCCGCCAGATCCGCGGCCGCGCCGCCGACGCCGTCGAGCCCCGCCTGTGCGAGGGCACCCACCATGCGGTGCAGCTCGCCCGGGTCGGAGGGGCGGATCTGCAGGGTGCGGCCGCCGACCTTGGCCTTGAGCTCGTTCACCCGGCCCTCGGCGATGACCTTGCCGCGGTCGATGACCGTCAGGTCGTTCGCGAGCTGCTCGGCCTCCTCCATGTACTGCGTGGTCAGCAGGACCGTGGACCCCTCGGAGACCATCCGCCTGACCTCGTCCCACACCTCGTTGCGGGTGCGCGGGTCGAGACCGGTGGTCGGCTCGTCCAGATAGAGCACGGCGGGCCGCCCGATCATGGACGCGGCGAGGTCGAGCCGGCGGCGCATACCGCCGGAGTAGGTGCGCGCGGCCCGCTTGCCGGCGTCCGTGAGCGAGAACCGCTCCAGCATCGCGTCGGCGCGCCCGCGGGCCTCCTTACGGGAGAGATCGAGCAGCCGGCCGATCATATAGAGGTTCTCCCAGCCGGAGAGCTTCTCGTCGACCGAGGCGTACTGCCCGGTCAGCCCGATGGTGCGGCGCAGCTGCCGGGGCTGGCGCACCACGTCGTACCCGGCCACCACGGCGGTGCCGGCGTCCGGCACCAGCAGGGTGGACAGACAGCGGACAAGGGTGGTCTTGCCGGCGCCGTTGGGGCCGAGCACACCGAGGACGGTGCCTTCCGGCACGTCCAGATCCACTCCGTCGACGGCCTTGGTGTCGCCGAAGTGCTTGACCAGCCCCCGTACTTCGACGGCGTTGCCGTCCCTGATCTTGTGTTCCTGTCGCGTCATGTCGTAACCATGGCACCCCCCACCGACAGACCACCGACAAGCGGCAGACAGCCCGCCGACGGGGGACGATCGGCGGGCTGTCGGTGTACCGCAGTGGCTAGTGGAAGGAGTGCTCGTCGGCCGGGTACGCCCCGCCGACGACGTCCTCCGCGAAGGCGCGCGCCGCGTCGCCCAGGGTCTGGCGCAGCTGTGCGTACTGCTTGACGAAGCGCGGCACCCGGCCGTCCGTCATGCCCGCCATATCGGTCCACACCAGGACCTGCGCGTCGCAGTCCGGGCCCGCGCCGATGCCGACCGTCGGGATGTGCAGCGAACGGGTGACCTCGGCGGCCAGCTCGGCCGGCACCAGCTCCAGGACGACCGCGAAGGCGCCCGCGTCCTGGACCGCCTTGGCGTCGCGCAGCAGCTGCTGGGCGGCCTCCTCGCCGCGCCCCTGCACCGGATAGCCGCCGAAGGCGTTGACGGACTGCGGGGTGAGGCCGACATGCGCCATGACCGGGATACCGGACTGGACGAGCAGCTCGATCTGGTGGGCGGAGCGCTCGCCGCCCTCCAGCTTCACCGCGCCCACGCCCGCCTCCTTCACCAGGCGGGTGGCGTTGCGCAGCGCCTGGACGGGGCCCTCCTGGTACGAGCCGAAGGGCAGATCGCCGACGATGAGGGCGCGCTGGGTGCCGCGGACGACGGCGGCGGACAGCAGGGCGATCTCGTCCATCGTGACGGGCACGGTGGTCTCGTAGCCGAGATGGCAGTTGCCCATCGAGTCGCCGACCAGCATGACAGGGATGCCCGCCTGGTCGAAGACGGAGGCGGTCATCGCGTCGTAGGCGGTCAGCATGGGCCACTTCTCGCCGCGCTCCTTGGCGGCGGAGATGTCCCGGACGGTGATACGACGGGAGCCCTTACCCCCGTAGAGCGTCGTGCCGGACTGCTTTTGCGCAGGGCTGACGTGCGTCATTACGACGCCTCCTGTTCGTCATCTCGAGGCGCCCTGACGGCGTCCCCGGACCACTCCCATGCTGGCACGGGTCCCTCCGGGGCGAAAGTGGGCCCGGAGGTCCCGGGCGGGTGGCCTTCGCCACCCTCTCGATGGCCCATGGCCCGCAAAGGCTTTCCGATACGAGACGGTTCGGCGGCGCGCTGCTTGCGGTTGGTTTGTGCCTGTTGTGTCACAACGGCCGCTGTTACCTCCGGAATCGGAACCTCGCCTTGTCGTCCGTACGTCACTGGGGCTAGGGGACGCCCTCCGGGGGCGTCGGGAAAAGCGCTGGTCATCGCCTAGGGTCGTAGCCCTAGGCGCGGCAGTTGAGGCAGTGAGGGACAGCGAATGGCGCAGGCGTACACGCAGGAGACGGAACGGCCCGGGGCCGCGCCCCAGCGATCCGGCTCCCGGGTCGGCCGCCTCCTCGACCGGCTTCGGCACGATCGCGGGATCTGGCGGCGCGGTCTGGTGCTCGCGGCGCTCGCGGTCGTGCTCGCGCTGGTGATGATCTTCCACGCCGACATCCCCAACGATGTGGGCAACCTCGGCTCCCTGCTGGAGACCTTCCTACCCTGGCTGGGTCTGGCCATCCCGGTGCTGCTCGTCCTCGGTCTGGTGCGGCGGTCGGCGAGCGCCGTCCTCGCGCTGGTGCTGCCCGTCGCCGTCTGGCTGAACCTCTTCGGCGGGCTGATGTTCTTCGACAAGTCCGGCCCCGGCGGCGATCTGAGCGTCGTCACCCACAACGTCAACGCGGGGAACTCCGACCCGGCCGGCACCGCCGAGGGGGTCGCGGCCTCGGGCGCGGACGTGGTGGCGCTGGAGGAGCTGACCAGCAACGCGGTGCCCACGTACGAGCGTGCGCTGGCGGACACCTACCGGTACCACACCGTGCAGGGCACGGTCGGGCTGTGGAGCAAGTACCCGCTCTCCGGTACCAAGCCGGTGGACATCAAGCTCGGCTGGACGCGGGCGCTGCGCACCACCGTGGCCGCACCGCACGGTGAGGTCGCCGTCTACGTCGCTCATCTGCCCTCCGTGCGGGTGAAGTTCAACGCGGGCTTCACCGCCGAACAGCGCGACGCCAGCGCCGAGGCGCTGGGCCAGGCCATCGCGGCCGAGCCGCTCGACAAGGCGATCCTGCTCGGCGATCTGAACGGGACCATGAACGACCGGGCGCTCGCCCCCGTCACCTCGCAGATGCGGTCCGCGCAGGGCGCGGCGGGCGACGGCTTCGGCTTCAGCTGGCCCGCCTCGTTCCCGATGGCGCGGATCGACCAGATCATGGTGCGGGGGGTGGACCCGGTCTCCGCGTGGACGCTGCACAGCACGGGGAGCGACCACCTTCCGGTGGCGGCGTCGGTCGACTTCTGATCGTGGGTTACCGGCCGGTCAGGTCCTGACCGGTTGGGGTGTCATGGCGGCGATCGAGAGTTCCAGCCCCTCCGGCGTTTGAGGAGCGGGGGTCCGGGGCGGAGCCCCGGCGGGGGTCCGGGGAGCCCACGGCTCGGGAAGGGGCGGGGCGGGGGCACAACCCCCGCGCCCCGGCCTCAGGCCTCGCGCCAGCGATTCGTGATCGGCAGGCGGCGGTCCTTGCCGAACCCCTTGGCGGAGATCTTCGTGCCCGGCGGGTACTGGCGGCGCTTGTACTCCGCCGTGTCGACCATCCGCAGGATCCGGGTGACCAGTTCGTCGTCGTAGCCCGCCGCGACGATCTCCTTGCGCCCCTGGTCCCGGTCGACGTACAGCTCCAGGATCCGGTCGAGGACGTCGTAGTCCGGGAGGGAGTCCGTGTCGACCTGGCCGGGCCGCAGCTCGGCGCTCGGGGGCTTGGTGATGGAGTTCTCGGGGATGGGCGGGGTCTGGCCCCGCTCTTCCGCCGCCTGGTTGCGCCATGTCGCCAGGCGGAAGACGGAGGTCTTGTAGACGTCCTTGATCGGCCCGTACGCGCCGACCGAGTCCCCGTAGAGCGTCGAGTAGCCGCACGCGAGCTCGGACTTGTTGCCCGGGGCGAGGACGATATGGCCCTCCTGGTTGGAGATCGCCATCAGCATCGTGCCGCGCAGCCGCGACTGGAGGTTCTCCTCGGCGAGCCCGGTGAGGTGCAGCGCGCTCATATAGGCGTCGAACATCGGGGCGATCGAGATGGTGCGGAAGTTCAGCCCGGTGCGCCGCGCCAGCTCCGTCGCGTCGTCGATCGAGTGCTCGGAGGAGTAGCGCGAGGGCATGGCGACGCCGTACACGTTCCGCGCGCCCACCGCATCGCAGGCGATCGCCGCGACGAGCGCGGAGTCGATACCGCCGGAGAGCCCGATCAGCACACTGCGGAAACCGTTCTTCGCGACATACGCGCGCAGCCCGACGACCAGCGCCGTGTAGACCTCCTCGTCGTCGCCGAGCCGCTCCGCCTCGCCGCCCGTCAGCTCCGGATCGGGTTCGTACGCCGGGAGCGGGTCGGCGGAGAGGGTGACGTGGTCGATGCGGAGCCCGTCGTCCACGATCCCCTCGGGGACGGAGTCCGGGTCGGCACCGGGCAGGTCGAGGTCGACCAGGACACAGCCCTCGGCGAACTGCGGGGCGCGCGCGATGACTTCGCCGTCCCGGTCGACGATGATCGAGTCGCCGTCGAAGACCAGCTCGTCCTGGCCGCCGATCATCGCGAGGTACGCGGTGGTGCAGCCCGCCTCCTGGGCCCGCTTGCGGACCAGGTCGAGACGGGTGTCGTCCTTCTCGCGCTCGTACGGCGAGGCGTTGATCGAGACCAGCAGCCCCGCCCCGGCCGTGCAGGTGGCCGGCACCCGGCCGCCGTCCTGCCACAGGTCCTCGCAGATGGCGAGCGAGACATCGATGCCGTGGACGCGGACGATCGGCAGCGTGTCACCGGGGACGAAGTAGCGGAACTCGTCGAAGACGCCGTAGTTCGGCAGATGGTGCTTGGCGAAGGTGAGGACGACCGAGCCGCGGTGCAGCACGGCGCCGGCGTTCTGCGGGGCGCCGGCGGGCTGGCCGTAGCGCCGGGCCCGCTCGCTGCGGTCGAGATAGCCGACGATCACCGGCAGCTCGCCGAGGCCCTCGGCGTCCAGGCGCGCGGCAAGTGTGTGCAGCGCGGTGCGCGACGCCTCGACGAAGGAGGAGCGCAGGGCGAGGTCCTCCACGGGGTAGCCGGTCAGCACCATCTCGGGGAACGCCACCAGATGGGCGCCCTGCTCAGCGGAGTGCCGGGTCCAGTGGATGATCGACTCGGTGTTGCCGGCGAGGTCTCCGACGGTCGAGTCGATCTGGTTCAGAGCGAGGCGAAGTTGAGGCACGCGCCCAGTGTAATCGTCTGTCTGACGCGATAGCCGGGGAGTGTCTCCCTTCTCACGTCTGTGCGGACGTCTGTACGGACGTCCGTACGAAGCGCGGCCCGGCCCCGCGGACGGAGCTCGCTCCCTGCGCGGGGCCGGGGCGCTCGACCGCGGCTACTTCTGGTAACCGAGGATGGTCATCATCCCCGACTCCGAGTGGTAGACGTTGTGGCAGTGGACCATCCACAGCCCGGGGTTGTCGGCGTCGAAGTCCACGCTCACCTTCTGATGCGGCAGCAGGATCGTGGTGTCCTTGCGCGGACCGCCGTCCGGCAGCGCGAAGATGTGGCCGTGCAGATGCACCGGATGCCACATCTGGGTGCCGTTGATGAAGGTCAGCCGGACCCGCTCACCCGCCCGCACCGGATAGCGCTGCGACGGGTCGTACGGTTTGTCGTTGATCGCCCAGTTCCACCGCTCCATCGAGCCCGTGAGCCGCATCCGGATCGTACGGTCGGGCTCGCGGGGCGTGAGCCGCACGTCCTCCGCGGCCCGCAGCCGGCCGGCCGTGAGCAGCTTGCCGTCGAGCTCCTTGGGGCGCGGGAACTTCTCGGCGGCCGTGCCGCGCGTGCGCAGTACCGCCATCGCGGACCGCATCTTGCCCTCGGCGAGGGCGGCAAACGGGAAGACCCCGTCCTTGACGGTGACCAGGACGTCATAGCGCTCGCCCATGCCCAGCAGCAGCGCGTCGGTGGTGACGGGCACGACGGGGTAGCCATCGGTATGGGTGACGGTCATCTGGTGGCCGCCGAGGGCGACACGGAAGGCGGTGTCGCCGCCCGCGTTGATGATGCGGATACGGACGCGGTCGCCGCGCTTGGCCCGGAAGACCTGCGGGGATTGCGGGGTGCGGCCGTTGACCAGGTAGTACGGGTAGGCGACATCGCCCGCCTCGCCGCCCAGCAGGCTGCTCGTTGCACCCACCAGCTTGCGGGACGGACCGGAGGGGGAAGGGGAGGGAGAGGGGGACGCCTTCGGGCTGGGCTTCGACCGCAGCGACATCGTGGCCGCGCCGTGCCGCATGCCGCTCATGTCCTGACCGTCCATGCCCCCGCCGTCCATGCCGTGGCCGCCCATACCGCCGCCGAGCTCTTCGAGCACCGCCTCCGGTGTGCTGCCCTTCACCCCGTCGAGCCAGTCGTCGAGGACGACGACCCACTCCTTGTCGTACGCCAGCGGCTCCTTCGGATCCTCGACGATCAGCGGCGCGTACAGCGCCCGGTCCAGCTGGACGCCGGAGTGCGGATGGATCCAGTACGTACCGGGGTTCGGCACGGCGAAGCGGTAGTCGAAGGACGCGCCGGTCGCGATCGGCCGCTGGGTCACGCCCGGGACGCCGTCCATGTCGTTGCGCAGGCGGATGCCGTGCCAGTGGAGCGAGGTGGACTGCGGCAGGTTGTTGGCGAGCCTGACCGCGAGCGTGTCGCCCGCGGTGACCCGGATCTCCTGGCCCGGCACCTGGTCCTCGTAGGCCCAGGACTTCACCGTGCGGGCGCCGATGTCCAGGGTGGTCGCGGTCGCGGTCAGGGTGAACCGCCGTACGGGTCCGTGGCCCCGTTTCCGGTCGGTCGCCTCGACCTCCGGGCCGCTGGGGGAGACGTACTCCGCCGGGGCTCCGGAGGCCGCGTCGACGCCCTTGCCGGAGGTGTCCATCTCGTTGTCGTCCATACCGTCGGTGAGCCCGGGACCGGCTCCGGAGCCGGTCCCGGAATCGGAGCCGGAGGAGCTGCAGCCGGCGAGCAGTCCACTGCCCGCGACGGCGATTCCCGCGCCGAGCACGGCGCGGCGAGAGTGTGCGTGCATGAGTGAGCACCCCAATGCTGATGTGTGATGTGCGCGTGGGAGGCCGGCGCGTCCGCCGTGCCCCGCGTGGAGGCGGGGCACGGCGGACGCGCTGCTATATGCGCAGCACCAGCAGTCGGCTGAAGGGCGACAGGCCCGGTGGGGGAAGCGGCCGCAGGGCGCTCGGCAACCGTGGGCGCAGCCGGGCGGTCGGGCCGCCGGCCCGCCGGGCGAAGGTCGCGGCGCCGATGAGGAGGGCGAGGGGCGCGGCGCCGAGCACGGCGAGGCAGACGGAGAGAGGGGCCATGCCGTCGCCGTGGCCGGCGGGGGCCGGATGCGGATCGCCGGCCGCGCCGGCCGCGTGGGCCGGCGCGGCTTCGACGGCGGCCATGTCCATGGCCGTATGCCGCGGTCCGCCGTCGTGCGGGGCGCCGCCGCCCTCGGACGGATGGCCGAGGGTGTGCATGGTGACGATCCCGAACAGCAGCGCGGCGCAGAGCAGCAGCCGGCCGCACCAGGCGGTCGCCCTCCGCTGTCCGCGCATCGACTGTCCGCGCATCGACGCCTCCAGGCGATCTATCTGATGATCGTGATTTCGACACCTTACCCCCAAGGGGTATCGCAGATCCTGAAGGCGCCGCCGGGGCGCGGAACGCTCGGGTCCGCGAGGGCCCGCATGAAAGTACGATGCACACATCGAGGTGAGGGGCAGGGAGGCCGGATGAAACCTCTCCGAAACCCCATCGCGTGATACTGGGGCCGTCGAGGTGCCCCGCGCCCGCCGAAAGAGCCGTTTGACCTGCAAGGATAGGGGACCATGGATAAGCAGCAGGAGTTCGTGCTCCGCACGCTCGAAGAGCGCGACATCCGGTTCGTGCGGCTGTGGTTCACCGACGTGCTCGGCTTCCTCAAGTCCGTCGCCGTCGCACCCGCCGAGCTCGAGGGCGCCTTCGACGAAGGCATCGGATTCGATGGCTCCGCGATCGAGGGCTTCGCCCGCGTCTACGAGTCCGACATGATCGCCAAGCCGGACCCCGGCACCTTCCAGATCCTTCCCTGGCGCGCCGAGTCCCCCGGCACCGCCCGGATGTTCTGCGACATCCTGATGCCGGACGGCTCCCCGTCGTTCGCCGACCCGCGCTTCGTCCTCAAGCGCATCCTGGCCAGGACCTCCGACCTCGGCTTCACCTTCTACACCCACCCCGAGATCGAGTTCTTCCTGCTCAACCAGAAGCCCGTCGACGGCACCCGCCCGGTGCCCGCCGACTCCTCCGGCTACTTCGACCACACCCCGCAGAACATCGGCATGGACTTCCGCCGCCAGGCGATCACCATGCTCGAGTCGATGGGCATCTCCGTCGAGTTCTCCCACCACGAGGGCGCCCCCGGCCAGCAGGAGATCGACCTGCGCTACGCCGACGCGCTCTCCACCGCCGACAACGTCATGACCTTCCGGCTGGTCATGAAGCAGGTGGCGCTCGAACTGGGCGTGCAGGCCACGTTCATGCCCAAGCCCTTCTCCGAATTCCCCGGCTCGGGCATGCACACCCACCTCTCGCTCTTCGAGGGGGACCGGAACGCCTTCTACGAGTCCGGCTCCGAATTCCAGCTCTCCAAGGTCGGCCGCTCCTTCATCGCGGGGCTGCTGCGCCACGCCGGGGAGATCTCCGCCGTCACCAACCAGTGGGTCAACTCCTACAAGCGCATCTGGGGCGGCTCCCAGCGCACCGCGGGCGCCGGCGGCGAGGCCCCCTCGTACATCTGCTGGGGCCACAACAACCGCTCCGCCCTCGTCCGCGTCCCCCTCTACAAGCCCGGCAAGACCGGCTCCACCCGCGTCGAGGTCCGCTCCCTCGACTCCGGCGCCAACCCCTATCTGGCCTACGCCGTGCTCCTCGCGGCGGGCCTCAAGGGCATCGAGGGCGGCTACGAACTCCCGGCCGGCGCCGACGACGACGTCTGGGCCCTCTCCGACGCCGAGCGCCGCTCGCTGGGCATCGAGCCGCTCCCGCAGAACCTGGGCGAGGCCATCACCCTGATGGAGCGCAGCGAGCTGGTCGCGGAGACGCTCGGTGAGCATGTCTTCGACTTCTTCCTGCGCAACAAGAAGCAGGAGTGGGAGGAGTACCGCTCCGAGGTGACCCCCTTCGAGCTGCGCAAGAACCTGCCGGTGCTGTAGCGGCCGTCGCCTCGGGCGGCGTACCGGGACATGGCGAGGGCTCCGACCGTCTCCGGTCGGAGCCCTTGGCATGGGTGCCGCACTCGGCCAAGGGGCCCGGGGAGAAGGACCTTCAGGGCAGGGGCTGCCGGTAAGCCGTGCCATCACCACGGCCTGGACATCACGGTCGCCCTGGGGCTCAACCGCCGGGTCCCCGAGGACCGGGTACGCGTCCTGCTGGGGACGGTCGACCCCAAGACCCTGAAGTTCTTCGGAGCCGACCTCGACGGAGTCCGGCTCCGCGCCGACGACCTCGACTGGTCCTACGGCACCGGGGCGCCCCTCACCGGCGCCGCCCAGGACCTCCTGCTGATCGCCTACGGCCGCAAGCTGCCCCCAGGTCGCCTCCGGGGCGAGCCGCGCGACCGCTTCGTCACCGCCTGACAACAGGTTTTTCCGCCCCGGCCCGGACCTGCCCTTTCGATGGCGGGGTCGCTTAGGCTCGTCAGCGAGCCTTGATCACGGCAGGGACGGGAGGCGGCGGCATGGCTGTACCGCAGGGACGCAGGAGCAGCAACCTCACCCGGCTGCTGCGGCACGGCTTCACCGATGCCTCCACCGCCCAGCGGCTGCTGGACGCGCCCGAGTTGTCCGGCGTACGCACCGACTCGGTGCTGCTCGAGGCGCTCGGCGCGACCGCCGACCCCGACCTGGCGCTGCGCGGGCTCGTCCGGCTCGTCGAGGCACTGCCCGAGGAGGGGGCGGAGGGGGAGAACGGCGGGCAGCGGGCCGGTTCGCGGCAGGCGCTGCTGGACACCCTCGTCACCGCCAAGCCGCTGCGCGACCGGCTGCTCGGGGTGCTCGGCGCCTCCGAGGCGCTGGGCGACCATCTCGCCCGGCACCCGCAGGACTGGCATGCGCTGGTCACCTATGAGCCGGTGGATCTGCATCCGACCACGCCCGAGTTCGAGCGGGCCCTGGCCGAGGGCGTCTGGGGCGCGGCGGGGGCGGAGCTGCCCCGGCCCGACGCGCTGCGCATCGCCTACCGCCGCGCGCTGCTGGCCATCGCGGCGCGCGATGTGTGCGGCACCACCGATGTCACCCAGGCGGCGGCCGAGCTGGCCGACCTCGCGACGGCCACCCTGCGGGCCGCGCTGGAGATCGCGGCCGAAGAGCAGCCGGAGGACACCGCCGCCTGCCGGCTCGCCGTGATCGGCATGGGCAAGTGCGGCGGGCGGGAGCTCAACTACGTCTCGGACGTGGACGTCATCTTCGTGGCGGAGGCGGTCGAGGGGGTGGAGGAGGCCAAGGCGATGCAGGCCGCCACCCGGCTCGCCTCCCGGCTGATGCGGATCTGCTCGGACGTCACCGTCGAGGGCACCATCTGGCCGGTCGACGCCAACCTCCGCCCCGAGGGGCGCAACGGCCCGCTGGTGCGGACCCTGTCCAGCCATCTGGCGTACTACCAGCGGTGGGCCAAGACCTGGGAGTTCCAGGCGCTGCTGAAGGCCCGGCCCGTCGCGGGCGACGCCGACCTCGGCCAGGCGTACATCGACGCCGTAAGCCCCCTCGTCTGGCAGGCCGTCGAGCGCGAGAACTTCGTCCCCGACGTCCAGCAGATGCGCCGCCGCGTCGTCGAGAACATCCCCGTCGCCCAGGTCGACCGCGAGCTCAAGCTCGGCCCCGGCGGTCTGCGCGATGTCGAATTCGCCGTCCAGCTCCTGCAGTTGGTGCACGGCCGGTCCGATGAGAGCCTGCGCAGCGGCACCACGCTGGACGCGCTCGCGGCGCTGGCCGCCGGCGGCTATGTGGGGCGCTCCGACGCCGCCGCGCTGGACGCCGCGTACCGCTTTCTGCGCTCCATGGAGCACCGGATCCAGCTCTACCGGCTGCGCCGCACCCACCTGGTGCCCGAGGACGAGGCGGATCTGCGGCGGCTCGGCCGGTCGCTGGGGTTCCGTACGGAGCCGGTGACGGAGCTGGGCACCGCGTGGCGGCGGTACGCGCGCGAGGTGCGGCGGCTGCACGAGAAGCTCTTCTACCGGCCGCTGCTCGACGCGGTGGCCCAGCTGGAGCCCGGCGAGACCCGGCTCAGCCCGGAGGCGGCGGGCCAGCGGCTGGAGGCGCTCGGGTACGCCGACCCGGCCGCCGCGCTGCGCCATCTGGAGGCGCTGGCGTCCGGTGTGTCCCGTAAAGCGGCGATTCAGCGTACGCTGCTGCCCGTGCTGCTGGGCTGGTTCGCCGATTCCGCAGACCCGGACGCCGGGCTGCTGGGCTTTCGCAAGGTCTCGGACGCCCTGGGCAAGACGCCCTGGTATCTGCGGCTGCTGCGCGACGAGGGCGCCGCGGCGGAGAACCTGGCGCGGGTGCTGTCCGCCGGGCGGCTCGCCCCCGACCTGCTGCTGCGCGCCCCCGAGGCGGTCGCCCTGCTCGGCGACCCGGAGGGGCTGCGCCCGCGCGGCCGGGCCGCTCTGGAGCAGGAGGTGCTGGCCGCGGTGGGGCGCGCCGACGGGGCCGAGCAGGCGGTCGCGGCGGCGCGCGGGGTGCGGCGGCGCGAGCTGTTCCGTACGACGGCGGCGGACATCATCGAGAGCGCACGGCTGGCGAACGGCGCGCTCCACCCGACCGTGAGCTGGCCGCCGCCGGGCGGCGAGCCGGCGCCCACGGCCACGGTCACCGCGCCCACCACGCCCGCCCCCGCGCCGTCGAGGACCCCCGAGGTCCCCAGCGCCCTGCGGGCCTCCGAACCCCATGTGCCCGCCCGGCCCACCACCTCCCTCGCCGCCGCCGAGCCGCCCCCGGACGCGGGGGCGCTGATCGACATGGTCGGCGGCGCCGTCTCCGACATCAACGCCGCCACCATCGCGGGCGCCCTGCGCGCCGCCGTCCGCGACACCTGGGGCGAGGAGCTGCCCACCCGCTTCGCCGTGATCGGCCTGGGCCGCTTCGGCGGCCATGAGCTCAGCTACGGCTCGGACGCGGATGTGCTCTTCGTCCACGAGCCCCGCGAGGGCGCCGACGAACAGGAAGCCTCCCGCGCCGCCTTCGCCGTGGCCAACGAGATGCGGCGGCTGCTCCAGCTGCCCACCGTCGACCCGCCCCTCCTCATCGACGCCGATCTGCGCCCCGAGGGCAAGTCCGGCCCGCTGGTGCGCACCCTCGCCTCGTACGCCGCCTACTACCGCCGCTGGTCGCTGGTCTGGGAGAGCCAGGCGCTGCTGCGCGCCGAGCCGGTCGCGGGCGACCCCGGGCTCGGCGAGCGCTTCATCGAGCTGATCGACCCGCTGCGCTACCCGGCCGAGGGGCTGGGCGAGGACGCGATCCGCGAGATCCGGCGGCTCAAGGCCCGGATGGAGTCCGAGCGGCTGCCCCGCGGCGCCGACCCCACCACCCACACCAAGCTGGGCCGCGGCGGACTCAGCGATGTCGAGTGGACCGTCCAGCTGATCCAGATGCGCCACGGCTGGGCCGAACCCGGGCTGCGCACCACCCGCACCCGCCAGGCCCTGGCCGCCGCCCACTCCGCCGGTCTGATCGACACCGACGACGCCCAGACCCTCGACGAGGCATGGGTGCTGGCGACCCGGGTGCGCAACGGCGTCATGCTGGTGCGCGGCCGCCCGGGTGACACCTTCCCCAGCGACGTCCGGGAGCTGGCCGCGGTGGCCCGCTACCTGGGCTACGGGCCGGGCCATGTGGGCGAGATGCTGGATGACTACCGCCGTACGACCCGCCGGGCGCGGGCCGTGATGGAGCGGCTCTTCTACGATTACGAGGGTTGACTTGGGCCGGGCCCCCGTCGCGCGGGTCAGGCGGGCGCGGGCAAGGTGATGCGCAGCGGGCCACAGCCGATGCGGTCCGCCTCCGCGGCCAGTCATCACCACCGTCCCGGCCCGGTGGGCGGCCTTCGTCCGAGGGATCAGGCAGGGGGATTTCGACCGTCTCTCCGATGGCACCTGACCTTGTAGTGCTTCGTCAGGTTGCTCGTGCCGGTGGCTTGGTCGGGGTTTCGTCTCGCGCCTACGGCGCCTTGAGCATGGGGAGCGGTGAGGACGGGCCCGGGCCGCGGCGCAGTCCGGCGGGCCGGTGGTGGCGGAAGCCCGGTGGCGGCTCTTGTGCTCCGGGGGCGTGGGTCGATGCCGGACAGCGGGTGTCAATCCCGATGCCGCGCCTCCGGGTACCCCTCACAAAAACGCTTGATCCGGCGCAAGCGTTTTAGCAAGCGATCTCATGGAAGGTGCCCGGTCCGGCGTCGGGCTGCTCGTCGCGTGGCGGCTCCCAGACCGCGCAGTCGTGTGCGAAGACACGGCGGGGGTCGAAGTCGGTGAGGCGGTCCAGCCAGCGTCGGGGTATCTCCTGTCACAGCATGCCCCGTCCCTACCCGCGCAGATAGTTGTAGACGGTGGCCCGGGACACCCCGAGCAGTTCGGTGACGACCTGGACGGAGTGCTTCACCTGGAGGAAGCCGCTGGTTCTGAGGGAGCGGACGAGTTCCTTCTTGGCGGGGGTGCCGAGGCTGCGGGGGGTGTGGCCGCGGGCGGCGGCGAATTCCTCGACGACGGCGCGGAGCTCGGCGGTGGTGCGGGCACGGAGGGTTTCGGTGAGGGGCTGTTCCTGCTCATCGGTGCGGACGAGATTGTTGAGGCTGCGGGCGACGCTGGCGAACAGGGAGACATCGAGATTGAGACAGATGGCGGCGACATAGGTGCCCGCGCCGTTCTTGATGCCGATGGAGGTGCTCTTGGCCGGGCGGCCGTCCGGGAAGCTGTTGGCGTAGTTCTGGACGATGCCGGGGAAGCCGGGGTCCTGGATACGGGCGAGGCCGAGCTCGGTGGCCGGGTCGCCGACCGCGCGGCCCGACAGATTGCTCTCGATGGTGCGGATGGCCTGGTCGGGGTGGCGGAGGTCGTGCAGGACCACCTCGCACAGCCCGGGGAACATCCGGCCGATGGCGACGACGATCTTCTCGGCCTCGCGCAGCAGCAGCTCGTCCTCGTCGAGGGGAGCCCTGCCTACGTCGTCCCTCTCCCCGGTCATCGCGGCTCCTCGCGCTCTCCGCCGCCGCCGAAGAGCGCGGTCATCGCCGGGGCCGCCTTCAGCCCCGAGCCCGTCAGCAGCACCACGGTCGTCTCCCCGGGGCGGATCGCGCCCCGGGCCCGGAAGACCTCGATCGCGGCGGCGGCGGTCGCGCTGGTCGGCTCGGCGTACAGGCCCATCGCGGCCAGCCGGCGGACCGCGGCGGCGATGGCGTCCTCCGGGAGGGCGGCCATGTCGCCGTCCGAGCGGTGGATGGCGCGCAGCACCTCCGGGAAGCGGACGGGCCGCCGGATGGCCGTGCCCTCGGCGATGGTGGGGGCGTGTTCGAACGGGACGGGGCCCTCGGCGCCCGCGCGGAAGGCGGCGTACAAGGGCGCGCAGTTGGCGGGCTGGGCGACGAGCAGCCGGGGGCGGCGGGCGATCTGGCCCGCCGCCAGCAGCTCGGAGAAGCCGAGGTCGCAGCCGAGGACGGTGGAGCCCGCGCCGGCCACCGTCACCACGGCGTCGGGGGCGGTGAAGCCGAGGTCTTCCCACAGCTCGTAGGCGAGGGTCTTGGTGCCCTGGAGGAAGAAGGGGTGCCAGTTGTGGCTCGCGTAGTACGTGCCGGCCGACTGGCGCAGCGCCTCGGCGGCGGTCGCGTCCCGGTCGCCCGGCACCAGCTGGACCTCGGCGCCGTACGCCCGGCTCTGGAGGATCTTCGCCGGGGAGGTCGACGCGGGGGCGAGGATTCTGGCCCGGATGCCGGCCGCGGCGCAGTACGCGGAGACCGAGGCGCCTCCGTTGCCCGAGCTGTCCTCGATGACCTCGCGTACGCCGCGCTGCGCGAGGAGCGAGATCATCACGCTGGTGCCGCGGTCCTTGAAGCTGCCGGTGGGGCTGAACCACTCCAGCTTGAAGAGAACCCGATCCTCCCCCCATTCCTTCTCGACCAGCGGGGTGCACCCTTCACCGAGTGACACCGGGGCGTCGACGGGCACCGGGAGGGCCGCTCGGTAGCGCCACAACGACCGGGCCCCGGTGTCCACCTCCGCGCGGGTGATGCCGGGCAGGGCGGAAACGGTGAGGGGGGCGCCGTCGTCACCCCGCCAGCGGGGCTCGTCGAGCGGGTACGAGGCGCCGGAGCGCTCATCCACGTAATGAGGTTCAGCTCGCACCTTGGACATTTTGTTTAGTTGTATAGCTTCCGTCAAGGGTGACGGTGGCGGACTCCAGTGGCGCTCAAGCGTGGGGGAAGAGCCGCTCAAGGACCGCCGCGACCCCGTCCTCGTCATGGCCGGGCGCCACCTCGTCGGCTATCGCCACCAGATCGGGGTGGGCGTTGCCCATCGCGACGCCGTACGCGGCCCAGGTCAGCAGCGGGATGTCGTTCGGCATATCGCCGAAGGCGATGGTCTCCTCGGGGGTGAACCCCATCCGGTCCGCGGCCAGTTGCAGCCCCACCGCCTTGTCGGTCCCGGCCGGCAGCACCTCGATCATGCCCTTCTCGGAGTGCGTCACCGTCACCTCGCCGGCGCCCACCCGCTCCGCGGACGCCGCGACCCGGCCGTCCGGCACCTCCCGATGGCGCATCAGCACCTTCTCGATCGGCTCCGACCACAGCTTCTCCCGTTCGGCGACCTCCCATCCGGTCCGCGGCCGGTCGGCGAAGCGCGCGGTCACCACGAAGCGGTTCTCGGGCGCGGCGGTCACCACGGCCAGCTCCAGGGGCCCCGCGCCCAGCGCCTCCTCCGTACGTTCCACCACCGACCGGGCCAGCTCCCGGTCCAGCGCGGCGGAGACCAGCAGCCGGTCCGCGGAGGCGTCGTACAGCTGCGCGCCCTGTCCGCACACCGCGAGCCCCCGGTAGCCGATCGCGACCAGGAACTCCCGGCAGGACGCGGCCGGGCGCCCGGTGACCACCAGATGGCGCGATCCGGCGCGGCGGACGGCGGTGAGCGCCGCGCGGGTGCGGGGGGAGACCGTCAGATCGCTGCGCAGCAGCGTGCCGTCGAGGTCGGTGGCCACCAGCGGAAAGCGGGGTTCCGCGGAGCGGGGGCGGGGGAGTACGGCCCGCGGAGGCAAGGCGGTGCCGGTGGTGCCGGACGGGGTGGCTGAAGCGGTGGCGTCGGCGATGTGCACGGTGCCGGTGGTCCCTTTCGTCACGCTCATCGTGCTCAGTCCGCGGCGATACGCGCGCCACATCGAGCCCCTGAACTCGGTGGAAAACCGCACCAGGATGGCGGGCCGGGCAGGGACGATCAAGCCGCGCAGGACAGAGCCGATCAGGCACTACGGGACAGCGTCGGTCAGGCATTGCAGGACAGCGTCGGTCAGGCGTTGCTGGACGGAGCCGGTCAGGCCGTCCTGAGCTCGCCCTCGCGCTCGCGCTCGCTCTCCCGCTCGGCCGCCAGCCGCCGCCCGGTCACCTGCCTCGGCAGCCGGTACGGCAGCGAGCCGTACCAGGCGTACGACAGCGCGAAGCCGAAGGAGAGGCAGACGACGCCGCCGACCGCGTCCATCCAGAAGTGGTTGGCGGTCGCGACGATCACCAGCAGCGTCGCCGTCGGGTAGAGCAGCCCCAGCGTCCACACCCACACCGGGCGGGCGAGCGTGGCGATGGTGAGACCGCACCACAGCGACCAGCCGATGTGCATCGAGGGCATCGCCGCGTACTGGTTCGACATATTGGCCAGATTCCCCGAGGCCATCGAGCCCCAGGTGTGGTGCACCACGACGGTGTCGATGAAGTGCCCGCCGCTCATCAGCCGGGGCGGGGCGAGCGGGAAGAAGTAGTAGCCGAGCAGGGCGACGCCGGTGGTCGCGAAGAGCACCAGCCGGGTGGCGGCGTAGCGACCCGGATGCCAGTGGTAGAGCCACACCAGCACGCCGATCGTCACGATGAAGTGCAGCGTGGCGTAGTAGTAGTTCATGCTCACGATCAGCCAGCTGACCGAGTCGATCGCATGGTTGACGCCGCGCTCGAAGGCCATGCCGAACTGGTGCTCCCACTCCCAGACCCAGCCCGCGTTGCGCAGCGCCTCGGACCTCTGCTCCGGGACGGCGTTGCGGATCAGGGAGTACGTCCAGTAGCTGACGGCGATCAGGACGATCTCGAACCAGAGGCGGGGCCTGCGCGGGGTGCGCATCCGGGCCATCTGGGCCGTCACTGTACGGCGTCGCACCGAACGCGCCTCGGCCGCCTCGATGGGTGACGGGGTGGCCGTCCGGCCTGCCGGAGTCCTGATCGTCGCTTCACCCATAGGGCAACAGTCTGCCAGACGCGGTCCACCCGCAGATCGTCCGCAGGTCGGTTCTTCGCCGCTTATGCCCCGGTCCGTGAGGGACCGCCGTGCGCCGAGGCCGTGGAGCCGCGGACCACCAGTTCGGGGAGGAAGACGAACTCGCTGGGCGGCGCCGGGGTGCCGCCGATCTCCTCCAGCAGCGCCCGCACCGCCGCCTGCCCCATCGACTGGACCGGCTTGCGGATGGTGGTCAGCGGCGGATCGGTGAAGGCGATCAGCGGGGAGTCGTCGAAGCCGACCACGGAGATGTCCTGAGGGACCCCCAGCCCCCGCTGCCGGGCCGCGCGTATGGCGCCCAGCGCCATCATGTCGCTCGCGCACACCACCGCCGTACAGCCCCGGTCGATCAGCGCGGACGCCGCCGCCTGGCCGCCCTCCAGGGTGTAGAGCGAATGCTCGATCAGCTCCGCGGACTCCTCGGGCGCGAGCCCCAGCCGGTCCCGCATGGCGCTCTGGAAGCCCTCGATCTTGCGCAGGACGGGGACGAACCGCCTGGGGCCGAGCGCGAGCCCGATCCGGGTGTGCCCGAGCGAGACCAGATGGGTGACGGCCAGCAGCATCGCCGCCCGGTCGTCGGGGGAGATGAAGGGCGCCCGCACCTTCGGCGAGTAGCCGTCCACCAGGACGAACGGCACGCCCTGGCCGCGCAGCTGGTCATAGCGCTGCATATCGGCGGAGGTGTCCGCGTGCAGCCCGGAGACGAAGATGATCCCGGCCACTCCCCGGTCCACCAGCATCTCGGTCAGCTCGTCCTCGGTCGAGCCGCCGGGGGTCTGGGTGGCCAGCACGGGGGTGTAGCCCTGGCGGGTCAGCGCTTGCCCGATCACCTGGGCGAGCGCGGGGAATATCGGGTTCTCCAGTTCGGGGGTGATCAGCCCTACCAACCCGGCGCTGCGCTGCCGCAGCCGCACCGGCCGCTCGTAGCCGAGGACGTCCAGGGCGGCGAGGACGGACTCGCGGGTGGCGGCGGCCACCCCCGGCCTGCCATTGAGGACGCGGCTGACGGTGGCTTCGCTGACCCCCGCTTGAGCTGCGATGTCAGCAAGCCGTGCGGTCATGGGATTGGACTGTACCGGTCGCATGTCAGATTGCCCACCACGCGCAGGAATCAGCGGGAATGCGCACGGTAGCGGGCGCCGGGCCGGCGCCGTACGCCAGCGGCGCCGAGGACAGCAGAGCGCGCCCCGGAACCGGAAGTTCGACCTCCTCCCCGAGGGTGTTCAGCGTGCACACAAAGCCCGGACGGGACAGCGCCACCACCCCCGCCGGGGCCCCCAGCCAGGTCATCCGGCCGTCGCCCAGCCCCGGCAGCTCCCGGCGCAGCGCGAGCGCGGCCCGGTACAGCTCCAGCGTAGATCCCGGGTCGCCGGTCTGCGCCTCGACGGAGAGGTCCGCCCAGTCGGCGGGCTGCGGCAGCCAGCTGCCGCCGGGGCCGAAACCGCAGGACGCGCCCGAGCGCGCCCAGGGGATTGGGACCCGGCAGCCGTCCCGGAAGCCGTCCTGCCCGTCCTGGCCGTCCTGTCCGTCGGCGGAGGTACGGAAGAAGGCGGGGTCCTGGCGCAGCTCGTCCGGGAGGTCGGTCACCTCGGGAAGGCCCAGCTCCTCGCCCTGGTAGAGGTAGGTCGAGCCGGGCAGCGCGAGGGTGAGCAGGGCGGCGGCGCGGGCCCGGCGCAGGCCCTGTCCCGGGCTGTCGGTGGCGTAGCGGGTGGTGTGCCGTACGACGTCGTGGTTGGAGAGCACCCAGGTCGTGGGGGCGCCGACGGAGGCGGTCGCGGCCAGCGACTCGTCGATCACCGCGCGCATCGCGGCCGCGTCCCACGGGCACTTCAGGAACTGGAAGTTGAACGCCTGGTGCAGCTCGTCGGGGCGTACGTAGAGGGCGAGCCGCTCGGCGCTGGGCGCCCATGCCTCGGCGACGCCGATGCGGTCGCCGGGGTAGGAGTCCAGCAGCAGGCGCCAGGAGCGGTGGATCTCATGCACCCCGTCCTGGTCGAAGAACGGCAGCACCTGGGAGCCGATGAGCTTGGCCTGTTCGGTGTGGCCGATATCGGGCAGCCCGGCGGCCTTGACCATGCCATGGGCGACATCGATACGGAATCCGTCCACGCCCAGATCCAGCCAGAAGCGCAGCACCGAATCGAACTCCTCGCGGACCTCCGGGCGCTCCCAGTTGAGATCGGGCTGCTCGGGCGCGAAGAGATGCAGATACCACTCGCCGGGGGTGCCGTCCGGATGCGTCGTACGGGTCCAGGCGGGGCCGCCGAAGACCGACTCCCAGTCGTTGGGCGGCAGTTCGCCGTCGACGCCCCGGCCGGGGAGGAAGTGGTACCGCTCGCGGGCCGCCCCCCGAGGCCGGTCCGCGAGCGCGCTGCGGAACCACGGGTGCTGGTCCGAGGTGTGGTTCGGGACGACGTCGACGATCACCTTCAGCCCCAGCTCATGGGCGGTGCGCACCAGATCGTCGGCGTCGCCGAGGGTGCCGAAGAGCGGGTCCACGGCGCGGTAGTCCGCCACGTCGTAGCCGCCGTCGGCCTGCGGGGAGGCGTAGAAGGGGGTCAGCCAGACGGCGTCCACACCCAGCCGGGCGAGATGGGGCAGCCGCTCCCGTGCCCCGCGCAGATCGCCGATCCCATCGCCGTCGCTGTCGGCGAAGGACCGCACATACACCTGGTAGATGACGGCGTCGCGCCACCAGCCGAGCCCCTCGGACGGTCGTACCGGCTCGGCCTGGAGGGAGGTCGTGAGCTCCTGGGTCATGGCGGGAACGTAACAGCTCTGCAACGCCTTGCGGAAGAGCTTGCAGGGGGTGGTGGTGTCCTCTGGAAGCGCTCCGGGCGCATGTCAGGCGCTTGTACGGGCGCGAGGCGGCAATCGGAGGGACACGCGGACGTAACACATCCGGGCCCCTTGCGGAAAGGTGCCCTGCGACGTGGCGTAGCGGCCACTGCGCTCGTCGCGGTACGCCAAGGTCCCCTTCCAAGACGCGCCGGGCACGTCACCTATGGTCCGGCGCACCACCCGCCCGGCCCGGAACTGGGGCCGCGGAGGTGACCGCTTTGCCGGACGGGATGCGCGGCCGAGCCGGTCGCTCTCCCGGCCCCCGGCCCCGGCCGCCTGCCCTGCCGTCGGCGGACGCACTGTCGGCGGACGTGCCTCCCTGGCGGGACCCGGCACCGCACCGGCCTGCTCCGGACGGGGCACGGCTGCTCCCGGCGCGTGCTCCCGGCGCGCGCGGCAAGGCGATCGATTCCGGCTCGCGCCCGGCGGCCGGGGTGGCCGCCGCAGCCGCGCGTCCGGACGGGTGCGGCGGCGCCGGAGCGCACCGCGCGTTGGCGCGGCCGCCGCGCTGCCGGACCAGGGCTGCATGGGCGTCGTACCTGGTCGTGCGCGGTTCCACCGCCCGGGCGCCACCGGGGAGTTGACCGGCCCGACCGGCCGGGCGCGTGGGGCCCGTTGGCCGGGCCCCCGACCGGCCGGACCGGAGAACGTGGTTGAACGTAACACCGCCGCAATCTCTTGTGAAAGGTCTTGCAACAAGAAATCGGTGCGAGTACCGTCCGGTCACCACCGCAGGACTGACGTCTTGCAGCAAGAACCTTCACTGGCCTTACGGGCATGGCGCGTTGCCGTACGAGGCTCAATCGTCACCCGCAATCCCCCTCACGCAGGAGGAACGATGGCCAGCAGGCGCAGACCCCCCATAGCCGCAGCCCTCGCCCTGGTGGCGGGCGCGACGGCGCTCGTCGCCCTTCCGCAGCAGACGGCGCAGGCGGCTCCCCCCGGGACCAAGGACGTCACCGCCGAGCTCTTCGAGTGGAAGTACGACTCCGTCGCCAAGGAGTGCACCAGCACGCTGGGACCCGCCGGCTACGGCTATGTCGAGGTGTCCCCGGCCAGCGAGCACATCCAGGGCGCCCCGTGGTGGACCTCGTACCAGCCCGTCAGCTACAAGATCGCCGGACGGCTCGGCGACCGCACCGCCTTCAAGAACATGATCGACACCTGCCATGCGGCGGGCGTGAAGGTCGTCGCCGACGCCGTCATCAACCACATGTCCTCCGGGTCGGGCACCGGCACCGGCGGCTCCTCGTACACCAAGTACAACTACCCCGGGATCTACCAGTCCCAGGACATGGACGACTGCACCGCCCAGGTCAGCAACTACGCCGACCGCTGGAATGTGCAGCACTGCGAGCTCGTGGGCCTCGCGGACCTGGACACGAACGAGCCGTATGTCCGCACCCGGATCGCCGAGTATCTGAACGATCTGCTGTCGCTCGGCGTCGACGGCTTCCGGGTCGACGGCGGTAAGCACATCCCGACGGAGGACCTGGCCGCCATCAAGAGCCGGCTGAGCAACCCCGGTGTCTACTGGAAGCAGGAAGTGATCTACGGGGCGGGTGAGGCCGTCTCCCCGACGGAGTATCTGCCGAACGGCGATGTGCAGGAGTTCCGCTACGGCCGTGACCTCAAGCGCGTCTTCACGAGCGAGAAGCTGGCGTATCTGAACAACTTCGGCGAGGGCTGGGGCTATATGGCGAGCGGCCAGTCCGGCGTCTTCGTCGACAACTGGGACACCGAACGCAACGGCTCCACCCTCACCTACAAGGACGGCGCCAACTACACCCTGGCCAACGTCTTCATGCTGGCCTGGCCCTACGGCTCCCCGGACGTCCACTCGGGCTACGAGTTCAGCGACAACGACGCCGGACCGCCCAACGGCGGCACGGTCAACGCGTGCTGGCAGGACGGCTGGGAGTGCCAGCACAAGTGGCCCGAGATCATCAGCATGGTCGCCTTCCGCAACACCGCGCGGGGCACGGCCGTGACCAACTGGTGGGACAACGGCAACAACGCGATCGCCTTCGGGCGCGGCGACAAGGCGTACGTCGCCATCAACCACGAAAGCGGCTCGCTCAGCCGGACCTTCCAGACCTTGCTGCCCGCGGGCAACTACTGCGATGTGCAGAGCGGCAAGGGAGTCGCCGTCAACTCCTCGGGCCAGTTCACGGCCACGCTCGGCGCCAATACGGCGCTGGCGCTGCACACGGGGGCCCGGAGCTGCGGTTAGGCGGCGGCCCTCACCTGACGCCGGTCAAGGGGCTCCGCCCCTTGACCGGCCCGGGCGCAGCCCCGGACCAGCCCCCGCCCGGGGCCGCGCCCCCAGCCCCCGCCCCTGGGCCCTGCCCGGGCCCCGATCCTCGATCGCCGGAGGGACCAGAATCTCCAGCCCCGCCGGGAGGCCCGAGAGGCGTCCGGGGCCTGGGGGCGGAGCCCACACCACACCCGCCAAGGAGCCACTACCCCCGTGAAAGTCACCCTCCGCCGCACCGCCGCCGCCCTCGCCACGCTGGGTCTGTACGCGGCGGCCGCCCCCGCGGTCCAACAGCCCGCGCACGCCGCCGCAGCCGCCACCGCCGGGGCCCAGTGGATCGACCGCGACACCGTCGTCTGGCAGGTCGAGGCCGACCGCACCACCGAGGAGGAGCTGCGCTCCTCCTCGGGCGGCGCCCTGCGGCTGAGCCCCACCACCCTCACCGACGCCCAGAAGGCCGCGTACCCCCACCTCGCCGGCCGTCCCGCCTTCGCCGTCGACCCCCGCGACCGGGAGAAGGCCGCCACCGCCCTGCGCGGCGAGGTCGAGGCCGTCCAGCGCGGCGGGGACGACCACCACGTACTGCACCGCACCGGGGTGCAGATCCCCGGTGTGCTGGACGACCTGTACGCGCGCGCCGCCCGCCGCGCCGAGCTGGGCCCGGTCTTCCACCACGGCCGCCCCACCCTCTCCGTCTGGGCGCCGACCGCCCGGACCGTATCGCTCGACCTCGACGGCCGCACCGTCCCCATGCGGCGGGACGCCGACAGCGGCGTATGGAGCGTGAGCGGCCCACCGGACTGGCGGGACAAGCCGTACCGCTACCGGGTCCGGGTCTGGGCCCCGAGCGTCCAGAAGATGGTCACCAACGAGGTCACCGATCCGTACGCGACCGCCCTGACCGCCGACTCCGCGCGCAGCCTCGTCACCGACCTGGCCGATCCGAAGCTCGCCCCCAAGGGCTGGTCCGCGCTCAAGAAGCCCCGGGCCGTCCCGCTGCGCGACGCCCGTATCCAGGAGCTGCACATCCGCGACTTCTCGATCGAGGACCGCACCAGCGCCCACCCCGGCCAGTACCTCGCCTTCACCGACCGCGGCTCGGACGGCATGCGGCACCTCGGCCAACTGGCCCGGTCCGGCACCTCGTACGTCCATCTCCTCCCCGCCTTCGACTTCTCCACCGTCCCGGAGCGGAAGTCCGGCCAAGCCGAGCCCGGCTGCGATCTGGCCGCGCTGCCCGCCGACTCCGGCCAGCAGCAGAAGTGCGTGGGCGAGGCGGCGGCGAAGGACGGCTACAACTGGGGGTACGACCCGCTGCACTACACCGTCCCCGAGGGGGGCTACGCGAGCCACCCGGACGGCCCGGCCCGCACCCGGGAGTTCCGGCAGATGGTGCAGGGCCTCAACCGCACCGGGCTGCGCACCGTCATGGACGTCGTCTACAACCACACCGTGGCCGCCGGGCAGGACGACCGGTCCGTCCTCGACAGGATCGTGCCCGGCTACTACCAGCGGCTGCTGGACGACGGCACCGTGGCCACCTCCACCTGCTGCGCGAACACCGCGACCGAGCACGCCATGATGGGCAAGCTGGTCGTCGACTCGATCGTCACCTGGGCCAAGCAGTACAAGGTCGACGGCTTCCGCTTCGACCTGATGGGCCACCATCCGAAGGCCAATATCCTCGCCGTACGCAAGGCCCTGGACGCCCTCACCCCCGCCAAGGACGGGGTGGACGGCAAGTCGATCATCCTCTACGGCGAGGGCTGGAACTTCGGCGAGGTCGCAGGCGACGCCCGCTTCGTCCAGGCCACCCAGCGCAACATGGCCGGCACCGGCATCGCCACCTTCAGCGACCGCGCGCGGGACGCGGTGCGCGGCGGCGGGCCCTTCGACGAGGACCCGCGCGTCCAGGGCTTCGCCTCCGGCCTCTTCACCGACCCCAACACCTCACCGGCCAACGGGAGCTCGGCCGAGCAGCGGGCCCGGCTGCTGCACGACCAGGATCTGATCAAGGTCGGGCTCTCCGGAAACCTCGCCGACTACACCTTCACGGACACCCGCGGGCGGCGGGTCAAGGGCTCCGAGGTCGACTACAACGGCTCCCCGGCCGGCTACGCCGCCGCCCCCGGCGACGCCCTCGCCTACACCGACGCCCATGACAACGAGACCCTCTACGACGCCCTCGCCTTCAAACTGCCGGAGCGGACCTCGGCCGCCGACCGCGCCCGTATGCAGGTCCTGGCCATGACCACCGCCGCCCTCTCCCAGGGCCCGGCGCTCAGCCAGGCGGGTACGGACCTGCTGCGCTCCAAGTCGCTGGACCGCAACTCCTTCGACAGCGGCGACTGGTTCAACGCGATCCACTGGCGGTGCCAGGACGGCAACGGCTTCGGCCGCGGGCTGCCCCCGGCGGCCGACAACCAGTCCAAGTGGACCTACGCCAAGCCGCTGCTGACGAACCCGGCGGCACGCCCCGGCTGCGCCGAGATCACGGGCGCCTCCGCGGCCTACCGCGATCTGCTGCGGATCCGCACGACGGAGAAGGCGTTCAGCCAGGCCACCGCGGACGGGGTCCAGTCCGCGCTGTCCTTCCCGCTGTCCGGGGCCGAGGAGACACCGGGCGTGATCACCATGCGGCTCGGCCGTCTCGTCGTGGTCTTCAACGCCACCCCGGACCGCCGGTCCCAGCACGTCCCGGCCCTGGCCGGGACGCGGTACGCCCTGCACTCGATCCAGGCGCGGGGCGCCGACGCCACCGTCAGGACGTCCTCGTACGACCGCTCAACGGGCACCTTCGCGGTCCCCGGCCGCACGGTCGCCGTCTACGTGGAGCGCTAACCGCTTCTCAAGGAGGGTGACGGCGTACGCGCTGCCGCCGCCACCCTCCTTGGACGGCTCGCCCGGCTGCCATTGGCCGATATCGTGCGCCCGTATCCAGCGCGCGGCGTCGCCCGCCGGGCACCCACGCCGCCACGGGCCCGCTCAGCGCAGGGCGCCCAGGCGGTCGCCGTTCCGCAGGCGGGCCTTGAGGTCGGCGTGGGCGCCGGCCTTGGCGGGGAGGGTGAGGGCTCGGCCATAGGTGCGGCCCCGGACGGCGCCCGTCGCCGTGATCGTGGCGACCTGGCGGCTGCCCGCGGCCAGGAGGTACCAGTGGCCGGACCGCGCCTTCCACAGCACGCCCGCCAGCACGCGCGGTGCGCGGGGCCCGCAGGCCGGGGAGCTGTCGGCGCTGGAGGCGATCGCGCCCGCCGCGCCGCGGCGCGTGCCCCACGGCTGGAACTGGGCCAGGACCCTGCTGCCCGTGCCCCGCCAGGTGTCCGCGCGGGTGCACAGCCAGGCCGCGTGGCCGCCCGCCTCGGGGAGAGCCTGGGCGGCGAAGCGCCAGGAGTTCACGGTGCGTACGCCCCGCGCCTGCATCAGCGGGAGCCGGCAGGCGGTCCGGGCCCAGCTCACGCGGGCCGCGCGGCCCGCGACATCGTGGGCGCCGTGCCCGGGGGTGCCGTACGTCAGCCGGGCCGGGGCCAGTTCGCCGAGGTCGGCGACGAGCCGCGAGCCGAGTTGCAGGGCGGGCCAGCCGCGGCAGGGGCGCAGCTGCGGGATGGTGCGCACCGGCTCGGTCACCCCGTCGGCGGTGCGGTGCAGCGGGCGCGGTGCCACACCGGGCCGTACCAGGTCCCGCACCGAGGCGTGGCGCACCCAGGGGGCGGTCAGATAGCGGACGTTGCCGTCCGTGCGGCTGAGCACGAGCGCGGTCGAGGTGGCGGCGGTCGCGGCGTCGAGCCGGGCGAGGTCCAGTGCCACCGCTCCGCTGCCGCCCCTCGCCTCCGCGTACCGCGCGACCCGCAGCCCGTCGTGCAGCAGCACCACCGCCGCCTGGTCCACCTCGCCCGCGTACAGCAGCTGCGGCGGCCCGGCGGGCGGGCCCGACTGCGTGCCCATGGTGGCCGACAGCCGCACCGAGCGGCCCGGCCGCGCCCATACGGCCAGGGCCCGGCGCAGCAGCGCGGTGTCGTGGACCCGATTACCCCGCGCGGGCCAGGAGGAGAAGTCGGCGCGGGTCGCGGTGCGCCACGCGTGGGGCGCGGCCCGCGTCAACTCACCCGGGTCCAGGGCCCGTTCGGAGGACGGATTACGGGCGTACGAGGGCGCTGCCGCACCGCTCGGCCCCCAGCCCTGGCCCGGCATGCCCAGCAGCGTTCCGCACACCACCAGCGCCACCACCGCCACCAGCACCGCCCGCAGATGCTGCCGGCGGCGCATCAGATCCGTCGGCCGCGCCTGAAGCGAACAGGGGTCGAACTCCGCGGACTTCAGCAGCGATCCGTCCCGGCTGCCCGCCGGCTCCGGCACGGAGTCCGCCTCGGCGAGCGCGGCCCGCGGATCCGCGACCCCGGCGGCCTGCAACAGCTTCCGCGCCTCGCGGTCGTCGAGCCGCTCCAGCTCGCGCAGGACGTACGCGGCCCGGCCCGGCCCGGACAGCTCCGACAGCGCCTTGTCCAAGGCGAGTTCATCCGCCCCGCCCGAGCGCGGGAACAGCCGCAGCCCGAACACCTGCGGCAGCGGCGACGGCAGCCGCCACCAGCGCCGCGGCCGGGCGGCGCGCAGCGCGGTACGCAGCACCCGCAGCCGTACGTAGGCGTAGCCCGCGTCGGCCGCCGCCCCCTTCGTCCCGCGCTGCCAGGGCAGTTCGAGGTCCGGGTGCGGGTCGCCGCCCGAGCCGCCCGCCCGGTTGCGGGGCAGCGCGCGCTGCGCCAGCGCGTGGGCGGCCAGCACCCGGCGGGTGCGCCCCATACCGGGCGGCAGGATGAGGTACCCGAGCCGCACCAGCCGCGGGTAGTGCTCGACGATGGCGGCCTCGGCCTGCTCGACGTCGATGGGGCCGGTGGTGTCGTCGTCGAGGGGGGCTGTCGCCTGCTGCTGGTCCACGTTGCGTAGAACGAGTGGCGGGGCGGGTAGGTCACCTCGCACCCCCTTTTTCAGGGCTCGGTTCGCCTCCGGCGCGCTGTGAGCCTCCCCCAACCTTCGGCCGGGGGGGAACGAGCGAACCTGACGACTTTCCAACAAGCCAGCGCCGCCCGCTCGGCGCACCGCACATCGGTGGGGAGCCCGAGGGGGCTCCGCGCGCTCTCCCTTACGACAGCGGCGCGCCCCTTCGGCTCGCCCCCAGCTACCGCTGGGAGGTGCCCCCAGCCAGGGGCAGCCGAGCGCCGGGGCACCCGGATGCTCGGCCACCCATCCCCGGCTCACTCGCCGGGCCTGACCCCCCATCCACTGAACTCGACCGTCCCGCGGGCCCCGGTGCCGCCGTTGGCCGCGCTCATGAAGAGCCCGGCGTCCTGCGCGCCGGCCGCCGCGCCCGGTGCCGTCACCGTCGCCACCTTCCGCCAGGTCGCGCCGTCGTCGGTGGACAGCTCACCGGTGTACGAGGTGGCGGCGGCGCGGGTCAGCCGCAGGAGCACGGGTGCCTTCACACCGGTGATCCGCTGGTAGGTGTCCAGCGTGCCGTCGCCGTTCGCGTCGTACGACAGCACGACGCCGTTCGCCGGGGTGACGGACAGATTCACAAAGCCGGGGGAGCCCGCCGTCGCGAGGGCGTTGCGGACGATGATCCCGGCCCGCGCCCATGGTCCGGTGGCCGCCTGGCTCTCCACCTTCACCGTCACGGCGCCGCCGACGGCCAGCGCCCCCGCCCGGTAGACCGCCCCGAACTCGGCGGTGCCCTTCCACAGGTCCTGGCCCGCCCCGTCGATCGCGAACCGCTCCGCCAGCTGGCCGAAGACCGCGCCGTTGGTGGTGACCGTCTTCAGGCCGTCCGCGAGCGGCCCGGCCGTCCACAGCGTGCCGCCGCGCACGGTCCGCACCCGGTCCTCGCCTCGCGGCCCGTACGCCACGGCCAGCTCGTACGGCAGCGGCTTCAGCGGACGGTCCAGCGGTCCGTCGGGCGCGGTGGCGCGCCAGTGGACCGCGCCGTCGCCGCCCGCCGGGACGCTCCGCAGCCAGGTCTGCCCCTGCGGTACCGGGTCGAGCCCGGTCACGGTCAGCTCGAAGTCGACGCGGCCGGTGGGGCGCAGCCCGTTGACGTTCCGCAGTGCGGCGGTGATGGCGGCCGTGCCGCCGGGTGGCAGCGTGGCGGGCTCGGTGGTGACGGTCACCGCACCCTGGTACGGGGCCTTGGCGAGCGCCTCGTACACCCGCTGGGCGGTGCGGTGGGCGTCCGTCGTCGGCCGCACCGGATAGCTCTTGTGCTCACGCGTCCACGGCTCCTCGACGGCGAACCAGTCGAAGGCGCGCGGCGCCCGCCCCTGGGCCAGCGCGTCCTCCAGCTCGTCCAGATAGGACTGCCACTGGGGGAGGTGGAAGTCGGCGATCAGGCCGTTCCAGTCGCGGTTGGCGTAGTTGGCGAGCTTGCCGCCGTCCGCCGTGACCCGGTCCGCCCAGGTGGTGATGAGGGTGCGCGCGGCGTGCTCCAGCTGGGCGGACTCCTCTGCGCCGGACGCCATCCGCTTGGCGTCCTCCAGCCAGGGGCCGAGCAGAAAGCGGCGGTGGGCGCCGGTCATGTCGTCGCTCAGCCGCATCAGCTTGAGCCACAGCCGGGCCAGCCCCCGGAAGGTCTCCAGGTCCTTGCGCTCATACGCGTCCTGCAACTGCGGGATCAGCTGCCAGGAGCGGTTGGCGAGCGCCTGCCGGGCGGTGTCGGTCAGATCGTGGCGGTAGGCGTCGCTGTCCCGCAGCGAGGGCCGCACGCCCAGCAGCGCCGCGAAGGCCACGTCGAAGTCGGCCGGGTCGAAGGCGGGCGTGTGGGTGGCGTAGTTGGTGCCCGAGCGGGCGGTGAGACTGGGGCGGGCGGCGAAGACGGAGTCGTGCGGGCGGCCGTCCTTGCTGCTGATCTGGTACGCCGTGTCGCGCAGCGCGGCGAACGCCTCCCGGGCCCGGTCGTCGCGCCCGCCGAACCGCACGTCCGCGTAGGTACGGAACCAGCCGGCGCGGTCCACCGCCTCGTCCCGCCACGCCAACTCGCTGAACAGCTCGAACGCCGCCGGGTCGCGCTCGACCGCCTCCGCCATATAGGCGGTGCCGACGAGCTTGCTGCCCGGCTTGTCGCGCCAGACGGTGAACCTCTGCGTCCACATATGGGTCTTGGCGCCGATCGTGGTGCGGCCGCCGAAGTTCGGGATGGTGCCGAAGGCGTACGGGACCGAGCCCCAGTCCTTCTCCCGGTCGGTGACGGTGTCGAGGTCCGACAGGCCGTCGACGACGAGCATATGGTCGTGGTCGACGGCGTCCAGGAGATCGCGGCGCGGGTTGGCCTGCCAGCCGAGGATCACCCAGATGGCGCCGGGACGGGCGGTCTGCAGGGCCTTCTCCACTGCGCGGGCCGCGTCCGGGACCGGGACGTCGCCCGGGTCGCCGCCCTCGTGCAGGAGGTCCATCTTGAACAGCTCGGCGGGGCCGAAGAGGTCCTGCTGATGGCGGTAGAAGGCGGCGGCCACCTTCCGGAACGACTCGGTCCGGGGGTCGAGCCAGTCGGGGCGCTTGAGCCCTGCCCAGTCGCCCTGCGGGACCGTACGGGCCCCCGTATTACGGGCGGCGAAACCGTCGGGGACGGTGCCGAAGTAGCCGGGGAACACGGGCCGCATGCCCAGCTCCCGCAGCCGGTCGGCGATGCGCCGCCCCAGCGCCGCCCGCTTGTCGAGCAGCGCGGTGGACACCGGCCCGCCGTAGCCGCTCATGTTCTGCAGCAGCCACCAGGGCTGGTGGGAGGGGGCGGGCAGCCAGGCGCGCGCCTCCGCGTCCGGATAGCCGAAGTCCTTCAGAAGCCGTTGGTAGACGGCCTCCTGCCCCGCGGTGACCAGCAGCTCGTTGCAGCCGTGCAGGGCCGCGATATCGATCAGGTGCTCCCAGCGGTCCCAGTCGGCGAACGGCGCGGTGTAGCCGTCATGGGTGTCGTTGAACGCGAACCGGTGCGGGAGCGCGGTCGACCGCTCGACGCGCCGGCGGGGCGCGGGCAGCTTCTTCGGCAGGTTCAGCTGGTCGCCGGACCAGGTGAGCTGCGCCTGACAGGTGTACTTGAGGTACCAGTGCACCCCGGTCAGCAGCACCGCCGGCCCCGTCCCGGCCACGGTGACACGCCCCGGCGACCCGGTGACCTCGAACCGCTCCTTCCCCTCCTTCCCCTTCTCCAGCGCCACCAGCCGGAACTGATCGGCGTGGCCCGGGAGCAGCCGGTCCAGCGCGGCCCGCGCGGGGGCGGTGTCGAAAGCGGTCACGGCGGTGTCCTGTGCGATGTCCCGTGCGCCGTCCGGCGCGTCGGCCGCCGCGGGGGAATGGCTCCCCAACGCGGCTCCGGCCCCAAGTGCTCCGGCGGTTCCGATCAGCGTGCGTCTGCTCAGGTCGCTCATGCGCCCCCCAACGGACAACGGCCAATGCGTCGTATGCGAACGGCACTTAACCAGCGTTATGGGGCGGGAGCAATGGGGCGCACGGGATGGGCTCAGCCTCGGCTGTGGCCCTGGTCGAGATAGGCCAGGACGGCCAGCACCCGTCGGTTGTCGTCATCGGACGGCGGCAGACCGAGTTTTCCGAAGATATTGGACGTGTGCTTGGCCACCGCCCGCTCGGTGACGAACAGCCGCGCCGCGATCGCCGTGTTCGACCGGCCCTGCGCCATCAGCTCCATCACCTCCCGCTCACGCGGGGTCAGCTGCCCCATCGGCTTGTCCTGGGCGCGCCGGTCCAGCAGCTGCGAGATGACCTGCGGATCCATCGCTGTCCCACCCGCGGCGACCCGCCGGACCGCGTCGATGAACTGGTCGGCGTCGAACACCCGGTCCTTGAGCAGATAGCCGATGCCCCCACTGCCGTCCGCGAGCAGCTCCCGCGCGTACAGCTGCTCCACATGCTGCGAGAGGACCAGCACCGGCAGCCCCGGCCGCTCCCGCCGCGCGGCCAGCGCGCACTGCAGCCCCTCGTCGGTGAACGACGGCGGCAGCCGTACGTCCACGACGGCGACATCGGGCTTCAGCTCGGCGAACGCCCGCGCCAGTTCGGGCCCGCTCTCGACGGCACCGGCGATCTCGAAGTCGTACGCCTCCAACATCCGGACCAGCCCGTCCCTCAGCAGGAACAGATCCTCGGCGATCACAACGCGCACGGTGGCTCCATGACTTCATCGGGCCCCGGACGGGGGAGGACGGGGACATGGCCGAATCCGTCGAATGTACCGCCGATCGACCCCGCGACCCTGCCCCGGACGCCGATCCCCGCGGTCGGCATGTCCACCGGATTTCTTCCGTGCGGAACCCGCCACGGCGCTGCATGCGTCAGGATGTGCGGTGCGTTGCGCCGGCAGCCGCCAGGGGGAGAGGACGCGACAGATGAGCCGTGACCAGCCACCGCCGCAGGGCCCGTACGGTCCGGACGGAGCCCCGGGACCGTACGGCCCGCCCAACCCCTACGGGCAGTCGCCCCAGCCGCCCAGCGCCCCACCCCGGTTCCCGCCCCAGCCGCCGGGCTGTCCGCCACAGCCGGGCTACCCGCAGGGCGGCTTTCCGCCACCGCCCCCGCCCGGCGGCAGCGGCGGCGGCAAGGGCAAGACCATCGGCATCGTCATCGGCGCCGTGGTCGTGGCCGGAGCGATCGTCGGCGGCTTCGCGCTGGCCGGTGGTGGGGACAGCGGCAGCGGCGGGATCACTGACGACGGTAAGAAGTACCGGCTCACCGCGCCGACGAAGGTGCTCGATGAGTACAAGAGCTGGATCCCCGCAGCCGGGCAGGCGCGCGAGCTGTCCACCAAGGACGCGCAGACGTTCGCCCTCAAGAGCGGCAAGGGCATCGACGGCAAGTGGTCGACCGCGGATCTCTCGAGCGGCGACGCCTCGGAGCTGGACAGCGCGAAGACCGTCCTTCTCTACGGCGCCTATGGCGAGGTGGCGGACCCGGAGAAGTCCGTCGACGCCTACTTCGCCTACCTCAAGCAGCAGAGCCGCAAGAGCGACAGAAGCGCCGAGGTGGTCGGCAGCCCCGAGAAGCGGTCACCTGACGGCTTCGAGAACGGCATCATGAGGTGCCAGTACGTCAGGGCCACCAAAGAGACCAAGCCGGGCGAACCGAGCACTCTGCCCGTATGTGTCTGGGGTGACTACAGCACGGTCGGCGCGGTGGTGCCCAGCGACGGGTCGAAGACCGTGTCGCTCGACCAAGCCGCCAAGGTCGCCTCCGACCTTCGCAAGGAGGTCCGGGTGGAGGTGACGACGGACTGAGCCCGGGCCGACGTGCGCCAGGGCCTCAGCGGTCCGGTCAGCCGGCGCGGCGGGCCGCTGCCCGGTAGTGGTCCAGCACGTCCTGTCGCAACAGCGGGCCGAACCCCGCCGACTCGATGCGCAGCGCCACCTCGGCGGGTGTGACGCCGAGGATGTCTCCAACGTGGCCTCCGGCTCAGGGCTCCAGGGGCCGGTCGGGGAAATGAGGGCGCGAACGGCGAATCGTCGCTTGGCAGGCGGGTTCCGGAAGTCGCACCGAAGTCCCGCGACCGGCTTCCGCACGCTGACACCGGTGCCGTTCGCCCCGCCGCCGGATTTCCTTGCCCCGGCCCGGTGCGTCCAGCGGCTGTCACCCGGCGGGCTTCGGCGCGGGGAGCGTGCACGGGATCTCCATCGTCACCATGGTCGGCCCGCCGGCCGGGCTGCTGACCGCGAGGATCCCGTCGAAGGTGCCGAGCCGCCGCTCGACCCCGCTCAGCCCGCCGCCCGGTGAGATCTCCGCGCCGCCCCGGCCGTCGTCGGTCACCGCGATGCGCAGCATCCCGTCCTCATGGTGCACATCGAGCCACATCCGCGCCGCGCCCGAGTGCTTCGCCGCGTTGGTCAGCACCTCGCTGACGGCGAAGTAGGCGGCCGACTCGACCGGCTCGGCGGCTCTGCCCGGCAGCTCCACCTCCACCTCGACCGGCATCGGCATCCGCAGCGCCAGGGCGCGCACGGCGTCGCCCAGACCGCGCTCGGCCAGGACGGGCGGGTGGATGCCGCGGACCAGGTCGCGGAGTTCGGACAGGGCCTCGGCGGAGTTCGCACGGGCCGTGGCGAGCAGCTCCTTGGCCTTGGCCGGATCCTTCTCGATCAGCGCCTCGACCGTCCCCAGGCTCATGCCCATGGCGACCAGGCGGGCCTGGGCCCCGTCGTGCAGATCGCGCTCGATACGGCGCAGTTCGGCGGCGGAGGTGTCGACGGCGTCGTGCCGGGTCTCGGTGAGCCGCTCGACCCGCTCGGCGAGCGCCATGTTCGGGGTCGGGTCGAGGAAGGCCCGGGCCAGCAGGAAGTGGGTGCGCAGCAGGACGGGGGAGACGAACAGCCCGAGGCCGATGAAGCCGAGGCCGAGCAGGGCGGCGAGATTGGCGGTCCGCTGTGAGCCGACGGGGATGAACGCGTACCAATACGTGCCGCTCGCACCGACGATCGGGTCCCAGGTGCCGGCGGCCAGCACCGAGCCCTCGATGCCGTACGGCACGAAGGCGAAGGCCAGCACGGCGGTGACACAGCCGCCGGTCATGTCGACGACCAGCCACAGCAGATCCCGCCAGGTCGCCCGGTCCTTCAGCAGAAACGCGCACAGCTCCACCTGCCCGGTGATACCGGAGCGCCGATCGGCGGGGAGCGGCCGGTACGGCACCCGGATCCGGACGCCGGACCATGTGGCGGCCACCAGCCGGCGCTGGTTGGCGTGCACCCGCACCGTTTTGATCAGGGCAGGGGTGGTGAGGACACCCAGCCCCAGCGGGATGAGGCAGAGGGACACGACCGTCAGCGTGAACAGCGTGATCGAGCCCGCGAGCGTGACGGGCAGCAGCGCCAGCCCCCGCGCGCAGGCCATCAGCGCTCTGCGTACCTTCATCCGGCGTCCCCCTCGGCGGTCGGGTCCCGTCGGCCCTCATTGTCCGACGCCTTCAGTGTGGCGGCGCGCTCCTGCGTGGTCAGGGGGGCCTGTCCCCGTCCCGGGGTACACCTGGCACCACCCTCGGACCTCGCCCTATGTCTCGGCGATCGGGTGGCTGCCCGGCTGGGGCGGGAGCGCGCCGGTTTCTAGCGTCGAGGACGTGACCGATTCCGTTCCATATCCCCCGGGGGAGACGCCATGAGTGCAGCGAGGAAGGGCCTGGCCGTGCGGCTGGGCGGGTGGAGCACCCGCCACCGCAAGACCGCGATCATCGGATGGCTGCTGTTCGTCGTGGTCGTCGCGGTGGTCGGCGGTATGTCCGGTTCCCGGCAGGTGACCGACTCCGAGAACGGCACGGGCGACTCCGCGCGCGCCGAGAAGATCCTGGAAGACGCCGGCCTCCAGACCCCCGCCGGCGAGATGGTGATGCTGCGCGCCGACCGGCCGGACGGCTGGCGGGACGCGGCCCGTGACCTTGTCGCGCGGCTGGAGAAGACCGGCGAGACGGTACGGATCAAGCCCCCCGTGCGCTCGGAGAACGGGCGGGAGGCACTGATCAGCTTTGAGCTGAAGGGCGACCCGGACACCGCCGGGGACCGGGTCCAGCCGGTCGTCGACGCGGTGGAGAAGACGGAGTCGGCGCATCGGGGCATCAGGGCCTACGAGTTCGGGGACGCCAGCGCGCAGCACATGCTCAGCGGCATGCTGACCGACGACCTCAAGAAGGCCGAGCTCACGGCCGTGCCCCTGGCGCTGGGCATTCTGCTGGTGGTCTTCGGGGCGCTGGTCGCCGCGCTGCTGCCGGTGCTGCTCGCGGTGACGGCCTGTGTGGGCACGTTCGGGCTGCTGGCGTTCGTCAGCCATGAGCTTCCCCTGTCCGAGTCCACCAACTCGGTGATGTTCCTGGTGGGGCTGGCCGTCGGCGTCGACTACTGCCTGTTCTGTCTGCGGCGCGAGCGCGATGAGCGGGCCGCGGGCCGGGACGCCGCCACCGCGCTGCGGATCGCGGCGGCCACCAGCGGCCGGGCGGTGCTGGTCTCCGGGGTCACGGTCATGCTGGCGATGTCCGGCATGTTCCTGTCCGGGCTGCTGCTCTTCAAGGGCTTCGCGGTCGCCACCATCCTCGTCGTCCTGATGGCGATGCTCGGCTCGGTGACGGTGCTGCCCGCGATGCTGTCCTGGCTCGGCGACCGGATCGACGCCGGACGGGTGCCGCTGCTGAACCGCCGCCGGAAGAAGGGGGTGCACGCCGGCGGCGGCGTCTCCGGCAGGCTGATGCGGCCGGTCCTGGCCAAGCCGAAGCTGTTCGCCGCCGTATCGGGCGCGCTGCTGCTGGTCCTGTGCGCGCCAGCGCTGGGCATGAAGACCGAACAGCTCGGCATGGAGAAGCAGTTCGGCTCCGACGCCGCGCTGACCGTGGCGTACAAGGAGATCACCGGCGTCTTCCCCGGCGGCCCCGCCCCGGCCGAGGTGGTGCTGCGGGCCGACGACATCGCCTCGCCCCGCTTCGGCGCGGCCGTGGCCGACTTCAAGAAGGAGGTCGCCGCCCCGGGCCGGTTCGGCAGGACGGTCGAGGTGGAGCTGCACCGCGAGGAGGGCGTCGCCCGTATCGAGGTGCCGCTCGCCGGGAGCGGTGAGAACGCCGCATCCCGGCGCGCCCTGCACACTCTTCGGGACGACCTCGTCCCGCGGATCCTCGGCCCGGTCTCCCAGAAGGCGTACGTGGGCGGCGAGCTCGCCGGTAACGTCGACTTCAACGACCAACTGAAGAGCGATATCGCGCCCGTCCTCCTCTTCATCGCCGCCATGACCTTCGTGCTGATGCTCGTCTGCTTCCGCTCGCTGCCGATCGCGATCGTCTCGATCCTCCTCAATCTGCTGTCGGTGGGCGCCGCGTACGGCACGATGACCGCCGTCTTCCAGCACGGCTGGGGCGCGGAGGCGCTGGGCATGGAGCCGGCCGGCGCGATCGAGGCGTGGATGCCGCTGTTCGTCCTCGTCATCCTCTTCGGACTGTCGATGGACTATCACGTCTTCGTGGTGTCGCGTATCCGAGAGGCGCACGACCGGGGCCTTCCGGCCCGGGAGGCGATCCGCGAGGGCATCCGCACGACGGCGGGCTCGGTCACCGGGGCGGCCGCCATCATGGTCGCCGTGTTCGCGGTCTTCGCCCTGCTGCGGATGCAGGACATGCAGCAGATGGGCGTCGGGCTCGCGGTCGCGGTGCTGGTGGACGCCACGCTGGTGCGGATGGTGCTGCTGCCCTCGGTGATGGCGCTGCTCGGCGAGCGCAACTGGTATCTGCCGCGCGGACTGCGGTGGCTGCCGAGCCTCGGCCATGGCGAGGGGCCGGCGGAGCGGCCGCGGCGCCCGCTGGTGGGGGCAGGGCGCTAGTTTCGGGAACGGCGGAGCCGGGCGGGCCGGAAGACCGGCCCGCCCGGCTCCTTGGCGTGCGGCTCTATGCGGTCGGTGCGTACTTGTAGCCCACCCGCCGCACCGTCACGATCGTCCCCCGGTGCTCGGCGCCCATCTTGCGGCGCAGCCGGGCGACATGGACGTCGACGGTCCGGCCGTCGCCGACATGTCCGTACCCCCACACCGTCGTCACCAGCTGATGGCGGGTGTGCACCCGGTGCGGATGCGCGACGAGATGGGCCAGCAGCTCGAATTCGAGATAGGTCAGATCCAGCGGGCGCCCCGCGACCTGCGCGGTCCGCTGGTCGGGGTCGATCCGTACGAGCTCGTCGCCCGTGCCCGCCCCGCCGAGGGGCGCGGCTCCGCCGACCGGTGCCGTCCCGCCGACGGGCGGCGCGGCGGCCTCGGGCTGCTGCCGGTCGGCCGGGACCAGCACCAGATAGCCGACCATCGGCGGATGGCCGGGGAGCGTGGGGAGGGCGTGCGGGGGAGCGGGCAGCCAGGTCGCGCCGGGGTGCAGCAGTTCGGCGACCGGCGGCACCTCGTCCGGTGCGACGGCGCGCAGCCGCTGGCGGTTGGCGGGGCCGGGAGCGGCCACAGGGGCGGGAACGGGAGACGACAGGCTACGGACGTTCGTCATGGGAGTCAGCTCTTTCGCGCTGGAGGGCGTCGGTGGACCTCTGCGCGCGGGCTGGGCGGCCTGGTGGTGGTGTCAGTGGCCGAGCGAGCGGGCCCGCGCATCGGATGCGCGGCAACACTCGCGGTCGAAGTGGTGCGCCTGCCGGGACGGCCAGAACGGCTCGAGGTCAAGCGGACCCGTCGCGGTGTCGTGGGGGCTGGCCATGCCCCTATTGAAGCAGACAACCGGTGCGGGGCGCCCGGTTCGGCGACCGCGGAGGGTGCGACGATGCCGGCGTAAGGGGCCCACATGAGCCCTGTCGAGCACCGCTAGGAGCGCATGCCCCATGCCGCATATCGTCGTCGACTACTCCGACACCCTGACCGATGCCTTCGACCGCCAGGCCTTCGGCGCCGCGCTGCACCCGGTGGTCGCCAAGACCGTCGACACCGCGGTGGAGGGCTGCAAGACCACCTTCCGGCGCATCGAGGAGGCCCATCTCGCCGACGGTGCCCCGAACCTTGCCATGATCCATATCGAGGTGTCGATCCTCTCCGGCCGGGACCCCGGGACCAAGCGTGAACTGGCCCGTGCCGTCCTGGACGTCGCCCGCGCCCATGTGTCGCCGGTGCCGGGTCTGACCGTGCAGACGACGGTCGATGTCCGCGATCTGGACCGGGACTGCTACCAGAATCACGAGGAGACCCACCCCGCGTAGCCGGCGCGGAGCGGGGCGGCCGCCCGCGGGGAAGAGCTCCCCACGGTCGGCCGCCCCGCGACGGTCAGGAGTCGACCTGGGCCGACACCAGCGAGGAGAAGGTGGTCAGCCGGGTGTGGACGCCGCGGTAGCCGGCCTGGGCGCAGCCCTCACCCCATGAGGTGATGCCCGCCGGCTTGCCGCCGATGATCAGCGGCCCGCCGCTGTCGCCCTGGCAGGTGTCCACGCCGCCCTGGGTGTAGCCGGCGCAGACCATGTCGCAGGCTATGCAGGACGAGCCGTAGGAGCTGCGGCAGCTGGTGTCGGACACGGTCGGGACCGTGGCCGTGCGCAGCTGGTTGGAGGAGGATCCGCCGGCGCTGGTGGTGCCCCGGCCCAGGATGGGGGCGGTGGTGCCCGCCGGTGAGCGCCGCGTCGAGTACGGCGCGCTGCGATGCGGGCAGGGTGTCCAACACCTCGTCGGCGACGGGCCCCAGCAGATCGATGAGGGAGAGGAATGGAAGCTGACTCTCCGACTCGGTCGGCGCGCAACCGCAGTACGAGCCGCCCGTCGCCGGAGCGCTCGGCGTGCTCGGTGGCCAGCGCGCGCAGCACGGTGGACTTGCCGATGCCGGCGGGCCCGGGGAGCAGCAGGCTGCCGCCCCGTGCCAGCTGTTCGTGCCCTCGTATCAGCAGCTCACCGCGGCCGATCACGGGCTCCGGCTGCTCGCCGTACGGCTCCACGGGCATCGCCCTCCCCTGCCTCCCGCGCGCGGCGCCCGTACGGCGACTGGTAGCAAGCCGTAAGCCAGCGGAGCCAATCAGACATCTACCTATAGACCGGGGCGAGGCGCACAATGGGGGTGCGGTGGTTTACCGCACTGCGCGGTCAGACTTGCATGGATGAAGGAGGCGAGTCGTATATGGCCGACGTCTCACGTACCAGAGGTGATCTTACTGGTCACCCTGATGTGACCGAGATGCGGGACCGTTACGCCCGCATGATGGACGTCCGAGATGTTGTCTTCCTCGACGGACCGGTGCTTCTCGCCGGTCTGTACTTCGCCATCTCTCCCTGGGTGGTGCACTTCTCGGGCACCCACCCGAACCTCATGGTCAACAACCTCATCCTCGGTATCGCCGTCGCACTGCTGGGGCTCGGCCTCACCACGGCGCCGAGGAGGATGTACAGCCTGTGCTGGGCCATGTCCGCGATCGGTGTATGGATGATCATCTCCCCCTGGGTGGTCGCGAGGGGCCCCGACGCCGGAGTGATCTGGAACAACGTCATCGTCGGCGCTCTCACCTGCCTGTTCGGGCTGGTGGCCGCGGGGATGGTGATGCGTAAGGGCCGGGAGGCCTGACTCCGAACCACGCGATAGGCCGTCGGACGCACCCCAGGGGTGCGTCCGACGCCCTATCGCGGCGTCGGCCTATCGCGTCGTCCGGCCGACTCGGCCGATCGGCTCGGGCATCGGGACCACGTCGGCGCGCTGGTGATCCACTCGCTGATGTACGGCCCCCAAGCGGCCTTCATCGCCGAGCAGTTCTCCCCCCGACTCCGCTGCACCGGCTCCTCCCTCGCCTGCACTCTGGCCGGCGTCATCGGCGGCGCGATCGCCCCGCTGCTCTTCACCACCCTGCTCGGCACCCACCACGTGTGGACCCCGCTCGCGATCTACATCGCCCTCACGGCGGCCCTCACCGTCACCGGCCTCTTCCTGGGCCGCGACGCGGCCCCCGCCCACTCCGAGGAGCCGGCCCCGCTACTGTTCCGATGCCACGCGGCGCAGCCGCATGCCGATGCGGTGGGAAGGGGCAGGGTGGGGGAGAGGACCGCCCGGACACCGCGTGACCGACCGACCAGAAAGTGAGGCCGCCCACCCCATGCGCATCGCACTGAGCCAGATCACCACCGGCCCGAAGCCCGAGCACAACCTCGCTCTCCTGCGCGAGCAGGCGGGCCGCGCGGCGGAGGCCGGCGCCCGCCTCGTCGTGTTCCCCGAGGCGGCGATGGCCTGCTTCGGCACCTCCCTCGCGCCCCTCGCCGAGCCGCTGGACGGCCCCTGGGCCACCGAGCTCCGGCAGATCGCGAAGGACGCCGGACTGGTGGTCGTGGCGGGCATGTTCACCCCGGCGCCCGACGGCCGGGTGACCAACACCCTGCTGGCCACCGGCCCCGGCGTCGAGGCCGCGTACGACAAGATCCACCTCTACGACGCCTTCGGCTTCGCCGAGTCCGACACCGTGGCCCCGGGCTCACAGGTGGTGACCTTCGACCTCGACGGCGTCCGCATCGGCCTCGCCACCTGCTACGACGTACGGTTCCCGGAGCTCTTCCGGGCCCATGCCGACGCGGGCGCGGTGCTCTCCCTGCTGCCCGCCTCCTGGGGCGCCGGACCCGGTAAGCGCGAGCAGTGGGAGCTGCTGACCCGGGCGCGGGCGCTGGACGCCACCGTATGGCTGGCGGCCGTGGGCCAGGCCGACCCGGCGGCGGCCGGGCCGGGTCCCGCGACCTCCGCCCCCACCGGCATCGGCCACAGCGCCCTCATCGGCCCCGACGGAACCGTACGAGAGCGGCTGGACGCGGCCCCCGGCCTGCTGGTGGCGGACATCGACACCGATGAGGTCACCGCCGTACGCCGCAAGGTGTCCGTTCTGGCCAACCGCAGGCTGGGCACGCGGGCATGAGCGCGCCGCACCCGGCCGGCCGGGTGCGGCGCACCCCGCGAGCAGCACCTTCGGCGTCGTGTCCAGAAGGCAGCTGATCGCCTCCCGCGCGGCCTCCGCGTCACCGGAAGCCGCCGCGTCAAGGATCGCCTGGTGCTCGGCGAGCACCGCCTCCTGGCGGCCGGTCTGGTTGAACAGCGCCACCACACCCGCCCGGATCTGGCGGCTGCGCAGCCCGTCATAGAAGGAGACCCCGAGGCCTCGACGGCCACCAGCGCCTGCCCGGGGGCGGGCTCGGGCAGCGGACGGGTGCGCAACTGGAGCCCCTCCGGCTCGACCGGGCCAGGCAGGACGACTTCGGTGAGCATGGCGAACCTCGCTTCTCGTAAGGGCTTCTACCGCTTGTGAGAACTTCTAACAAAACAATGAACCTGTTACCCTGGCGGTGCCAAGCCCCGGCTCTGAAGGCCCGTACGAGAGGCGTGTCCATGGCGACAGCACGGCGCGAGCGCTACCGCAAACAGACCCGGGAAGAGGCGAAGGCCGTGGCCCTGACCCAGCTGGCCGAGGCGGGCACGGCGGGCATTTCGGTGAACGCGATCGCGAAGGCGATGGGCATGACCGGCCCCGCGCTCTACCGCTACTTCACGGGCCGGGACGAGCTGCTCACCGAGCTGATCACCGACGCCTACCGCGATCTGGCCGAGGCCACCGCCCAGGCCGTCGCCGAGGCCGCCCCCGCCGACCGCTTCCGCGCGCTGGCCCACGCCATCCGCGACTGGGCGAAGGAGCAGCCCGACCGCTATCTGCTCATCTACGGCACCCCGGTGCCCGGTTACCAGGCGCCGCCCGAGACCACCGAGATCGCCGCCCGGCTGATGCGGACCATCCTCGACGCCTGCGCCACCCTGGACGGTGCCCACGCCGAGCAGCCCGGCGAGCCGGGGGAGCCCGTCACGGACCTTGAGGCGGAGCTGGCGCGCCATCTGGAGGGCGCCGGCCCCTGGGCCCCGGGTCCCACGTCCGACGGAGAGCTGAAGGGCCGCGCCCTGCGTACCTGGACCCGGCTGCACGGCGTGATCAGCCTCGATGTGCAAGGCCAGTTCACGGGGATGGGCTTCGATCCGTCGGTGCTCTTCGAGGCCGAGGTCGAGGCCCTCATACGGGGCGCGTGAGCATGGGCTTCGCACCCCCGACCCGAGCTGCCCGCCCGGTGTGCGCGGCGCACACTGGAAGCACACCGGAGCGCACGGGTGACCGGAGGTCGCGATGGAACAGGCCGAGTTCGACGTTGTCGTGGAGATCCCGGAAGGGTCCCGCAACAAGTACGAGATGGATCACGAGTCCGGGCGGATCCGGCTGGACCGGATGCTGTTCACCGCCACGATGTACCCGGCCGACTACGGATACATCGACCACACCCTCGGCGGCGACGGCGATCCGCTCGACGCTCTCGTCACCGTCGGCGAGCCCACCTTCCCCGGCTGTGTCATCCTCTGCCGGGCCATCGGCATGTATGTGATGCGGGACGAGAAGGGCCCGGACGAGAAGATCCTCTGCGTCCCCGCCCATGACCCGCGCTACTCGGGTATCCAGGACATCCAGGACGTCCCCGAATTCGACCGGATGGAGATCACCCATTTCTTCGAGGTCTACAAGGACCTCGAACCCGGCAAGTCCGTCGAGGGCTCCCATTGGGAGGGCCGCGAGCAGGCGTACGGCGAGATAGCCGCCTCCCGCGCCCGCGCGGCCGAAGCCGCCCGGCCCGGCTGACCCCGGGCCGGACCCACGGCCGGTCTCATAAGGCCCCGCTGTCCCGACGCCCAGTTGCCCCGACGCGCCCCCGCCCCGGAGCCCCGCCGCCGCCCCGCCCGGCTCACGGCGTCTCGGCGCGCGGCGCCGGCACCCCCCGGTCGTTCTGCAGCTCCCACAACTCCCGGAAGAGCCCGGGGGATCGGGTCAGCTCCGTGAACGTACCGTGCTGGATCACCCGCCCATGGTCGAGGACGACGATCCGGTCGGCGACCGCGACATTCGCCAGCCGGTGTGTGACCAGCACGACCGCGCGGTCCTGCGCCATCCGCCGCAGCCCCGCGAAGATCCGGTGCTCGGCGCGGGCGTCCAGCGCGCTGGTGGGCTCGTCCATCACCAGCAGCCCGGCGGGCCGGTGGAACGCGCGGGCCAGCGCGATCCGCTGCCACTGGCCGCCCGACAGCTCCACCCCGCCCCACCACTGCCGGGCGAGCAGCGTGTCCAGACCGCTGCGCAGCCCGCCCACCACCTCATGCGCCCCCGAGTGCGCCGCCGCCTCCCGTACCGCCTCGTCCCCGCCGTGCGGCTGGCCGAGGGTGATGTTGTCGCGGGCGGACAGCGGCCAGTGCGCGTAGTCCTGCGGCACGACGGCCGTGTGCCGCCACATCGCCTGCGGAGCGAACTCCTCGACGTTTGTTCCGTCCCAGGTCACCGCCCCCTTGGTGGGCAGATAGAGCCCCGTCAGCAGCTTGCTCAGCGTGGTCTTCCCGGAGCCGTTCTCCCCGACCAGGGCGAGGACTTCGCCCCGCCGCACCTCCAGCGTGACGTCGTCCAGGGCCGGAGCGTCGGACTCCGGATACGCGTACGTCAGCCCCTCCGCCCTGATGACCTCCGGCACCTCCGGCACCCGGCTGCCGCGCCGCATCCGATGCCCGCCCGCCTCCTCGATGAACTCCGCCCAGTCGTCCAGATACAGCCCCGTACGGAAGAGCCGCGTCCCGTACCCGACCATCCCCTGCAGCGAGGCGCCGACCGTCCGCAGCGCGAAGACGGCCGTCCCGGCCGACGCCACCGACATCTGCCCCGAGCCCAGCAGCAGCGCCAGCGATACCCACACCAGCCCGGACGCGACCCCTCCGGCCACCGCCCCCAGCACCGCGTACCGGGCGCCCCGGTGGACCGCCTTGTCGGTCGCGGCATCCACCCGCGCTCCGATCGCCCGGTACCGCTCCAGCAGAAACTCCGCCATGGTGCCGGAACGGAGCTGATCGGCGATGTCCTTGTCCACCATGTACCAGCGCAACAGCCCCAGCGTGCGCCGGTCGGCGCTCATCGCACGACTGGTCTCGTAGTGGACGCGGGCCCCCTTCATCCCCGCGATCCCCTGCGGCAGCGCGGCCAGCAACAGCAGCGGCAGCAGCGCCGGATGCAGCACGGTGACGACGCCCGCCGCCGCGATCAGCGACGACAGGCAGGCCATGAGCTGCTGCGACTCGGTGATCAGATCCTGTGCGACCTCGGCGCCCCGGTCCGCCGCGTCCCACTTGTCGTTGAACCCGGGGTTGTCGTACGCCGCCAGCTCGGCGCTGATCGCCGCGTTCAGCATCTGCGTCTCGGCCTCCCGCGAGATCCGCGGGGACAGCCTGCTGGAGATGTTGTTGACCGCGATCCCCAACAGCGCCCGCAGCCCCGCCGCCCCGGCCAGCATCACGATCGAGGGCAGTGCCTCCCGGAGCCGGTCGGTGATATGCCCGGACGAGATCAGCGCCGTGATCGTCCCGGTGGTCGCCAGCAGCCCGAACGCCTCAAAGAACCCCGACAGCGCCTGACACACCAACAGCGCCACCACCGCCGTACGGTCCACCTTCCACGCCAACGCCAGTGACCGGCGCACGAGTTGCGGCAATCTGCGGGCCATCGCCCGGGTGGTGACGGGAGTCCTCTGCAGCGCCGTCAACGAGGGTGGCCGGAACCGTAGTTCCTCGCTGGGCTGCCCCTCGATCGGCGGCTCGGCCGGTTGCTCAGCGGCGGTCTGGGCTGTCACAAATCCCCCCTGACGGTGTGTTTTCGGAGCGGTGTGAGACAGACTGCCGCAGCCCCGATCCGAGCGCCCGGGGTTTACGGCGGAGGTCCACCGATCGTGGAACGACCCCGCCGGGTCAGGGGGAGCGAGCCGGTCCTACGCGATGGCCTCAACAAGCAGCCGGTCCAGGCCGGGCTGGAGGACCTTGCCGGTGGTGAAGTCTCCGAACCGTTCATCGGTGAATCCCACCAGTTCGGGAGAGAGCAGCACAACACCGCCGTCGTATGCGACGGTGGGCAGCGGGTCCGCCGGCCTCACCGCGGCGCCTTGAGCGCCTGGCGGCCCTTGCAGGACGGCTCCGGCCGCCCTGGCCGAGGACACTACGGGTGGGGTCTCGATCGTCAAGAAGCACGGTGAGCCGTGGATCAGGGTCTCGCCTCGCGGCAAGCAGGAGGAACCGAGTCGTTGGTCGCCATCAACACCGACTTCATCTCCGAGTTCACCTCGGTGGCAACGAGGGAGAACCTGTCCAAGGACGTGCTGCGGCGCCGCCTGCTGCTGGTGCTGTTCGGGCTGGGCACCAACATGGGCATCAAGCGGGTCGCGGTGACCGGCAAGCACGGTGAGTCCGAGGCGACGCTGCGCCGGGTGCGGCACCTGTTCGTCAACCGGTCCAACATGCGCGCGGCCCTGCGGAAGCTGGTGAACGCCACCTTCGCCGCTCGCGACGAGATGTGGTGGGGCACCGGCACCGCCTGCGCCTCCGACAGCCGCAAGTTCGGCTCCTGGTCCTCGAACCTGATGACCGAGTGGCACCAGCGCTACCGGGGCCCCGGTGTGATGATCTGCTGGCACGTCGAGCGGAAGTCGGTATGCATCTACTCCCAGCTCAAGTCCTGTTCGGCCTCCGAGGTCGCTTCGATGATCGAGGGCGTGCTGCGGCACTGCACCGACATGGAGGTGGACCGGCAGTACACCGACACCCACGGCGCTTCCATTGTCGGCTTCGCCTTCGCCCACATGCTCGACTTCAAGCTGATGCCGAGGCTGAAGAACATCGGCCCCGCCCGGCTGTACCGGCCGGCGGCCGGGGAGGACGACAGCTGGCCCCACCTGGCGCCGGTGCTGTCCACCGAGACGATCAACTGGGATCTGATCCGCCAGCAGTACGACCAGATCGTGAAGTACACCACCGCCCTGCGCCTGGGCACCGCCGAAGCCGAACAGGTCCTGCGCCGCTTCACCCGCGGCGGCCCCAAGCACCCCACCTACCAGGCGATCGAGGCACCCCACCTACCAGGCGATCGAGGAACTCGGGCGGGCGGTGCGTACGGCGTTCGTCTGCGACTACCTCGCCCACGTCGAACTGCGCCAGGAGATCCACGAGGGCCTGCAGGTCGTGGAGAACTGGAACTCCGCGAACAAGGACCTCTTCTACGGCAAGGACGGCGACCTGGCCGGACAGGACAAGGAGTCCCAGGAGGTATCGATGCTCGCGCTGCATCTGTTCCAGTCCGCCCTAGTCCACGTCAACACGCTGCTGATGCAGCAGGTCCTCGCCGATCCGAAGTGGGCTGACACCCTCACCGACGCGGACCGGCGGGCGCTCTCCCCGCTGTTCTGGACCCACTGAATCCCTACGGCCGGTTCGAGCTGGACGTGAACAGACGCCTCGACCTGGACCTGACCGCCCGGGACGCCGTACCCGGGCCGCGCGCCCCCGAGGGCAGACCGGCGGCGGCCCTGGGGTGAGGAGCTGGGCTCCGATCGCCTACGAACAGCATCTGGTCACCAGCACCCTCGCCGCATAACGACACGAACAGGTGTCCACTTCACGGGGGCAAGGCCCGACCCGAACTTCATGGTTCCGCGCCTCACCGCATCCATGGCAGATACCTCAGGTGATCAGACCGGCGCTGGTCAGCCAGATGTGTTCGCATGTCGCCGACGCCTCTTGGAGCTTCTCGCGGGATTCCTGTGAGGCGTGGTAGAACGTCCGCTCGATCATCCAGCACAGGGCGCGTGCCATCGCTGAGGCTTGGTCCGGTGCGGCGCCGGCCTGGATGCCGGCGCGTTCCAGGACGGCGGTGATGGCCGCGATGAACAGGTCAGCCGTGTGGTTCCACAGCTCGCCGATCCCCGGCACGGTCACCGACAAGTCGATCGCCGTGCGCATGACCAGGCCGTGCTCGTTCCACAGCTCGACCGTGCGCTGCATGGCTGCCGCGATGGCCTGGCGCGGCTCGTCCGTCTGCGCGGTGACCCGGGACCGTTCCCACAGGTGCTCGACGGTCCGGGCCACGAGTGCCGTGACCACGTCTTGCTTGGAGGCGAAGTAGAAGTACAGGGCGCCGCGTGTGATGCCGGCGCCCTGGGCTATGTCGCCGACGGTCATGGCGTCGTAGCCGTTTTGCGCCAGCAGGGCCTCGCAGGTGTCGAGGATGGCCCGCTCCCGGACATCCCCCTTGCGCTCGGTGGTGCGACGGCTGCGCGCGGAATGGTGGCCGGGCATCAGAGCTGAGCGCCCTCGGCGAAGTCGGTCGTACGGGAGAGCACCTCCCATGCGCGGATGTCCTCGTCCACGGCCGTGCGGGCGGCGGTGACCAGCCGCAGCGCGTCCGAGCCCAGGACGAGGTGGGCCGGCGGCTGCTCGACCGAGGTGATGTGCACGAGGGCGTCCCCGGCCTTGGCCGGATCGCCCAGCTGGTTGCCGCTGGCCTTCTGCCGCGCTTCGCGGATGGGGGTGAACAACTCGTCGTAGTCGTCGACGGTCCGAGCGGCGCGTGTCATGGACCGTCCGGCCCAGTCGGTGCGGAAGGAGCCGGGCTCGATCGCCGTCACATGGATTCCGAACTGCGCGACTTCCTTGCCCAGCGCCTCCAGGATGCCCTCCAGGGCGAACTTGCTGCCGCAGTAGGCGGACATGCCGGGCACGGCCATGAGCCCGCCCATGGAGGTGACGGCCATCAGGTGTCCGCGGCGGCGGCGGCGCATGTGGGGCAGCGCCGCCTGCAGGGTGGCCACTGCCCCGAACACGTTGACCTCGAACTGCCGTCGCACCTCGGCCAGCGGGGTTTCCTCGAGGGTTCCCTCCAGGCCGTAGCCGGCGTTGGCGACGACGACGTCCAGAGGGCCGACGCTCCGCTCGACCTCCGCGACCGCGCCGGAGACGGCGTCACCGTCCGTCACGTCCAGGATACGGCCGTGAGCGTGCCCGGGCCTGAGCTCTTCGAAGGCCCGCAGGTCCTTCTCGGAACGGACGGTGCCGACGACGGTGTGCCCGGCGGCCAGGGCGGCTTGGGCGAAAGCGCGCCCCAGGCCCGTGCTGACGCCGGTGATGAGCCAGTTCCGCTTCTGCACCGCTCCTCCAGAGAGGTCTCGCGAGGAGCCGGGTCGCTCCCTTCAGCAAAAGTCTACACAGTGTCAATTTTTATCGTTACCACGTCGATTCTGGTAGTGGGCGCTCCTCGACTAGGCCCGGCCGGGCGACACCGTGCACATCTCCGAGATGTTCCGCCTCGTACGCGGCACCGGACACATTCTCGACGTGCTCGACGTCCTCCACCGCGACCAGATGGCGCTGTGCATCCACGACGGTGCGTTCTCCGCGATGGACCTCACCGCCCGCCACCCGCGCACCGGCGAGCTGCTGTCCACGGTGAAGTTCATGGTGCAGACACTCGCCGCCGCCGGCGAACTCCAGCGCGATCTACAGCGCGAGCTGACGTACGACGGACTGCGCGCCGCCGAGGCCAAGGGCAGCAAGGGCGGGCGCCGCCCCGCCGTCCCGGCCGACAAGACCGGCGACGTGCGTACCACCTTCCTGGATGGCCGCTCGATCGCCGCCCTCGCCCGCGACCACGGCGTCAGCCGCGGCGCGATCCGCACGGCCGTCGCCGACCTCGTGTCCGACCACACCGCCATCGAGCGGGAGGACGTCCCGGCCCCGGAGCTGCCGGGCACCCTCGACATGCCCGGCAAGGTCGCCGACTTCCTCCGCACCGCCAACCTGGACGACGTCGAGCGAGCCGCGCTCGACCAGGGGGTGACCGTACGGCGCGGCCAGGGCTACACCCTGCGCGTCAGCACCCCGCCCGCAGTCCACCGCCAGCTTCTCGCCCGCTGCCAACCCCTTGACGGCGCCCGGAGCGTCCCGGCAGTCCCGGCACAGCGCAAGGCCCGCCGCGAGTACGAGAACCGCGTCAACGCCCTCACGAGTACAGCCGGGCCGTGATCAATGGCTTGGCGTTAACCGCTTTCCAGCCCCAAGTCCGTCGCCCAGTCCTATCGTTGGCTGATGCGCGCACACTCCATTGACCGCCCGGCCGATCTCGACGTGGTTCGTGAGTCCTATGACCGAGTGGCCGACAATTACGCCCACATGGTGGTGACCACGGGAGTCGGCGACATCCGTCGCCATCCATGGCTCAAGGCATCGATCGACGCCTTCGCCGACACGGTGAGCGGGCTTGGGCCTGTCCTCGACGTCGGCTGCGGACCCGGAACGGTGACCGCCTACCTCGCCGAACGTGGACTCGACGTGTCCGGGGTGGACCTCTCTCCTCGCATGATCGAGAACGCCCGCCGACTTCATCCGCAATGCCGCTTCAGTGTCACCTCGGCCACCGACCTCGACCTTGACGAAGCGTCCCTCGGCGGCGTGCTCGGATGGTGGTCACTGTTCAACCTCCCCCGTGACGTCCTTCCCCAGGTTCTCGCCCTGTTCGCACGCGCGTTGAAGCCAGGCGGACACTTCATCACCGCCACACATGTCGGCGACGAAGACGCGGTGCGCACCGAGGCCTACGGGGGCGTACCCGTACGTTGGACGACACACAAATGGCGGCCAGAACAACTCGTGGACCTGATTGAACAGGCTGGCCTGCACCCGGTCGCCGAACTTCGGCTCCCTCCCGAGGAATACAGCGGGCCGGGTCTAGTCGTCATGGCCAAGCGTCCCGGCTGACGATCGAGCCGTCGGAAGCGGCACAGGATCTCCTACCGGAACTCATCACCTGACGCCTACCGCTATTTTCCGTTCGGATATTCGTACCGCCGCCAATTGCATCGGACGCGAATAGGCAACACCTGTCCTGGAGGCGGGCCCAGGACCATATGGAGCGGTCCCGCCGGGGACGTTGGCCTCGGAAGTACGGTAGCCGTCTTGTCGGCGGGCATCTGCGGGACTCACTCCATCGAGCGATTGAACTGCGAAGACACCCCCGAGTCGCATCTGATGCGAAATTCTCGCGCCAGATGCGATAGACGGAGAGTGATGGCGGATGGGTGGGAACGGGCTCGTTCCAGGGTCTGCTCGACTGCACCTGATTGACGGTCTGCCGCTGCTGCGGCCGGACGAGCAAGTCTTCGAGGCGATGGTCAAGGGCTGGCGCAACCAGCAGCTCGCCCGGAATCTCTCGCCGGGATACGTCGACGACCAGGAACGCACGGTTCGGGCCTTCACCCGGCATGCTGATGCGATGCCGTGGCAGTGGACGCCGCAGCACGTCGACGAATGGTCGGCCGATCTGCGGGCCGTCCACGGCTGCGTTCGCTCCACCCTGCGCAACTATCAGGGCTCCGTGCGGCAGTTCTGCGACTTTCTGACCAATCCGGCCTACGGCTGGGCCGACGAATGCCTGCGGCACTTCGGGACCCACCCCGTCCAGGTGGTCTACGACTGGAACGCCGCGACACACGCCGACGAAGCCGAGGGCGAGCCGGAACGCCGGGCCTTCACCAAGCCCGAGCTGGAAGCGTTCTCCTGCGCGTTCGCGGCAAGGGCCGCAAGGGCTGGTTGCCGGCCTTCCGGGACGCCACCTTGTTCAAGGTTGCTTACGCCTACGGCCTGCGACGCAACGAGACCCGGATGCTGGATCTCACCGACTTCGGCCGCAATCCGGAGGGCCGGGAGTTCGGTGAGTACGGCACCCTGCTGGTCCGCTATGGCAAGGCCAAGAAAGGCTCTCCGCCCAAGCGCCGCAGCGTGCTGACCGTCTGGCACTGGACACCCGGCACCATCGAGGAATGGATCAGTGAGGTGCGGCCCGGGATGCGGCATTCGACCAGCCGGGCCCTCTGGCCATCCGAGAGAGGCCCGCGGATCGGGCCTCAGCGACTGGACTCCCGCTTCGCCGCCTACCGGGACGCCGTCGGCCTGGACCCCGCGCTGGAGTTCCACTCGCTACGCAGGTCCTACATCACCCACCTGATCGAAGGCGGCCACGACCCGCTGTTCGTCCAGCAACAGGTCGGCCATGACCACGCTTCGACCACCGCGATCTACACCTGCGTCTCCTCCGACTTCCGAACCCGCTCCCTGCGTCGCGTCCTGGATGCCACCATCGAGGCCGCTCTGCGGCCGGGCAGGACCTCCTGATGCCACGCCAGATCAGCTACCGGTGGCGCCTGCGCGAGCTGATGGCCGCCCGGGGCATGTTCACCGTTGCCGAGCTCATGCCGCACCTGACCGAACGCGGTATCACGCTGTCCTCCTCCCAGGTCCACCGTCTGGTCTCCGGCACCCTGGAACGGCTGTCCCTTCCGGTGCTGGCCACCCTCTGCGACATCCTGGACTGCACGCCTACCGACCTGATCGCCACCTCGGCCCAGAACCTCCCGGCCCGCCGCGCGGCCGGAGAGGAAGCGCCGATCAACCTGGCCGCCCGGCGCCCCACACGGGTCCGGCTGACGCCCGAGGGGTGAGCGGTGACGCCGGAGGAGTACGAGCGGTGGCACGTCCGCGACTGCGCACGCTGCGGCCGTCGGGCCTCGAAGTCCGTCGAGTGGTCGGACGGCCCGATCTGCCGAACCTGCTACGAACGCGCGATGCGCGTCCGTGGCCGCTGCCCCGGTTGCCGAGCCGACCGGCTGCTGCCGGGCCGGGACACCGCCGGCACACCGATCTGCCGCGATTGCGCGGGCATCGTCCGCGACTTCTTCTGCGACCGCTGTGGCTTCGAAGGGCTCTTGCTCGGCGGGCGCCTCTGCGAACGGTGCACCCTCGCCGACACGCTCGCCCGCCACCTGGATGACGGCACCGGCAACGTCGCCCCTTCGCTGCAACCACTGGTCACCACCCTGCTGGAGATGGACCGGCCCAAGAGCCGCCTGATCTGGCTCCGCAACCCCAACGTCGTCCGTCTCCTCCGGGGCCTGGCCACCGGCACCATCCCGCTCACCCACGAGGGCTGCGCCAAGAGACACCCTGGCGAACCGTTACCCACCTGCGCGACCTGCTGATGGACAGCGGTGTCCTGCCACGCGTCGACCGTCAAATCCTGCTCTATCAGCGCTGGCTGACCGAACGGCTCGCCACCATCCAGGATCTCGAACACCACCGGCTTCTCCGGCACTTCGCCACCTGGCACCAGATGCGCCGCCTACGGGCCACGGCGGAGAAGGGGCCGCTAGGACGCTCCCAAACACACCAGGCCAAGCAGGAGACCACCCAGGCCGGCGCCTTCCTTATCTGGCTCGCCGACCGAGGCCGCGCCATCGAGTACTGTCGGCAAACCGACCTCGACGCCTGGCACACCGAGAAGCTTGCCACCCGGCGTCCAGCACAGACCTTCCTCCGCTGGTGCATGAAGACGTGCCGGATGCCCCGCCGCACCCTTCCACCCCAGGTCATCCCCCAGGACCAGGCGCCCCTACATCAACACCGCCGCCTCGCCATGCTCCGACGGGTCCTCAACGACGACTCCCTGTCTCTGCGGAGCCGCATCGTTGCCGCACTCGTTCTCCTCTACGCCCAGCCCGTGAGCCGCATCGTTCGCCTCACCATCGACGACATCACCGACGACGGCACCACCCTCGCCCTTCGCCTGGGAGATCCACCGTCTCCCCTCCCGGAGCCCGTCGCCGAACTGACGCGGGCCTACGTCCGCTCCCGCGGTCACCTGCCCTATGCCAGCAGCAGAAGTGCCCGATGGCTCTTCCCCGGGCGCCAGCCAGGGCAACCGATGAACCCGGTCAGCCTCCAGGCTCACCTTCGCGAGATCGGCGTCCCTCCGCAGCGCGGCAGGACTTCCGCAATCCGCCAACTCGTCCTCCAGGCCCCAGCCCCCGTCATCGCGACGGCACTCGGCTACCACGACAAGACCGCCAGTCGGCTGGTCACCGAGGCCGGCGGAACCTGGAGCCGATACGCCCCCGGCGACCATCAGCGGTCGATCGGTTGGCACCAGCCTCTGGACGAAACAAATCCGCAAGGATAATCTGAAGTCAGAATTTTTCTTTGGCTTCAAAGTTGGGGGGCTTCTTATGGCTACACCTGTGCTCGACCTCACCGAAGGCGACGCTGGCGACCGCGTCGGGAGCTGGGAGGAACTGCGGCAAGCCGTCGAAGAGGCTGGCGGCGTTCTTCGCGTCGTCATGTGGCTTCTGCGTGACCTGGAGCAAGCCGGCCGCCTCGGCGTTCACGTCCGCGCCAGCATCAGTCGCCGCCTCGACGGCCTCGGGCTCGCCCACCTGCCCGCCGATATCCCCGGTGAGCAGTACGCCGTCATCACTCTCTACAAGCGCGGCACCCCTGCTGCCGCCGTCGTCGACGCCGTGTTTCGCGACGGCAGCAGCAAGGCAGCCGAGGTCGCACTTCGCCGCATGAACACCTCGCGGGACGCCGAGAAGCTCCAGGTCATCACCGAGAAGGTGGAAGAGCTCGCCAACATCCTCCTCGACGAGGAATAGGAGCCGACCGCATCTCGGTCTCACGTCACTCAACGTGAGACCGAGCTCTCAGCGACAAGGAATACGCGACACCTCAACATGCGAGCCCACCAGTCCCGAGGGCCTCGTGCCCCGCGAGTTCGCGAAAACTGAAGGGTTCTCGGCGGGAACCCGAGGGTCTGTCGCCGTGCCTCGCAACGTCGGGTCCGTGGGTTCGTGGTGAAGTCGCGGGGCCAGCGCGACGGCGGCGGACGGACATAGCCGGGTTGGGCCCCGCAGTCATGATTGGTCGGGGTGGCTGAGACGCACCGTCTCTCCGCCGAATGGTAGGAGCGTGACTCGGTTGGCTAGGAACCAGGTGTCATCGATCTTCCGGAACGTGTCCTCGTAGTGGCCCACGTTCGCGGGGAGCCTTGGGGGCACCATGCCGTCGGTGTAGCCGTCGACTCGGTAAGTGGCGAAGTAAGAGGTGGCGGTGGCCGCCGACGCAGAATTCACCGTGACCAGGATGTTCGTCGCCATGCGCCGTGACAGCCGGTCCTTGGGTCGCGAACCGAAGTAGTTGCGGAGCGCCTCATGCCCCTCCACCCTGCGGTCGCCGTGAGGCCACTCCCACACCCCGTCAGGCGTGAAGAGGTCCGCGACGCCGCCTGGATCTCCCAAGTCAAGGCGACGCACGAACTCGACGATCAGACGCTCGCAAGCTCGCTCGGCCAAGAGACGTTCCATCGGGTCAAGGGCTTCAGTCGACATCGTCAATTGCTACCAGCCCTGTATGGGGCGTCGCGATGGCTTTTTGCTGCCGATTCCCTCGGTTCGTGGACGCGACGCCATCTTCGACGTGGGACGACAGTCAGAGCCCGCCCTGCTTGCGCAGGTCGTCCGTCTGCTCCCAGGAGAGCGGCACGTCCTTGGCCGACTTCGGCCCGGGCCGGCGGGACGAGCACACCGACCCGCACATCGTTGCCGCCTGGGACACGTTAGCGCTGGCCATGGGCTTCGACCCGTCCTACGTCAGCCACGTGGAGTCGGGCCGCCACAAGCCCAGTGAGGAGTTCTCGCGTCTCGCCGACGAGGCACTGAATGCCGGGAAGGCGATCTGGAGACGCTGGTGTGACTACGAGCAGGCAAAGGCCCGTACCCGGCGGCCGGCAGCGCCGCCGCCCGCCCAGCGCGGGCCCGAACAGCCGTATGCGACCGGATCGGCCCTCGTCGTCGAACACGACGCGGCACGGCTCCAGTACGACGGCACCTCGTACCGGCTGACCATGCGCCGACGGCTGCGGAACACCGGTGAGGAGCCGGTGACCCGCTATCTGATCCGCATCTCCGTGGACCGCTACCCCGGCGACCCTGAGCAATCGAACGCGCACTACCGAGCCCACCCACTGACCTGGGAGGAACTCGACCTCACCGCCACCTGCCGGGGCGAGGCGATGCGGTGGCAGGCCAAGCACGTCCGCGACGCCTTCAAGGAGGTGTGGCTGCTGTTCGACAACGAACACGGCCGCTTCCCCCTCTATCCCGGCGAGTCCGTGTGGATCGAGTACGCCTACACCGTCGGCGATGACAAGTGGGGCAACTGGTTTCAGCGAGCCGTCCGCCTGCCCACCGAACAACTCGAAGTCCAGCTCGCCTTCCCTGCCGCCCTCGACCCCGTCGTGTGGGGCACCGAAACCTCCATGACCGCCGAAGCCTCCCCGCTGCGAACCCCTCCCGTCCGCAGTGACGACGGTGAACTACGGCAATTCACGTGGATCACGACTACACCCGCCCTGCACGCTCGGTACCGTCTGGAGTGGCGGTTTCGAGCACGGACCGAACGCGACTCAGATCAAGGGGAGTTCAGGTGATTGACGTGCGGCCCAGCCAGCAGATGCGAGACCTCGGCGTCGTCCAACACGGTGCCGGCATCCTCTCCGAACCGGCTCGCGCCTTCGACCTGCCCGCCGAACGCGACGAGGCAGAACGCATCACAGACGAGCTCTTCGCCGCCATGGAACGGATCGGTCAGGTCCACCCCTTCGCCAAGGGCATGGGCATCGCCGCCCCGCAGATTGGCGTCGCACGCGCCGCTGCGATCGTCCAACCGCCTGGCGACGGTCCCGCCATCACCCTGCTCAACCCGCGGATCACCACCCGCTCCGGTCAGACGGATGAGCAGTACGAGGGTTGCCTGAGCTTCTTCGACGTTCGCGGCCTCGTCCTGCGCCCCCTGAAGATCACTGTCGAGACCACGGCCCTGGCCGGCGAGACCGTGACCACTGTGTACGAGCGTGGCCTCGCCAGACTCATCCACCACGAGGTCGACCACCTCGACGGCCTGCTCTACACCGCACGCATGTTGCCTGGGGTCGAGCCGATCCCCGTGGAGGAGTACCGCCAGACCGGCCGATCCTGGGCGTACGAGTAGGGCGCCTGCAGAGCAGGTAGCCCGACGGATGCGCAGATTACCTCCCTCGCAAGCGGCGGCGCGCTCGCTTCGCGGGATATATTCGCCTGATCGCGATCCTTCTGTTGAGTCTGGGCAAATTGGTCCTGTGCGTGCTCGAACTGCTTTTGAGCTAGGAGGAATGCTTCTGGGTTGTCAGGAATTGCTCGCGAGCGATTTCATGATTTCGGTGCGTGTAAATGAGGCCCATGCCGGCAACGACCGCTGCCCCCATCGCAACCAGCATGGTGCGAACGCCAGTGATAACGACGCCGTCGGCAGGCTGCAAAGAGTGACTACGTATGTGAGAGCCATCAAGGATCCAGGGGCCTTGCCAAAGGAGCAGGCCGTAGCCGACAAGAACGACAATGGCGACGGTCCACTTTAGGTAGCGGCTCAGCTTCGGCTTCATGCCGTACAGCATGGGCGCCCGGTGCCAGCCTCCGCAGCAGATCGCCGCTTTGAGAGGCGCCCTCGAATGCGGGCGGAAACGCGCTCAGAGTCGGAGGGGTCGGGCAGCACCCGTCCGAACTGGCCGGATCCGCCCGCAAACGGCTCGGTGTTCCCCCGTGGTTGAACCGGTATGGAACCAACCGAGACGCGGCGAGAGTCAAGTAAGGCCCCTTAAGAGCCCAGAAGGCTGCCGCCGCCCCACAGCCTCGACGAGCCAGCGAGGGCCGCTACCCCGGCTCTGGGGTAGCGGCCCTCGCTGTAGTTCCTGACACCAAGTCAGAGGATTGGCCGTCCGGTGCACACTCGGTGCACAAGGGGGTGGAAAGCAAGCGGTGACGATGAGAACTACTGAGCAGAGTTCTCGCAGGTCACGGCATGTTTCCAGGGTTTCCGCCCAGGTCGGCCGACCATGCTCTTTAGACGTCGAAGTAGAGCTCGAACTCGTGCGGGTGCGGCCGCAGCTGGAGCGGGGCGATCTCGTTGGTGCGCTTGTACTCGATCCAGGTCTCGATCAGGTCGGAGGTGAAGACACCGCCCTGGAGGAGGAACTCGTGGTCGGCCTCGAGGGAGTCGAGGACGGCCGGGAGGGAGGTCGGGACCTGGGGGACGCCCGCGTGCTCTTCGGGGGCGAGCTCGTAGAGGTCCTTGTCGATCGGCTCGGCCGGCTCGATCTTGTTCTTGATGCCGTCGAGGCCGGCCAGGAGCAGGGCCGAGAAGGCCAGGTACGGGTTGCCCGAGGAGTCCGGGGCGCGGAATTCGACGCGCTTGGCCTTCGGGTTGGAGCCGGTGATCGGGATACGCATCGCGGCGGAGCGGTTACGCTGCGAGTACACCAGGTTGACCGGGGCCTCGAAGCCGGGGACCAGGCGGTGGTAGGAGTTCACCGTCGGGTTGGTGAAGGCCAGCAGCGACGGGGCGTGCTTGAGGATGCCGCCGATGTAGTAGCGGGCCATGTCCGAGAGGCCGGCGTAGCCCTGCTCGTCGTAGAAGAGCGGGGAGCCGCCCTGCCACAGCGACTGGTGGACGTGCATGCCCGAGCCGTTGTCGCCGAAGATCGGCTTCGGCATGAAGGTCGCGGTCTTGCCGTTCTTCCAGGCGACGTTCTTGACGATGTACTTGAAAAGCATGAGATCGTCGGCCGCGGCCAGCAGCGTGTTGAACTTGTAGTTGATCTCGGCCTGGCCGGCGGTGCCCACCTCGTGGTGCTGGCGCTCGACCTGGAGGCCGGCCTTGTCCAGCTCGAGGGAGATCTCGGCGCGCAGGTCGGCGAAGTGGTCGACCGGCGGGGTCGGGAAGTAGCCGCCCTTGTAGCGGACCTTGTAGCCGCGGTTGTCCTCCAGCGCACCCGTGTTCCAGGCGCCCGCCTCGGAGTCGATGTGGTAGAAGGACTCGTTCGCCTTGGTCTCGAAGCGCACGCTGTCGAAGACGTAGAACTCGGCCTCGGGGCCGAAGTACGCGGTGTCCGCGATGCCGGTGGAGGCGAGGTAGGCCTCGGCCTTCTTGGCGATGTTCCGCGGGTCGCGGCTGTACTGCTCACCCGTGATCGGGTCATGGATGAAGAAGTTGATGTTGAGGGTCTTGTCCCGGCGGAACGGGTCGACACGCGCCGTCGAGAGGTCCGCGCGCAGAGCCATGTCGGACTCGTGAATGGCCTGGAAGCCACGGATCGACGAGCCGTCGAACGCCAGCTCCTCGTTCGGGTCGAACGCCTGCGCCGGAACCGTGAAGTGCTGCATGACGCCGGGAAGGTCGCAGAATCGGACGTCGACGAACTTGACGTCCTCATCCGAGATGAACTTCCGAGCGTCGTCGGCGTTCTGGAACATCCAACTCCTCCTAGCCCGGCCGCGGGGGGACGGGGATTTGTCCGGTCGCGCGGTCCATGTGCGGTGGCGCGCTTCCGCCGACCTTAGGCAGACGGGATTTCCCGGGCATGACCCATTTGTTTCACCCAGGTTAACCGGCTCGCGGGCGATGTGCGGGGCCGCACGGGGTTCACGCGGCCCTGATCCGGGCCCGCCCCGAGGGGAACGTACGCGGTCGCAGTAACGTAGTCGGGTGGACAAGAGGCAAGCAATCGGATCGTGGCTCTCCGGGCCCCGCGCGGCCGCCGAGGACATGGGCGTCGACCTGGGCTACCGGGGCCAGGGGCTGGGGCTGCCCGAGAGCGGACCCGGCGCCATCGCGCCGCTCGGGCGCCGCTTCGGGGCGCTCTTCATCGACTGGGCCCTGTGCCTGCTCGTCTCGTACGCGCTGCTGTCCGGCCGTAACGCGCAGGCCGCCGGAAACTGGGCGCTTCTCGTCTTCCTGGTGCTGAGCCTGGTCACCGTGGGCACCGTCGGCGCCACCCCCGGCAAGCTGCTGCTGAAGCTGCGGGTGATCGGCGAGGGCGGGGTACGGCTGAGCCTGCCGCGGGCCGTGCTGCGCAGCGTGCTGCTGGTGCTCGTCATCCCCGCGGTGGTCTGGGACCGGGACACCCGCGGGCTGCACGACCGGCTCTCCCGCGCCGTCCAGGTGCGGGTGTAGCGCGGGCAGGGATTGCATACGGCCAGGGATCGCATACGAGGGCGGCCCGGGATTCCGTCCCGGGCCGCCCTCGTATGCGTTGGTATGCACCGTGTTACGGGCGCGGTCAGCGTCCCTTCGGCATCCGCATGCCCTTCGGCATCGGGCCCTTCGGGATCGGCATGTTGCTCATCATGTCGCCCAAGGCCCGCAGCCGGTCGTTCACCACCGTCACCTGCGCGCCCGGCAGCACCCGCGGCAGCTTCAGCAGCGTGGCGCGGAGTTTCTTGATCTCCACCTGGCCCTCGCCGGAGCCCACGATCACATCGTGCACCGGCACGTCCGAGACGATGCGCGCCATCCGCTTCTTCTCGGCGGCCAGCATGCCCTTGAGCCGGTTCGGGTTGCCCTCGCCGACCAGCACGATGCCCGCCTTGCCCACGGCCCGGTGGATGACGTCCTGGTTGCGGTTCATGGCCACCGCGGGGGTCACCGACCAGCCGCGGCCCACGTTCTCCAGTACGGCGGCAGCCGCTCCCGGCTGGCCCTCCATCTGTCCGAAGGCCGCCCGCTCGGCACGCCGGCCGAAAACGATCGCCATCGCGAGGAAGGCCAGGACGAAGCCCAGGATGCCCAGGAAGATCGGGTGATCGATCACGAAGCCGATGGCGAGGAGGACACCGAAGGTGACGATTCCCACGCCAGCGACGACAAGACCGACCTTCGAGTCGACCTTCTTGGTCATCTTGTAGGTCAGGGCGATCTGCTTCAGTCGCCCGGGGTTCTCGGATGTTTCCTTCCTCGCCATACAGCGAAGTTTACGTGGCCTGAGAAGCCCCGGTGGACACGGCCTCCAGTACATGCTCGGCCTCGTGTCGGTCCTTGGCCCGGCGCCGGTCCTCGAGCACCGCGGTCCAGGCGTTGCGGCGGGCGGTGCGCTGCCCGCCGCGCAGCAGCAGACCCTCCAGAGCGAGCAGCGCGTCGGTGACGGACGGGCGTACGGGCGCAGCCGGCATGGGGTACCCCTCGGAAGCGGCGGATGATCACAACGCATGCACCGATAAGCGGTGCGTGGCTTAATCGTTACCCAATGGTGTTACCAGTGCGTGACCGGTCGGTCAAACACCGATGAAGCCTGGACGCGGCCCGTACTCTGCCCTTGACCTGCGGAAGTGCGCGGGCCGTGGTGCGTATGGTGTGCCGGTACTCACACAGCGTGTTGCTCACACCGACGCGGAGCGTGGTGGTCACACAGCCTGTGAGGCCACCGTGACGTTACGCCGCTCGACGGCCTGCTGGTAGAGGCGGCCCGCCCGGTACGACGAACGGACGAGGGGGCCGGACATGACACCGGCGTAGCCGATCTCGTCCGCCTCCTCCTTGAGCTCGACGAACTCCTGCGGCTTGACCCAGCGCTCCACCGGGTGGTGCCGGGCGGAGGGGCGCAGATACTGCGTGATGGTGATCAGCTCGCAGCCCGCGTCATGGAGGTCCTGCAGCGCCTGGCTGATTTCCTCCCGCTCCTCGCCCATGCCCAGGATCAGATTGGACTTGGTGACCAGGCCCGCCTCACGCGCCTTGGTGATGACCTCCAGCGAACGCTCGTAGCGGAAGCCGGGGCGGATGCGCTTGAAGATCCGCGGCACCGTCTCCACGTTGTGCGCGAGCACCTCGGGACGGGAGGAGAAGACCTCGGCGAGCTGGTCGGGCTCCGCGTTGAAGTCGGGGATCAGCAGCTCGACGCCGGTGCCGGGCATCAGCTCGTGGATCTGGCGGACGGTCTCCGCGTACAGCCAGGCGCCGCCGTCCTCCAGATCGTCGCGGGCTACACCGGTGATGGTGGCGTATTTCAGCTCCATCGTCTGTACGGATTCGGCCACTCGGCGCGGCTCGTCGCGGTCCAGGGCCTGCGGCTTGCCGGTGTCGATCTGGCAGAAGTCACAGCGCCTGGTGCACTGGTCGCCGCCGATGAGGAAGGTCGCCTCGCGGTCCTCCCAGCACTCGTAGATGTTCGGACAGCCAGCCTCCTGGCACACCGTGTGCAGGCCCTCGCGCTTCACCAGGCCGTGCAGCTCGGTGTACTCGGGACCCATCTTCGCCCGGGTCTTGATCCACTCGGGCTTGCGCTCGATGGGGGTCTGGCTGTTCCGGACCTCCAGGCGCAGCATCTTGCGCCCGTCGGGTGCGACTGCGGACACGTCCGGCACTCCTCTTTGCTTGGCGGCTCGGCTTGGCGACTTTGCTGGCGCAGCTTTCGAATCGTCGGCGGTCACCAGGGTACGCCCGTCATTCGTACGGATACACGTCCAGGGCAACCGGTGCGGGTGCGTCCGGGGGCGCATTCCCGGTCACGCACCGTGGCGACCGCGGGCCCTAGACCGCCCGGGGCAACGGGACCGAGGTGTCCAGAACCGCCCGCAGATGCTTCTCGACCACCGGGATCACCTCGGACACCGGCACATCCCGCCCCAGCTCCTCCGAGAGCGAGGTCACGCCCGCGTCGCGGATGCCGCACGGCACGATCCGGTCGAACCAGGTGTTGTCCGGATTGCAGTTGAGTGCGAAGCCGTGCATGGTCACGCCCTTGGCGATGCGTACGCCGATGGCGGCGAGCTTGCGGTCCTCGCGGCGCTGACCGGCGTTGGACGGGGCGTACTCCGGGCCGTTCAGCCGCGGATCGAACTCCTCGTCGTCCACCCGGGGGTCGAAGTCCAGCTTCAGCCCGCCGAGCGCCGGGCGCTGGTCCACCGGGTCCCCCAGCACCCACACCCCGCTGCGGCCCTCCACCCGGGTCGTCTCCACACCGAACTCGGCGCAGGTCCGCAGCAGCGCCTCCTCCAGACGGCGGACATGCGCGATCACATCCACCGGGCGCGGCAGCTTGAGGATCGGATAGCCGACCAGCTGGCCGGGGCCATGCCAGGTGATCTTGCCGCCGCGGTCCACGTCCACCACCGGGGTGCCGTCCAGCGGGCGCTCGTTGTCGGCCGTGCGCCGCCCCGCCGTGTAGACCGCCGGGTGCTCCAGCAGCAGACAGGTGTCCGGGATCTCGTCCGCGAAGCGGGCGGCGTGCACCCGGCGCTGCTCCTGCCACGCCTCCTCGTAGTCGACGGCGTCCGCCCCGAAGCCCAGATGGATGTAGCGCAGCGCTTGAGAGCCGGGGGTCGCCCCCGGCTCCGAAGATGCGGTCACGGCGGTCACGGGAAGCTCCTCTACGGCCCTCGTCCAGTTGAGTGGCGGAGCCTTACGGCCGCGCCTCCGCCACTGTACGACCGTGCGCTGTTCAGTCCCCATTCGGCTCGTTCTCACACGATCGGATGAATGCCGCCCGACGTTCGCGATCAGCGCTCTAGCGAAGGTTAAATTCGCGCCGTTCCACAGAGCGATCAGGGAGACCGGCAAGCTGATGACGGAACGACCCCCGCAGCGCATTCCCAATCGTCAGCTCGCCGCGCTCATCGCCGAGGCGGGCTTCTCCAACGCCGGGCTCGCCCGGCGGGTGGACCAGCTCGGGCTGGAGCACGGCCTCGACCTGCGGTACGACAAAACATCGGTGACGCGATGGCTGCGCGGGCAGCAGCCGCGCGGCACCACCCCGGCGCTGATCGCCGAGGTGTTCACCCGCCGCCTCGGGCGCCGGCTGACGGCACAGGACCTGGGCCTCGACGCCTGTGCCCCCGTCTACGCGGGGCTGGAGTTCGCCGCCACCCCACAGGAGGCGGTGGACATCGTCAGCGGGCTGTGGCGGAAGGACTCCGGCAGCCACGCGGAGCTCCGGAAGATCGCCTTCACCCCGGCGGGCCTGGTGGTCCCCAGCCGCGACTGGCTGATCGGGCGGCCCGACGACCGGGTGGCGCGCGGTGAGCCGTCGGGGACCCCGGCGGGGGCGGCGGCCGGTGCGGGCGCGGGCTCACCGGCGGCCTCCGCGGCCGGGCGGCTGTCCGCGCAGGGCGGCCCGGCCGGCGTCCGCGTCCCCGCCCAGGGCCGGGCGCCCGTGCCCCGGCAGCGGCAGACCGACCGCGCCCAGCGCGGACCCGGCCACCGGGTGACGATGGGCGACATCGCGGCGCTGCGCTCGGTCAGCGAGCTGTTCCGGACGCTGGACCAGACGTACGGCGGCGGCCATGCCCGGCAGGCCCTGGTGCGCTATCTGGAGCACGAGGGCGAGCCGATGCTGCGCGGCACGTACAGCGAGTCGACCGGGCGGCGGCTGTTCGCGGCGATCGCGGATCTGACCCGGCTGGCCGGGTGGACGTCGTACGACATCGCCGCCCACGGTCTGGCGCAGCGGTACTTCGTCCAGGCGCTGCGGCTGGCGCAGGCGGCCGGAGACCGTCCGTACGGCAGCTATGTGCTGGTCACGATGAGCCGCCAGGCCGTCTATCTGGGCCACGGCCGGGAGGCCGTGCAGCTGGCCAGGGTGGCCCAGCAGGGGGTCGGCGGCGGCGCCCAGCCGGTGCTGCAGTCGCTGCTGCACGCGGTGGAGGCGCGCGGCCATGGCGTCCTGGGCGAGGTGCGCGCCTGCACCGCCTCGCTCGCGCGCGCCGAGCGGGCGCTGGAGACCGCCCGGCCGGGCGATGAGGTGCCGTACTGGGCGCGGTTCTTCGACGAGGCGCAGCTGGCCGACGAGTTCGGCCACTCCCACCGCGATCTGCAGCAGTACCGGGCCGCCGCCCAGCACGCGGAGCGCTCGCTCCAGCTGCGCGGCGCCGGTTTCGCGCGCAGCAATCTGTTCTGCCGGGTGGTGCTGGCGACGGCGCGGCTGGGCCTCGGCGAGCTGGAGCAGGCGTGTGCGCTGGGGGCGGAGGCGGCGCAGCAGGCGTCGGAGATGCGGTCGGTGCGGGCGCTGGACTATGTACGGGACTTCGAGCGCCGGCTGGAGCCGTATCGGGACGCGGCGGCGGTACGGGGGTATCGGGAGCGGGTGGCGGCGCTGGGGTAGCCCCCGGCCTCCGGTCCTCCGGCTGCCCGGTGGCCCCCGCTGTCCGGGCCGCCCGTACCGCTCCTCGGGCCGGCGCGGGATCTGGGGTCAGGCCGCCGCGGCCGGGAGGGTTCCGGTCCCGGCGCCCGGCCGGACTCCGAAGTCGCTGAGGACCGCGCGGGCGGCGCGGCGGCCGGAGACCAGCGCGCCCTGCACCGTGCTGGAGTCCCGGTGATCGCCGCATACGTACAGCCCCGACAGCAGCCGCACCGGCCGCCGGGGATCGTGCGGCGCGGGCATGGCCGGGACCGCGTACGGGTCGTGGTGCGCTGCCAGCAGCTCCCAGTCGGCGGTGGAGGTCCCGTATACGGACGCCAGTTGGGCCCTGGCGGCCCGGTCGAGTTCGGCGGTCGGCAGCGCGGCGGCGGTGCCCAGCACCGTGGAGGTGATCAGCACCCGGCCGGGCGGGGTGCGCGAGGGATCGACCTCGCTGGCCACCGTGGTGTGGGTGACCGGCCCCTGGTCGCCCGCGGCGAGGATCAGCGCGGGCTCGCGCAGCGGCGGCCGGTCGGCGGTGTGGTGCACCACGGTGACCGGGTGGAAGGCCGGGAGCCGCAGCCCGGGGAGCAGCTCGGCCGCGGCATGCGCCCCGGTGGCCACCAGCACCGAACGGCAGCCGATCTCGCCGTGTTCGGCGGTGGCCACGGTGGTGGTGGAGGCCGATACGGCCCGTACGCCCGTACGGACCGTCCCCGGCGGCAGCGCCGCCGCCAGCAGCTCGGGGACGGTCGACGCGCCACCTGCCGGAAGGCAGAGCCGGCCGCGTGCGTAGCCGCGCAGCACGAGGTCGGCGCAGCGGCTGGAGGTGGTCAACTCCGGGTCGCTCAGCAGCGAGACGAGCAGCGGGCGCAGCACCCCCTCGACGGTACGGGCAGGTAGGCCCCGCCCCCCCAGGGTCTCGGAGACCGGCCGGTCGGGGCGGGCGAGTAGGCGGTCCGCGGGCAGGGCGGCGAGCCTGCCGAGCGCGGCACCGAGTCGGGCCTGATCGAGCCCGCCGCCGAGGGGCGCACGGGCGGCGTTCGCGAGGGCGCGTGCCGATGTGAATGCGCCCCTCATGCTCCGGGGCGTGCCGAACCGGTGCGTACGGCCCTCGCTGTGGACCAGTACGCCCTGGGCGAAGGGGCGCAGGGCGAGGGCGCCGAGCCCCGGAGTGCGCCGCAGCTCGGGAAAGGACGTGTTGACGAGCTGGCCGGTACGGTCCAGTCGGAAGCCGTCGACCGTGTCGGTGGTCATCCGCCCGCCCACCCGTGGGGCGGCCTCCAGGACCGTGACCGCCACTCCGGCGCTGGTCAGCGACTGAGCCGCGGCCAGCCCCGCCAGTCCGGCTCCCACGATGACGACGTCCGTGCGGTGCGCGCTGCTGAGCACGTGCCCTCCCCGAGGTCGGGTGTGTCCGTTGCGGGGCGTGTAGCCCCGACCGGCGGCCCGGATGCGTGAGTCCCGCGAGACGGCTTCGTGAGGGGTTACGCGGGACGGTCATGACGTTAGGGACAAAAACGGTCGATGACAGACGCGCATTGACCGGGCATGGGCGCACACCGGTCGCACGCCGATCGAATGTCGGTCGTGTGCCGGCCGCCGTTTGTGGTCCGCGGCTTGGCTGGGTGCGGGTCTCGTCTCGCCTGATGTGGTGGGAGCAGCGGGCGGGGTGGGGGCCGCCGCGTCGCCGGGGGTGGGGGTGGGGGTGGGGGTGGGGGTGGGGGTGCCGGTTGTGCGGCTGCGCGGGGATGGGTGTACGCGGCTTGGCCGGGTGCCGGATTCGGTTCGGACCTGTGCTTGGAGCAGCGGGCGGGGTGGGGGCCGGGTCCGCGCCGTCGCGGGGTGACGGTCGGTCGGCAGCCGACCCGAGCCGCGCTCCCGGTACCCCCTCCGAAAAAACGCTTGATCTGGCGCAACTATCCCGTCAAACGGTTTCGCAGAGGCACCCCCGGCCCGGGGACGGCGGCTTGGAGCAACCACGGTGGTGCGGCGCCGGTTTGGAGCCCGGCCCGCCACCGAGTCGACGGACGGCGACGCTGCGCGCGCCCCGCCCCCACCTCGACCGATGCTCCAGGCGCCGAAGGCGCGAGACGGCGCCGCGGACGACGACGGAGCGAAGTCCAGCCGGCCCCCGCCCCGTCAACCCGACGTCAGCGCCGCCCTCAGGGCCTCGTCCACATGCGGGTAGGTGAAGGAGAAGGCGGAGTCCAGGAGGCGGCGGGGGAGGGCCCGGACGCTGCCGAGGACGTCACCGGACATCTCGCCCAGGGCGAGGCGGAGGGCCGGGGCGGGGACCGAGAAGGGGGTGGGGCGACGGAGGACGCGGCCCATGGCCGTCGTCATCTCGCGATTGGTGACCGGCGTGGGCGCCGTGAGGTTGACGGGGCCCGACAGGTCGGCCGTGTCGAGGATGTGGCGCAGTGCGGCGATGTGGTCGTGCAGAGCGATAAAGCTCCAGTACTGGCGGCCGCTGCCCATCCGCCCGCCGAGTCCGAGCTTGAAGAGCGGGAAGAGCCGGCCCCACGCCCCGCCTTCGGAGGAGATCACCAGGCCGGTGCGGGTGAAGACCGTGCGGACGCCCGCCTCCTGTGCCGCGGCCGCCGCCTCCTCCCACTCCTGGCAGAGGTCCGCGAGGAAACCGTGCCCGGGGGGCGCACTCTCGTCCACCGCGCGCTCCCCGGTGTCCCCGTAGTACCCGACCGCGCTGCCGCTCACCAGCACCCGTGGCGGGACGTCCAGCGAGGCCACCGCCTCGGCGATGGCGGCGGTGCCCAGCACCCGGCTGTCGCGGATCTCCTTCTTGTACGCGTCGGTCCAGCGGTGGTCGCCGACGCCCGCGCCCGCGAGATGGACGACGGCCTCACAGCCCCTCAGCCCCGCCGTGTCCACCCACTGCCGCTTCGGATCCCACTGCACCTCCTCCTCCCCGCGCGGCGGGCGCCGCACCAGACGCACTACCTGGTGGCCGTCCTCGCGCAGCGAGCGGACGAGAGCCGTGCCGATGAGCCCGGAGGAGCCGGTGACCGCGATTCGCATGGCACCATCCTGCCCTTGATCCTGGGAGGGATGTCGGACGACGGGGGGCGCGTGGCACAGTGGCTCGCATGGCCGAGCCGTCCGTACCGCCCGAGCCGTCCGAGCTGATCATCCGCCCCGCCGTGATCGACGACGAGACGGCGCTGGCCGATCTGGACCGACGCACCTGGTCGCCGCTGCACGCCGTACAGCCTCGGCCGGAGCCACCGTTCGACCGTTTCTTCACCCACCGCAACCGCCCCGAGAACATCCTCGTGGCCGAGCTCGACGGGTACACCGTCGGCTATATACGTCTCGTTCCGGCGAGCCCGCTGGCCTGCAACGCGCATGTCCGCCAGATACAGGGGCTCGCGGTGGACCAGGAGGCGCGGGGCAGGGGCGTCGCGCGGGCGCTGCTCGGCGCGGCGTACGCGGAGGCGCGACGGCAGGGCGCGATCCGCATCACGCTGCGGGTGCTGGGGCACAACGCCCCGGCGCGGCGGCTGTACGAGTCCGAGAGGTTCGCGGTGGAGGGCGTGCTGCCGGGGGAGTACGTGCTGGAGGGGGCGTATGTGGACGATGTGCTGATGGGGCGCCGGCTCGACCGCTGAGGGGCGTCAGCCCCTGAACCGCTCCCACAGCAGCGGAAACCGCTCCGCCAGGACCGCCTCGTTCTCGAAGTCGATGGCCGTCCCGACCGGTTCGTCCGGCTGCGCCGGAAGCCCCAGCTCCGGCAGGGGCGCACCGGTCAGCCGCTCATACGCCTCGTCGGCCGCGAACCCCAGGTCCTCGCAGTCCCCGTCCACCTGCTCGTCGAAGTCCTCAAGCAGTTCGGCCAGCGCGTCCGGATCGTGCAGCGCGCCCTCGAAGACCTCGCGGCCCTGGCCGATCAGCCAGTAGCGGAACGCCTCGAAGGCGTCATCGCTGACGCCGCCCAGCAGCACCCAGGCGGCGCCCCACACATCCCAGCGGTACGCCCGGTTGGAGCGTGCCTCGAAGTGCCGGGCGAAGTCCAGCACGGCGTCGGGGTCGAGCTGTGACAGCTGCTCGACGAGCAGGTCGGACTGGTCCTCGGGGTCGCCCTCAGCGGCCTCCCGAGCGCTGTCGACCAGCCCCCAGAACTCCGTCTCGTCCATCATCACGGGATCAGGATCGGCCCTCACCTGCGCCCCCGCACGCGGAGCGGCCCAGATGCGGCCCTCTCGTTATATGCGACAGCAGATGTCGGGTTTCCTTGCGAGGGTCGCATGCGCAGCCACACCTCATCCACACCGAGAGGACGTATGGACGTGAGCACACAGGGCGGCGCACTGGCGGGCAAGGTCGCGCTCGTCGCGGGGGCGACGCGGGGCGCGGGCCGGGCGATGGCCGTCGAGCTGGGGGCGGCCGGCGCCACCGTCTACGCGACGGGGCGCACCACGCGGGAACAGGTCAGCGAGGTCGGGCGGACGACGGAGACCATCGAGGAGACGGCGGAGCTGATCACGGCGGCGGGCGGGGTCGGCATCGCCGTCCCGACCGACCATCTGGTGCCCGAGCAGGTGGCGGCGCTGGTGGAGCGGATCGATCGTGAGCAGGGTCGGCTGGATGTCCTGGTCAACGACGTCTGGGGCGGTGAGTCCCTGATCGAGTTCGGCACCCCGTCATGGGAGACGAACCTGACGAACGGGCTGCGGATGCTCCGGCTCGGCGTCGAGACCCACCTCATCACCAGCTATTACGCACTGCCGCTGCTGGTGCGGCAGCCGGGCGGACTGGTGGTGGAGGTGACGGACGGCACCGCCGAGTTCAACAAGACCTACCGCGAGAACCTCTTCTACGACCTCACCAAGAACGCCCCGATCCGGATGGCGTTCGGACTGGCGGAGGAGCTGAAGGACTCCGGCGCCACAGCGGTGGCCATCACCCCCGGCTTCCTGCGCTCCGAGCAGATGCTCGACCACTTCGGGGTGACCGAGGAGAACTGGCGGGACGCGACGGAGAAGGAGCCGCACTTCGCCGTCGCCGAGTCGCCGCGCTTCGTCGGGCGGGCGGTCGCGGCGCTCGCCGCCGACCCGGACCGGGCGCGGTGGAGCGGCGCGTCCGTCTCCAGCGGAGAGCTGGCCAAGGTCTACGGGTTCACCGATCTCGACGGCTCCCGGCCGGACGCCTTCGGCTACTTCCGGGACGTCGTCTTCGGCGGCAAGCGGGGCACGGCCGACGACTACCGGTAGCGCCGCTACCGGTAGAGCCGCGCCGCGCGGCGCGCGGCCTCGGCGAACCGCGCGCGCAGCTCCGGCGGCCCCAGCACCTCCGCCTCCGGGCCGAGCGCCAGCAGCTGGCCGTACGCGACCTCGTACGACTCGACGGGCAGGGTGACGGTGATCCGCCCCTGCCCGTCGGGCTCCCCGGCGTCGCGGACGGCCTCCTTGGCCGCCGTACGGTCCGTCACGTAGGGCAGCCGCCGGGCGCCGTCCGGGGTCAGTCGTACGACGGCCTTCTCGCGCAGGATCGAGCGGGCGAACTGAGCCGCGCGCTCCTCCCAGAAGGCGGGCAGATCGAAGTCCTCGATCCGGGCGAAGCGGGTGCCGGCCGGGTCGACGGCGGCGAAACGGTCCACCCGGTAGACCCGGAAGTCGCCCTCCGCGCGGGCCGCGAGATACCAGACGCCCGCCTTGAGCACGAGCCCGTACGGCTCCAGCTCCCGCTCCACCTCCGTGTCCCGGCGGCGGTAGCGGACCGTGATCCGCAGATCGTCCCAGACGGCGTCGGCGATGAGCGGCAGCAGCTCGGGCGTCTGCGGCTCCTGCCACCAGCCGGGGGCGTCGAGATGGAAGCGCTGGGCCACGCTGTGGGAGGCGTCGCGCAGTTCGGGGAGGAGCGCGGCGGAGACCTTCAGCCGGGCGGCGGAGGCCGCGTCCGCGAGCCCCATCTCGCGCAGCGCGGACGGCACGCCCGACAGGAACAGCGCCTCGGCCTCCGCCCGGCCAAGACCGGTGAGCCGGGTGCGGTAGCCGCCGATGAGCCGATAGCCGCCGGCCCGGCCCCGGTCCGCGTAGACCGGCACCCCCGCCTCGGAGAGCGCGGCGGCGTCCCGGGTGACGGTGCGCTCCGACACCTCCAGCTCCCGCGCGAGCTCGGCCCCCGTCATCGAGGGCCGACCCTGGAGCAGCAGCACCATCTTGATAAGCCGAGCAGCACGCACTCGCCCCATGATGCCGTGCCCGTCCCGGGGGCGCGGCCGGCTGCGGCTGCCCGGGGGCGGAGCCCCGGCCCCCGTGGGGCTCCGCCCCCGGGCCTGGTTGGGGGCCGCCGGGGCTGCGTCCCGGGTCCTGCGAGCGCCGGGGACGGGCCGGAAATCTCGCGGATCCAGGGCCTGGGGTTCGCCCCGGCGGGGGTGCGCACGGCTCCCCGGGCGGTGTCACAGAACTCGGCGGAGGGGCTGGACCGGCCAGCCCCTCCGCCGAGGGAGAACGCGGCCTCTCAGATTCCGTACCGCTTCGCGGCTTCCTGCGGCGCCGTCCGCTTGACCCCGCCCCGCTGGGCGAGACGGGTCAGCGCGGCCACCACAATGGCCGGAGCGTCCACGCCGAAGTGGCGGCGGGCGGCCTCACGGGTGTCGGAGAGGCCGAAGCCGTCGGTGCCCAGCGAGGACCAGCCCTGCTCGACCCACTGGCTGATCTGGTCGGGGACCGCGCGCATCCAGTCGCTGACGGCGAGGACCGGGCCCGGTGCGCCGGCCAGGGCACGGGTGACGTACGGGACCCGGTCTTCGCCGTTGAGCTGCGCCGCGTCACAGGACAGGGCATCGCGGCGCAGCTCGCTCCAGGAGGTGGCGGACCACACGTCGGCGGCCACGCCCCAGTCATCGGCGAGGAGTTTCTGGGCCTCCAGCACCCAGTGGATGGCGGTGCCGGAGGCGAGCAGCTGGATACGGGGGGAGCCGGCGGCCGGGGCGGTCGCCTCCTGGTAGCGGTACAGGCCCTTGAGGATGCCTTCCTCGACGCCCTCGCGCTGCGGCATCGGCGGCTGCACCTTGGTCTCGTTGTAGACCGTCAGGTAGTAGAAGACGTCCTCGGCCCGCGGGCCGTACATCCGCCGCAGCCCGTCCCGCACGATCACACCGACCTCGTAGGCGAACGCCGGGTCGTAGGCGACCGCCGCCGGGTTGGTGGAGGCGATCAGATGGGAGTGGCCGTCGGCGTGCTGCAGGCCCTCGCCGGTCATCGTCGTACGGCCGGCCGTGGCGCCGATCAGGAAGCCGCGGCCGAGCTGGTCGGCGAGCGCCCACATCTGGTCGGCGGTGCGCTGCCAGCCGAACATCGAATAGAAGATGTAGAAGGGGATCATCGGCTCGCCGTGCGTCGCGTACGACGTCGCGGCGGCCGTGAAGTCGGCCATCGAACCGGCCTCGGTGATGCCCTCGTTGAGGATCTGGCCGTTCGCCGCCTCCTTGTAGTGCAGGAGCTGATCGCGGTCGACCGGGTCATAGGTCTGGCCGAGCGGGGAGTAGATCCCGGCGGTCGGGAACAGCGACTCCATGCCGAAGGTCCGCGCCTCGTCGGGCACGATCGGCACCCAGCGCCGCCCGGTCTCCTTGTCCCGCATCAGATCCTTGACCAGCCGGACGAAGGCCATGGTGGTGGCGATCTCCTGGCTGCCGGAGCCCTTGGCGAGCGCCTCGAAGGGCTTCGCGGACGGCTCCGGCAGGGCCACCGGGTGGACCTTACGGGCCGGGGCGGGGCCGCCGAGGGCCGCGCGGCGCTCCTGGAGGTAGCGCACCTCGGGGGAGTCGGGGCCGGGGTGGACGTACGGGACGAGGGCGTCGTCCAGCTGGCTGTCCGGGATGGGGAGCTCCAGGAGGTCGCGCATGGCGCGGAACTCCTTGCCCGTCAGCTTCTTCATCTGGTGGTTGGCGTTGCGCGACTCGAAGCCGGGGCCGAGCGTCCAGCCCTTGACGGTCTGGGCGAGGACGACGGTCGGCGCGCCCTTGTGCTCGACGGCCGCGCGGTACGCCGCGTACACCTTGCGCGGCTCATGGCCGGCCCGGGAGGTGTGGAAACACTCGGTGAGCTTGGCGTCCGTCAGGCCCTGGGCCAGCCGGGCGAGGGCCGGGTCGGCGCCGAAGAAGTGCTCGCGGATGTAGGCGGCGTCGCGGGTCGCGTACGTCTGGAACTGGCCGTCCGGGACCTCGCGCAGCCGGCGCACCAGCGCGCCCGAGGTGTCCATCGCGAACAGCTCGTCCCAGGCCGAGCCCCACAGCGACTTGACGACATTCCAGCCCGCCGCGCGGAACTGCGCCTCAAGCTCCTGCACGATCTTGAAGTTGGCGCGCACCGGGCCGTCGAGGCGCTGCAGATTGCAGTTGATGACGAAGGTCAGATTGTCCAGGCCCTCGCGCCCCGCCAGGGCGAGCGCGGCGGTCGATTCGGGCTCGTCCATCTCGCCGTCGCCGAGGAAGGCCCAGACGTGGGAGCCCGCGGTGTCCTTGATGCCGCGTCCGGCCAGGTAGCGGTTGAACCGGGCCTGGTAGACCGCGGAGATCGGGCCGAGGCCCATCGAGACGGTGGGGAACTCCCACAGCCACGGCATGCGGCGCGGGTGCGGGTAGGAGGGCAGCCCGTAAACATTGCTGTCGCCCGCCTCGCGGCGGAAGTTGTCCAGGTGGCGCTCGGTCAGCCGGCCGTCGAGGAAGGCGCGGGCGTAGATGCCGGGGGAGGCGTGGCCCTGGATGTAGAGCTGGTCGCCGCTGCCTCCCCCAGTCTTCGACCGGGAGGTGCCCCCCGTCTCCTTGCCGCGGAAGAAGTGCTGGAAGCCCGTCTCGTAGAGCCAGGCGGCGGAGGCGAAGGTGGCGATGTGGCCGCCGAGGCCGTCCCGGCTGCCGCGGGTGACCATCGCCGCCGCGTTCCACCGGTTCCAGGCGGTGATGCGGCGCTCCATCTCCTCGTCACCGGGGAAGACGGGCTCCGCGGCGGTCGGAATGGTGTTGACGTAGTCCGTCTCCAGCAGGGGCGGCAGGGCGAGCCCGGCGCTCTCGGCGCGCTCCAGGGTGCGGCGCATGAGATACGAGGCGCGATGCGATCCGGCCGCCTGGGCGACGGCATCCAGGGAGGCGGCCCATTCGGCGGTCTCCTCGGGGTCACGGTCCGGGAGCTGGTCGAGCGCGCTCGGCCGCGTGCTTGCGAGATCGGTCATGGAGCGACTGTAAGTTCTGATCGATGATCGATCAAAGCCCGGGAAGAAAAAACTCCTCCGGTAGCCGAAATTGGCATTCCGTGCCGCGAAACTAGGCACGCGGTGCACAGCCGAGAACGTGCTCCTTGACCAGTTCACCCACCTGCGGATCCCGCTGCCGGAACGCGTCCACGACCGCCTGGTGCTCCTCGGCGTACGACTGCTGCACCGTGCCCAGCCAGCGGATGGACAGGGTCGTCCAGATCTCGATGCCCAGCGACTCCCAGGTATGCAGCAGCACGCTGTTGCCCGACGCCCGCACCAACTCCCGGTGGAAGGCCACGGTGTGCCGGACCTGGGCCTCCCCGTCCGCCGCGCGGTCCGCCGCGTACAGCGCCCGCACCTCGGGCTCCAGTGCGGAGGTGTCCTCGGCCAGCCGGGGCGCCGCCAGCTCCGCGGCTATCTGCTCAAGACCGGCCCGTACCGGATAGATCTCCTCAAGGTCGGCGGCGGTCAGATTGCGCACCCTCACGCCCTTGTTGGGGGCCGACTCGATCAGCCGCAGCGACTCCAGCTCACGCAGCGCCTCCCGGACGGGCGTCTGGCTGACCTCCAGCTCCGTCGCGATCCGCCGCTCCACGATCCGCTCGCCCGGCTTCCACCGCCCGCTGACGATCCCCTCCACGATGTGCTCGCGGATCTGCTCGCGCAGCGAGTGGACGACGGGCGGGGCCATGGGGCGCTCCTTCGGGACCGGCGGTGGACAGCAGCCATTATCGCGGCAGCGAAAACCGCGCCCCGCACGGTTGCCCGTGCGGGGCGCGGCAGTGGTGCCTCAAAGGTCTCAGAGACCGAGGTCGACCTCGAACTCGCCGGCCTCCAGGATCTCCTTGACGGCCGTCAGGTAGCGGGCCGCGTCGGCGCCGTCCACCAGGCGGTGGTCGTAGGAGAGCGCCACGTACGTCATGTCGCGCACCGCGATGGTCTCGCCGAGCTCCGGGTGGTCGATGACCACCGGGCGCTTGACGGTCGCGCCGATGCCCAGGATGGCGACCTGGTTCGGCGGCACGATGATCGTGTCGAACAGCGCACCGCGCGAGCCGGTGTTGCTGATCGTGAAGGTGGCGCCGGACACCTCGTCCGGGGTGATCTTGCTGGAGCGGACCTTGCCCGCCAGCTCCGCCGTCTTCCTGGCGAGGCCGGCGATGTTGAGGTCACCCGCGTTCTTGATGACCGGGGTCATCAGGCCCTTCTCCGTGTCCACCGCGATACCGACGTTCTCGACGTCGAAGTACGTGATGGTGTCGTCGTCGTTGATCCGGGCGTTGACGGCCGGGTGGGCCTTCAGCGCCTGGACGGCGGCCTTCACGAAGAACGGCATCGGCGAGAGCTTGACGCCCTCACGCTGCGCGAACGCCTCCTTGGCCTGGGCGCGCAGCCGCATGACCTTGGTGACATCCACCTCGACCACGCTGGTCAGCTGCGCCTGGCTGTGCAGCGCCTTCATCATGTTGTCGCCGATGACCTTGCGCATCCGCGGCATCTTCACCGTCTGGCCGCGCAGCGGGGACACCGCCTGCGGGGCGGCCTTCGGCGCGGCAGCGGCGGCCGGGGCCTGCGCCTGCGCCTGGGCCGCGGCCTTGGCGGCCTCGGCGGCGGCGATGACGTCCTGCTTGCGGATCCGGCCACCGACGCCGGTGCCCTTGACAGTGGACAGGTCCACGCCGTTCTCGGCGGCGAGCTTGCGCACCAGCGGGGTCACGTACGCGCCTTCGGCCTCGGGGGCCGTCGGAGCCGGGATGACCGCGGACGGGGCCGGGGCGGCCGGAGCCGGGGCGGGCGCCGGAGCGGCCGGGGCCGGCTCGGGGGCGACCGGCTCCGGGGTGGCGGCCTGCGGCGCCGGGGCGCTCGGGGCCTGCGGGGCCGGGGCCTCCTGGACCGGCTCGGGGGCCGGAGCCTCCTGGGCCGGAGCCGGAGCGGCCGGGGCGGGCGCGGCGGCTCCCTGAGCGGCTGTGCCGATCACGGCGAGCTTGGCGCCGACCTCGGCGGTCTCGTCCTCGCCGACCAGGATCTCGAGCAGGGTGCCCGCGGCCGGGGCCGGGATCTCGGTGTCGACCTTGTCGGTGGAGACTTCGAGCAGCGGCTCGTCGGCCTCGACCGAGTCACCGACCTCCTTGAGCCACCGGGTGACGGTGCCCTCGGTCACCGACTCGCCCAGCGCGGGCAGGACGACATCGGTGCCCTCGGCGCCACCGGCCGGAGCGGCCGCGGCCGGCTCGGGAGCCGGGGCCGGGGCCGGGGCCGGGGCCTCGGCGGCGGGGGCCGGGGTGGGCTCGGGCCGGGCCGCCGGAGCGGGCTCGGCAGCCGGGGCGGGGGCGGCCGCGGGGGCGCCCTCGCCGTCGTCGATGACGGCCAGCTCGGCGCCGACCTCCACCGTCTCGTCCTCGGCCACCTTGATGGACGTCAGCACACCGGCGGAGGGGGCCGGGATCTCGGTGTCGACCTTGTCGGTCGAGACTTCGAGCAGCGGCTCGTCGGCCTCGACGCGCTCACCTTCGGCCTTGAGCCAGCGGGTGACGGTGCCCTCGGTCACGCTCTCGCCGAGCGCCGGCAGGGTTACGGAAACCGCCATGGTTTTCGGTTGCTCCTTAACGATCTGTGCGGAATGTTCGCGCTCGGGGTGATTAGTCGTGGGAGTGCAGCGGCTTGCCGGCCAGCGCGAGGTGGGCCTCGCCGAGCGCCTCGTTCTGCGTGGGGTGGGCGTGGACGAGCTGCGCGACCTCGGCCGGCAGCGCCTCCCAGTTGTAAATCAGCTGAGCCTCGCCGACCTGCTCGCCCATACGGTCACCGACCATGTGGACGCCGACGACGGCACCGTCCCGGACCTGGACGAGCTTGATCTCGCCCGCGGTCTTCAGGATCTTGCTCTTGCCGTTGCCCGCGAGGTTGTACTTCAGGGCGACGACCTTGTCGGCGCCGTACAGCTCCTTGGCCTTGGCCTCGGTGATGCCGACGGAGGCGACCTCGGGGTGGCAGTACGTCACCCGCGGCACGCCGTCGTAGTCGATCGGAACCGGGTTCTGGCCCGCCAGCCGCTCGGCCACCAGCATGCCCTCGGCGAAGCCGACGTGGGCCAGCTGGAGGGTGGGGACCAGGTCGCCGACGGCGGAGACGGTCGGGACGTTGGTCTGCATGTATTCGTCGACGAGAACATAGCCGCGGTCCATGGCGACCCCGGCCTCCTCGTAGCCCAGGCCCTGCGAGACGGGGCCACGGCCGACGGCCACGAGCAGCAGCTCGGCCTCGAAGGTCTTGCCGTTCTCCAGCGAGACCTTGACGCCGTCGGCGGTGTACTCGACGCCCGAGAAGCGGGAGCCGAGGGAGAAGTTGATGCCGCGCTTGCGGAAGGCGCGCTCCAGCAGCTTGGAGCTGTTCTCGTCCTCGACCGGGACGAGATGGGGAAGCGCCTCGACGATGGTGATGTCGGCCCCGAAGGACTTCCACGCGGAGGCGAACTCGACGCCGATGACGCCGCCGCCCAGCACGACCGCGGACTTCGGCACGCGGTCGAGCACCAGCGCGTGGTCGGAGGAGATGACCCGGTTGCCGTCGATCTCCAGGCCCGGCAGGGACTTCGGCACCGAGCCGGTGGCCAGCAGGATGTGGCGGCCGGTGTAGCGCTGACCGTTCACATCGACCGAGGTCGGGGAGGACAGCCGGCCCTCACCCGTCACATAGGTGACCTTGCGGGACGCGATCAGACCCTGCAGACCCTTGTACAGGCCCGAGACCACGCCGTCCTTGTACTTGTGCACACCCTCGATGTCGATGCCCTCGAAGGTGGTCTTCACACCGAATTCCGAGCCCTCGCGGGCCTGGTCGGCGAGTTCACCGGCGTGCAGCAGGGCCTTGGTGGGGATGCAGCCGCGGTGCAGGCAGGTGCCGCCCAGCTTGTCCTTCTCGATCAGGGCGACGTCCAGACCCAGCTGCGCCGCGCGCAGGGCAGCGGCGTAACCGCCGCTACCGCCTCCGAGGATCACTAGGTCGAAAACGGTGCTGGCGTCGTTCGCCACGTCACGTCCTCCATGCATGGTGCGCCGGGGCCGGCCGTTCGGTTGACCGGGCGGCGGCTGGTGTTCGGCCGCTTCTTGCTTCGGCCCTGGTGTCGGGGGCCCTGCCGGGACAACATCTTCGCACTTGTTGACAGTGGGCGGGACGCGGGGCCGCTGTGTGAGATATCTCCAGACCCCGGTTCAGGGGTTACTCCTGCGTAGCCGGTAAGCGGGGCCCCGCCGATTTCGTTGACGGTGAAATCGGCGGGACTTCCGGCCCACGGCTCAGCCGAGATCGCCCGCAGCGGTGCGCTCGGCGAGCCGCACCAGGGTGCGGACCGCGCTGCCCGTGCCGCCCTTGGGGGTGTAGCCGAACGGACCGCAGTCATTGAACGCCGGACCCGCGATGTCCAGGTGGCCCCAGGTGGTGCCGTCCTCGACGAACTCCTTCAGGAAGAGACCGGCGACCAGACCGCCACCCATCCGCTCGCCCATGTTCGCCAGATCGGCGACCGGCGAGTCCATGCTCTTCCGCAGATGCGTCGGCAGCGGCATCGGCCACGACGGCTCGCCGGCCTCCTCCGCGGTCTCGTGGAGCGCGGTGCGGAACGCCTCGTCGTTCGACATGATCCCGAACGTGCGGGTGCCCAGCGCGAGGACCATCGCGCCGGTCAGCGTCGCCACGTCCACGATCGCGTCCGGCTTCTCCTCGCAGGCGCGGGTGATCGCGTCGGCCAGCACCAGCCGCCCCTCGGCGTCGGTGTTCAGCACCTCGACGGTCTTGCCGCCGTACATCGACAGCACATCGCCGGGGCGGATGGCCGAGCCCGACGGCATGTTCTCCGCCAGCGCCAGCCAGCCGGTCAGATTGACCCGCAGCCCCAGCTTGGCAGCGGTCACGATCGCCGCGAACACGGCGGCGGCGCCGCTCATGTCGCACTTCATCGTCTCGTTGTGGCCCGCCGGCTTGAGGGAGATACCACCCGAGTCATAGGTGATGCCCTTGCCGATCAGAGCGAGCGTCTTCTCGGCCTTCGGGTGGGTGTACGTGATCCGCACCAGCCGCGGCGGGGCCTCCGAGCCCTGGCCCACGCCGACAATGCCGCCGTACCCGCCCTTCTTCAGCGCCGTCTCGTCCAGCACCTCGGTCTTCAGGCCGTGCTCCTTCGCGGCCTTCACCGCGGCGGCCGCGAAGGAGGCCGGGTTGAGGAGGTTGGCGGGGGTGTTGATCAGGTCGCGGGCGCGGTTCACCTCGGCGACCAGGGCCGTGGCGCGCTCCGCCGCCGCCTTGTACGCCTTGTCGCGCGGCTTGCCGCCGAGCAGGACCACCTCGGCGAGGGGGCCGTTGTTCTTCTTCTTGTCGTCCTTGGCGCCGTTGCCGTTGCCCTTGTCGTACGTGTACGCGCCGAGCAGCGCGCCCTCCGCGACCGCGGCGGCGCCCGCCGCGTCCTCGACCGGCAGCGCGAACGCGCCCTTCTTCGAACCGGCCAGCGCACGGGCCGCCGCGCCCGCCGCCCGGCGCAGCGTCTCCGCGTCGTAACCGTCGCCCTTGGCCGGGACCTCGCCCAGCCCGACCGCCAGCACGACCGGGGCCTTGAGGCCGGACGCGGCGGGCAGCTTGGTCACCTCATCCTCGGCGCCGGTCGCGCCGAGCGTCTCCAGGGTGGCGGCCAGCTTCCCGCCGAACGCCTTGTCCACGGCCTCGGCGCCGACGGCGACGACGGGGCCCTTGGCCCCCTTCGCCACGCCGACGACGACGGCGTCCGCGCGCAGCGTCGCGGCGGAGGAGGTGCTGAGAGTCAGTACAGTCACAGTGGTCGGGTCCCTCTTCCGGTAGTTCGTCGGCCGACGTTGGGTGTGTGTCGTGCCCGCGAGGCGCGGGCCGGGTCGGCCGCGCCCGTCGGCATCGTATGCCTCTTCCCTTTTCAGGGCTCGGTTCGCCTCCGGGGCGCTGAAGCCCCTGTCGACGGTCGACCGTGCTCGGCCCCCCTTTTTTCGGGGCTCGGTTCGCCTCCGGGGCGCTTCAGCCTCCCCCAGCCTTCGGCCGGGGGTGCCCCCTGTCGACGGTCGACCGTGCTCGGCCACTCGTTCCTCGCGGCCTGCGCGCGCTCTCCCTTTCGACAGCGGCGCGCCCCTTCGGCTCGCCCCCAGCTACCGCTGGGAGGTGCCCCCAGCCGGAGGTCCCACGCGAGCTTGACCGCATCGCGCCCCTTCGGCTCACTCGCCGGGCCACCGGGGCCACCGGCGCCACCCGGGGCTCGACAGCCTGCGGCTTCAGCCGAGGGTCAGAGCCACCAGGGCCGCCGTAGTGGCCGTTTCGGCGAGGGCGCCGAAGACATCGCCCGTCACCCCGGCGAGGCGGTGGCGGCAGTGGCGGAGGAGGAGTTCGGCGGCGGTCAGGGCGGCGACGGCGGCGAGGGCGTGGTGGAGGGCGGCGTACGGGCCCAGCGGCAGGGCCGGCGCCGCGCACACCGCCACGGCCGCCGCCGCCACGACACCCGCGGACCGCACCGGCACGGCCCCCGCCACGGCGGCGCCGAGCCCCTCCGGACGCGCCGCCGGGACCCCCTCGCGGGCCGCGAGGGTCAGGGCGCAGCGTGCGGCGAGGGCGGATACGGCCGCCGCTATCGCGCCGTGCGCCCAGCCCGACCCGTACAGCTGGGCCAGCGCCGCCACCTGGGCGAGCAGGACGAGCAGCAGCGTGATGACACCGAACGGCCCGATGTCCGACCGCTTCATGATGCGCAGCGCGTCCTCGGCCGGTTTACCGCTGCCGAGCCCGTCGGCGGTGTCGGCGAGTCCGTCGAGGTGGAGGCCGCGGGTCAGTACGGCGGGTACGCCGACCGTGGCGACCGCCGCGAGCAGCGCGCCGGCGCCGAGGAACAGCAGCGCCCCGCCCACCGCGCCCGCGCACAGCCCGACGACGAGCCCGGCAAGCGGGGCGCACAGCATTCCGGCGCGCGCCGCCTCCCGGTCCCAGCGCGCCACCCGTACGGGGAGAACCGTCAGCGTGCCGAAGGCGAAGCGGATCCCGTCGCCCCAGGACGCGCGCGGGGCGTGCGGGGGGCGTGGCGGATGGTCGGGTTGCGGCGGTTGGAGTTCGGGGGACTGCTCCGGCGTGGTGTCCATCGCGCCGCAGGGTATCGCGCACCCTGAGAGGCCATGGGCCACTGGTTGGAGCGGAACATCATCGAGCCCGGCAAGCTGCCGCTGCTCCTGGCTCTGGCCTCGTTCATCCTCTCGTTCGTGATCACGCGGACCATCACCCGGATGATCAAGGCGGGTAAGGGCCCGTTCCGCAACATCACCCCCGGTGGCGTGCACATCCACCATGTCGTCCCGGGCGTCGTCCTGACCGTCATCGGCGGGTTCGGCGCGGTCGCCAGCGGACGGCAGGGCATCGGGGCGGGGATCTCGGCGGTGCTCTTCGGGGTGGGCGCGGGGCTGGTGCTCGATGAGTTCGCGCTGATTCTCCATCTGCACGATGTGTACTGGTCCGAGCAGGGGCGCCAGAGCGTCGAGGTCGTCGTGATCACCGCGTCGCTGGTCGCCCTGCTGCTCAGCGGCTTTCTGCCATTCGGGGTGAACGAGGTGTCCGCCGCCGAGCGCGGCAACCGCGGGGTCGTGGCCGCGGAGATCGTCATCAACTTCGCGTTCGCCCTGTTCGCGCTGGTCAATGGCAAGCTGCGGATCGCGGTGCTCGGGGTGCTGGTGCCCGTCGTGGCGATCGTCGGCGCCGTACGGCTGGCGCGCCCCGGATCGCCGTGGGCCCGGCGCTTCTACCGTCGGCGGGCCCGGGCCAGGGCGAAGGCGCGGACCCGCGCCGAGCGCCATGATGCGCGCTGGAACCGGGTGCGACGGCGGCTTCAGGACTGGATCGGCGGGTTCACCGAGTCCTGACAAGGCCTCAGCTGTCGACGCGTTCGCGGTCCGCCCGGGGCGCCGTGCTCTCCAGGTGCTTGCGGTTCAGCCACTTCGGCAGTCCGGGCGCCTCCAGGAACCCCTCCGCGCGGGCGCTGGCGATGCCGATCCGCGGCAGATCGGTGCTCTTCTCGAAGAGCAGATAGCGGGGCTCCCAGATGGGCCGGTACTTGGCGTTGGCGCGGTAGAGCGACTCGATCTGCCACCAGCGGGAGAAGAAGCTGAGCAGTGAGCGCCACAGCCGTAGTACGGGGCCGGCGCCGAGCCGCGACCCGCGCTCGAAGACGGACCGGAACATCGCGAAGTTCAGCGAGATCTGGTCGACGCCGACCTCCTTCGCGCGCTGGATCAGCTCCAGCACCATGAACTCCACCAGCCCGTTCTCGGAGTCCCGGTCCCGCCGCATCAGATCGAGCGACAGCCCGTGCGGGCCCCAGGGAACAAAGCTGAGCAGCGCCCGCGGCCGGCCCTCCCCGTCCGTGCTCACGAGCATGACGCAGCGGCCGTCGCATGGATCGCCGAGCCGGCCGAGCGCCATGGAGAAGCCGCGCTCGGTCTCGCCGTCGCGCCAGTCGTCGGCGAGCCGCAGCAGCTCGGCCATCTCCGCCTCGGGGATGTCCTCGTGGCGGCGGATGGAGACCGTGTAACCGGCCCGTTTGACCCGGTTGTACGCCTGGCGGACGGTGCGCATCGCGCGCCCCTCCAGGGTGAACTCCTCGGTGTCGACGAGCGCCTCGTCGCCGAGTTCGAGCGCGTCCAGGCCATGCCGGGCGTAGACCGTGCCGCCCTCCTCGCTCGCGCCCATGACCGCCGGGATCCAGCCGTGTTCACGCGCCTCGGCCAGCCATTGGTCGATCGCGCCCGGCCATGCCTCGAGGTCGCCGAGCGGGTCCCCGGAGGCCAGTGACACCCCGCCCACCACCCGGTACGTCACGGCCGACTTGCCGGACGGCGACCATACGGCGCTCTTGTCGTGGCGCAGCGCGAAGTAGCCGAGCGAGTCGCGTTCCCCGTGCCGGTCCAGCAGCGCGCGCAGCCGGCTCTCGTCGTCCGGGGAGATCGGGTCGACGGCGCGGCGGGAGCGGAAGGCCGCGTACAGGACGAGCAGCAGCAGGGCCGTGCTCATGATGTTGATGATCACGTTGGCCCAGCCGGGCGTCGAGATCCCCTGGAAGTGGCCCTCCACCGTCGCCAGTGAGATCAGCCGCAGCACCCCGTAGTGCCAGCGGTCCAGGAAGCTGGAGCGGTAGTCGTCGGGCGCGGTGTTGGTGACCGTGACCAGTCCGGCGGCGAGCAGGGAGCCGATCAACAGCCCGCCGACGGCCACGGCCGCCGCCAGCCGGGGGTTCGAACGGTCGCCCTTGGCGTAGAACTCCCGGCGCCCGATGAGCAGCGCGCCGACGAACGCCGCGGTGAGCACCAGCGAGATCCAGTTCTGTGGATGGCGCCGGGCCGGGGGCCAGGTCATCGCGACGGCGAGCAGGGCCAGGGTCAACGTGCCGAGCACGAGGTTGAGGATCCAGGCCGCGCGCTTGTGCCGGCGCATGGTGATCGCCAGGAATATCGAGAGGGCGCCGGAGAAGAAGCCCGCGGTGAGGAGGTACGGGGTGAAGTACTCGTCGACGTTGTGCCGCTTGATGTCATTGCCGAACGACACCCACACCGCGCCGAGGAGATTGATGAAGGCGACGGTGCGGAGGTACCAGACGGTGAACGCGGCGGCGCGCGGTGACCAGGTGTCCTTGAGATGTGCGGGTTGCCGGAGCACGTGGACCTCTTCCTCTCCCATCAGGGTTGAGCATATGAGGGATGAGGCGGTAACCGGCAGTCCGGGCGGATGTACGCCTTATGTCCGGAATGGTCAGTCGTCACGTTCGGGCAGCTCCGCCGCCAGGGCCGCGGCCGCCTGCACCAGGGGCAGGGCGAGCAGCGCCCCGGTCCCCTCGCCCACAGTGACGCCGTGGTCGAGCAGCGGGGTGAGTGCGATCCGGTCCAGCGCCTTCTCCTGCCCCGGCTCACCGCTGGCCTGACCGGCCAGCCACCAGTCCGGCGCGCGGAACGCCACCCGCTGCCCGACCAGCGCGCACGCCGCCGAGACGACTCCGTCGAGGATCACCGGGGTACGGCGGACGGCGCTCTGGAGCAGGAAGCCCGTGATCGCGGCGAGGTCGGCCCCGCCGACGGTGCCCAGCAGCTGGAGCTGATCGCCGAGCACCGGGCGCGCCCGGCGCAGCCCGTCGCGGATCGCCGCGCACTTGCGCATCCACGCCAGGTCGTCGATACCGGCCCCGCCGCGGCCCGTCACCACGGACGCGTCCGTACCGCACAGCGCGGCGATCAGCGTCGCCGCGGCGGTCGTGCCGCCGACGCTGAGATCGCCGAGGACGAGGAGATCGGTGCCCGCGTCGGCCTCCTCGTCGGCGATGGCCATACCGGTGCGGAAGGCTTGTTCGGCCTCTTCGGGGGTGAGCGCGTCCTCGATGTCGAGCCGGCCCGAGCCACGGCGCACCCGGTGGCGGGTGACCTCGTCGGGGAGCTCGGCCGGGTCGCAGTCGAGCGCCATGTCGATGACGCGGACGGGGGCATCGAGGCGGCGGGCGAGGATCGCGGCGGGGCTCTCGCCGTCGAGCGCGGCGCGTACGAGGCGGTGGGCGCTCTTGGCGGGGCGGGCGGAGACGCCGAGGTCGGCGACGCCGTGGTCGCCCGCGAAGAGGAGGACGCGGGGCTGCTCGATGGGCTTGACCGGTACCCGCTGCTGAGCGGCGGCCAGCCACTCGCCCAGCTCGTCCAGCCTTCCGAGCGCACCGGGCGGCGCCACGAGCCGCTCCCGGCGCTCCTCGGCGTCGCGCCGGATGCCGCCGTCGGGGCGCTCGATCAGGTCGACGAAGTCATCGAGATTCAGACCACTCACGCGCCGAACCCTACCGGGCGGGGTGCGGGGAAAATCCAGCCGTCCGGCGATTGAGGACGCGCCCGGAGGGCGTGCGGGGGGCCGGGCCGAGGCCGGCACTCAGCCTTCCCGGCACCCGGCCCGCCACGAACCTAGCCGCGAAGCGGCAACGGCTGGCCGGCCACGACGAGGAGAACCTGTTCGCACTCGGCGGCGAACGCCGCATTCAGGCGGCCCAGTTCGTCGCGGAACCGGCGGCCGGCGGCGGTGGCGGGAACGACGCCCGCGCCGACCTCGTTGCTGACCGCCACCACCGTGCGGGGCGTGGCGCGGAGGGCGGTGACGAGGGCGGCGACGCGCTCGTGGAGGGCGCGTTCGCCGCCGTGGGTCCATTTGTCGTCGTCCCAGGCACCGACGGAGTCCATCGCGTCGGTGAGCCACAGGGCCAGGCAGTCGATGAGCAGGGGCGGGCCGTCGTCCGCCAGGAGGGGCGCCAGGTCGCAGGTTTCGGTGGTGCGCCAGGAACCGGGGCGGCGGTCGCGGTGGGCGGCGATGCGGGCGGCCCATTCGGGGTCGCCGTCGCGGGTGCCGCCGGTGGCGACGTACAGGACGTCGGGGAAGGCGGCGAGCCGCCGTTCCGCCTCGAGGGATTTTCCGGAGCGCGCACCGCCCAGCACGAGGGTGCGCCGTGGCAGATCCGGCACCGCGTGGTACTCGCCCACGATCACCGTCTGTCCGTCCGGGACGGCCCGGGCGCCCGCTGTGGCGAGGCGGCGGTGGAGTTCGCGGCCGGGCGGGACGGTGTGGTCGAGGTGGACGGCCAGAACGTCGGTGGTGGCGCCCACGGCGCCGGACGCGCGGAGGCGGGCCAGGGCGTCGGGGCGGCCGAGGACGTCGAGCAGGACCATGTCGTACGGCTCGGCGAGGTCGGGGAGGCCCGCGGGGGCGGCGCCCGGCGGGAGGTACAGGAGGCGGGTGCCGTCGGGCCCGGTGACCGCATAGCCCGTGCCGGGGGAGTCCAGCGCGACGGCCCGCACCCGGTGGCCGCTGATCAGGGACAGCTCACGGCCGTCCGGTACCCGCCCCGGCGCGGGCAGGCCGGCGGGGAACTCGACGGCCGGGCCCGCGTGCGGATGCGACAGGAGGACCTGCCGCACGCCGACCAGCGAGTACCCGGCCCGCGCGGCGGCGAAGGCGGCCCCGGGGGTGAGGTCGAGCAGCAGCGCGCCGTCGATCAGGAGTGCCGTCGCGGCGCGCGCCTCGTCGCCGACGGCGGTGGCGCAGGCCGCGCAGGGACAGCCGTGGCGCGGCAGCCCGTCGGGGGCCCCGGTGCCCAGAAGAGTGAGTTCCACGTCCCGATCGTCTCGCGTCCGCCCGGGCCGGTCGCGCGGGGCCACCCCGTACGGAGTGATCAGTCGCCTAGGCTGCGGGCAGATATCACGTGTGGACCGGCGGGATGGAGGAGGCGAACATGGCGTGGACATGGCGATTCGAGAAGTCCGACGGGACGGAGACGAAGCCCGCGGTACAGCCGGAGGAGTTCCCGACCCAGGGGGACGCGGAGTCGTGGATCGGTGAGGAGTGGAGGGCGCTCCTCGACGGAGGGGCGGAGCAGGTGATCCTGTTCGAGGACGGTTCGAAGATCTACGGCCCGATGAGTCTGCGGGCGGAGTAGACCCACGGCGGGGTGGCGGCAGGCCGCCGCCACCCCGTCAGCCGCGCACCCCGCACAGATGCAGCAGGGCCGCCACCGCGCGATACGGATCGGTACGCCCGGCCCGCTCCTCGGCCGCCAGCAGCCGGTCCCACTCGGGGGACGGCGGGGGCGGCTCGGTGCTCGGGGCCTGGTCGGTGAAGACCCGCACGCCGTACCAGCAGCGGGGCGCCGATCGCGGTCAGGGTCGTGGTCAGCTCTTCGCGCCGGTCGGCGCGTACCCGCAGCCCGATCCGGTTGGTGTACGCGGGGGAGTCGAAGGCGCTGAGCGCCGTGTCCCAGTCCCCGGCGAGGCCGGGCCGCATGGCGAGCGCGTCGGCGTTCCGTACGAGCAGCGAGAGCAGACCGCCGGGCGCGAGCACCCGGGCGAGACCGGCGAGCAGCGGATCCGGTTCGGATACGTACATCAGCACGCCGTGGCAGAGCACCACATCGAAGGCGCCCGGCAGGAAGTGCGCACCGGCGTCCCGGCCGTCGCCCTCGATCAGCCGGACCCGCTTGCGGATGCCCTCGGGCTCGTCGGCGAGCGCGGCGCGGACCGCCTCCAGCATCGTGGGGTCGGACTCCAGACCGGTCACCTCATGGCCCGCGCGGGCCAGCCGCAGGGCCTGGGTGCCCTGGCCGAGGCCGACGTCGAGGACCCGCAGCCGCTGTCCGACCGGATAGCGCGTGGTGATCTGCTCATCGAGCTGGCGGGCGACCAGCGCCTGCCGGAGCGTGTTCCGTAAGCCCCCGAGGCGGCTGAGCCAGCCGGCCGCCCCGCCGGCAAAGCCGGAAGGTTGGCCGCTCAGGGCCGCTCTCCGCGCTTGACCTGCGGCTTGGGGAGCCGCAGGCGGCGCATCTGGAGGGTACGCATCAGGGCGTACGCCACCGCGCCGCGCAGATTCTCGTCGGGGAACCGCTTGCGCAGCTGCCGCTTCAGCTGGAAGCCGATGACGATGGAGTTGAGCACGATCAGGAGGATGACGACCATCCACAGCAGCAGCACATAGCTCTGCATGGCGCCGGCCCGGATCATGCTGAGGACGAGGATGACCACCGCGAGCGGCAGGAAGAACTCCGCGATCACGAACCGCGAGTCCACGAAGTCACGGGCGAAGCGCCGCACCGGACCCTTGTCACGGGCCGGCAGATAGCGCTCGTCGCCGCTGGCCAGCGCCTCGCGCTGCCGGGCGAGATCGGCGCGGCGGGCCTCCCGCTGACGTTTGGTGGCGTCCTTGCGGTTGGCCGGCGTCTTCGCCAGGCTGCGGCGCTGGGACTGGGCCTCGCTGCGCTTGGGCGTGGGGCGGCCCTTGGGCGCCTGCGGGTTACGGGGCTGCTGCGGCTGGTCCGCGGACACCTTGACGGTGGCGGCCTGCTCATCCTTGGAACGGCTTCGGAACACAAACCCAAGGGTACGGGGTGACGGGGTAGCGCCCCAGCCTCCGGGGGAACGATCCGGCAACGGCGTCCCGGCGTATCGGGACACAGCGGTCACACTCCTCCTTGCGCTGGAGGCGCCGGCCATCTGATCGTCCTGCAGGAGGAGCACGAGGGCGGCCGAACAGTGCGGTAATGGAAGCAGGCCCCGTAGGCTGGGTCTGTTGAAGTGCCGGAGTCTCAAGTCCGTCAGTCAGAAGGGGGCGCGCGAGGCCCATGAGCGGTGTCATGAAGCGTATGGGGATGCTCTTCCGCGCGAAGGCAAACAAGGCCCTGGACCGGGCCGAGGACCCGCGCGAGACCCTTGACTACTCGTACCAGAAGCAGCTTGAGCTGTTGCAGAAGGTGCGTCGCGGCGTCGCCGACGTGGCGACCTCCCGAAAGCGCCTGGAACTGCAGCTGAACCAGTTGCAGGGCCAGTCCACCAAGCTGGAGGACCAGGGCCGCAAGGCGCTCGCGCTCGGCCGTGAGGACCTGGCCCGCGAGGCGCTCTCCCGCCGCGCCGCACTGCAGCAGCAGGTCACCGACCTGGAGACGCAGCACCAGACGCTGCAGGGCGAGGAGGAGAAGCTCACCCTCGCCTCCCAGCGGCTGCAGGCCAAGGTCGACGCGTTCCGTACGCGGAAGGAGACCATCAAGGCCACCTACACCGCGGCCCAGGCGCAGACCCGCATCGGCGAGGCGTTCTCCGGCATCTCCGAGGAGATGGGCGACGTCGGCATGGCGATCCAGCGCGCCGAGGACAAGACCGCGCAGCTCCAGGCGCGCGCGGGCGCGATCGACGAGCTGCTGGCCTCCGGTGCGCTCGACGACCAGTCCGGGATGGCCAAGGACGACATCGCCGCCGAGCTGGACCGGATCTCCGGCGGTACGGATGTGGAGCTTGAGCTTCAGCGGATGAAGGCCGAGCTGGCCGGCGGCAGCCCGCAGCAGGCCATCGAGAGCGGCAAGCAGGACCAGGCCCAGCAGTCCCCCAACAGCCACAAGTTCGACAAGCAGTAGCCCGCGTCCCCTGCCTGGGCGAGGTCTCCTGAGGAGGTCGTCATGATCGTACGGATCATAGGGGAAGGGCAGGTGCGGGTGGCCGACGACCGGCTGCCCGGACTGAACGAGCTGGACGACGAACTCCTCGCCGCGATCGAGGGTGGCGACCAGGACGCCTTCCGGCGGACGTTCAGCACGCTGCTCGACGCGGTGCGCTCGGCGGGGGAGCCGCTGCCCGTCGACTCGCTCGAACCATCCGAGCTGATCCTGCCCGCCGCCGACGCGACGCTCGAGGACGTCAAGTCGCTGCTCAAGGACGACGGGCTGATCCCGGGCTAGGGCGAACCCCACTCCGGCACAGGTCGTACCCCCTTCCCGCTGCCCCTCGTCCGCCGGGCACGGGCCGCCCGCGACCGCGGCTGTCCGCCGCGGCGCTTACCGTTGGATGCCGTGACTCCCCTCGCCGCCGGGCCGGGCCTGGCCCGTCCGCACCGCTGGCTGTGCGCCCACCCCCGGGCCCTGGACACCGTGCTGGCCCTCAGCGTCCTCGCGCTGATCCTGATCGGCGCGGTGGCCGGCCCGCATCTGCGCCACCAGCCGGTGGGCCCGTTCTTCGTGCTGCTGGCGGTCCTCTCCTCCGCCTCGCTGATCCTCCGCCGGGACCTGCCGTGCAGCGTGCTCGCGTTCACCTGCGCCCTGACCCTGGTGGAGATCACCACCAATGACGTGGGACCGCCGCGCACCTCGATCGTGCTCGCGGTCGTGGTGGCGCTCTACACCGTCGCGGCACGCACCGACCGCCCCACCACCTGGCGGGTCGGCGCCGCCACCGCCGCGCTGCTCACCGGGGCCGGAATGCTCTTCGGGCTCAGCCCCTGGTACTCCCAGGAGAACCTGGGGATCTTCGCCTGGACGGGCCTCGCCGCGGCCGCCGGCGACGCCGTACGCAGCCGCCGCGCCTATATCGCCGCGATCGAGGAGCGGGCGGTACGGGCCGAGCGGACCCGGGAGGAGGAGGCCCGCCGCCGGGTCGCCGAGGAGCGGCTGCGCATCGCCCGCGAGCTGCATGACGTCGTCGCGCACCACATCGCGCTGGTCAACGTCCAGGCCGGGGTCGCCTCCCATGTCATGGACAACCGGCCCGACCAGGCCAAGCAGGCGCTCGCGCACGTACGGGAGGCGAGCCGCTCCGCCCTGGACGAGCTGCGCGCCACGGTCGGTCTGCTGCGGCAGTACGGCGACCCCGCCGCCCCCACCGAACCGGCGCCCGGCCTCGCCGTCCTGGACCAGCTCGTGGACGGCTTCGTACGGGCCGGGATGCGCGTCGAGGTCGAGGCGGACCTACGGGACCTGCTCGGCTCCCTGGCGGGCTCGGTGGACCTCACCGCCTACCGGGTCGTCCAGGAGGCCCTGACCAATGTGCACAAGCACGCCGGGCCCGAGGCCAGGGTGGAGGTCCGGATCGTCCGCACCCATGGCGCCCTGGAGGTCACCGTGGTGGACGACGGGGCGGGAGCGAAACCGGACGGGACCGAGGGCGGCGGCCACGGGCTGCTCGGCATGCGGGAACGGGTCGCCGCGCTGCGTGGCAGCTGCGAGGCCGGACCCCTCCCCGAGGGCGGATTCCAGGTCCGGGCGAGACTTCCCTTGCAGACCCGTATGGGAGGGGACTCATGACGATCAAGGTGCTGCTCGCCGATGACCAGGCGCTGCTGCGCAGCGCGTTCCGCGTCCTGGTGGACTCCGAACCCGACATGGAGGTGGTGGGCGAGGCCTCCGACGGCGCGGAGGCGGTCGAGATCGCCCGCGCCAAGGGCGCCGACATCGTCCTCATGGACATCCGCATGCCCGGTACGGACGGGCTGACCGCGACCCGCCTGATCAGCGAGGACCCCTCGCTGGCGGACGTCCGGGTCGTCATGCTGACGACCTTCGAGGTCGACGAGTACGTGGTCGATTCGCTGCGCGCCGGGGCGAGCGGCTTCCTCGGCAAGGGCGCCGAGCCCGAGGAACTGCTCGCGGCCATCCGTATCGCGGCGGCGGGCGAGGCGCTGCTCTCCCCGACCGCGACCAAGGGCCTCATCGCCCGCTTCCTCGCCCAGGGCGGCGCCCAGGACGACAGCGCCTACGACTCCTCCCGCCTGGACGCCCTCACCGTCCGCGAACGCGAGGTCCTGGTCCAGGTCGCCGGCGGCCTCTCCAACGACGAGATCGCGGGCCGGCTGGAGGTCAGCCCGCTGACGGTGAAGACCCATGTGAACCGCGCGATGGCGAAGCTCAGGGCACGGGACCGGGCCCAGCTGGTCGTGATCTCGTACGAGACGGGCCTCGTACGGCCGGGGGTCTGACCACGCGGATGCGGGGCGCCGGGGCCTGGCCCCCGCGCCCCGCATCCGCGTACCTCTACGGCAGCGCCAGCATGCGCTCCAGCGCGAGCTTGGCGAAGCTTTCGGTCTCCTGGTCGACCTGGATGCGGTTGACGACCTTGCCCGCCACCAGCGACTCCAGCGCCCACACCAGATGTGGCAGATCGATCCGGTTCATGGTCGAGCAGAAGCACACCGTCTTGTCGAGGAAGACGATCTCCTTGCCCTCCCCGGCGAAACGATTCGCGATCCGCCGTACCAGGTTCAGCTCGGTGCCGATCGCCCACTTCGACCCGGCGGGCGCCGCCTCCAGGGCCTTGATGATGTACTCGGTCGAGCCGACGTGATCCGCGGCCGCCACCACCTCGTGCTTGCACTCGGGGTGCACCAGGACATTGACGCCCGGTATCCGCTCGCGCACATCGCGCACCGAGTCCAGCGAGAAGCGGCCGTGCACCGAGCAGTGACCCCGCCACAGGATCATCTTCGCGGCGCGCAGCTCGTCCCCGGTCAGCCCGCCGTTCGGCTTGTGCGGGTTGTAGACCACGCAGTCGTCCAGCGACATGCCCATGTCGCGGACCGCCGTATTGCGCCCGAGGTGCTGGTCGGGGAGGAAGAGCACCTTCTCGCCTTCCCCGAAGGCCCACTCCAGGGCCCGGCGGGCGTTGGAGGAGGTGCAGATCGTGCCACCGTGCTTGCCGGTGAACGCCTTGATGTCGGCGGAGGAGTTCATGTACGAGACGGGCACCGTCACATCGGCGACGCCCGCCTCGGCCAGCACGTCCCAGCACTCGGCCACCTGCTCGGCGGTGGCCATGTCGGCCATCGAACAGCCGGCCGCGAGGTCGGGGAGGACGACCTGCTGGGCGTCGCTGGTCAGGATGTCGGCGGACTCGGCCATGAAGTGCACACCGCAGAAGACGATGAACTCGGCGTCCGGCCGGGCGGCCGCGTCACGGGCGAGCTTGAAGGAGTCTCCGGTGACATCGGCGAACTCGATGACCTCGTCGCGCTGGTAGTGGTGGCCGAGCACGAAGACCTTGTCCCCGAGCTTCTCCTTGGCCGCGCGGGCCCGGGCCACCAGATCCGGGTCGGAGGGTGCCGGAAGGTCTCCGGGGCACTCCACACCGCGCTCGCTCCGTGGGTCGGCCTCACGGCCGAGGAGCAGCAGAGCGAGCGGGGTCGGCTGCACGTCGAGGGGCTGGGCGGTGGTCACGTCATGCACCCTTCTTTCTTCGCTGGGAACCCTAATCGTCAAAATGACGTTATCTATCATATCCGGTTCACGTCACTTTGACGATGGGCATCGTGTCGATGTGACGCATTCCGGTCGGCCGACCCGTGTGCGAGCATGAAGAGCGCAGGAGAACAGCGCTGGGCCCGGAATGAATCCGGGGCGCCGTTGGTTGGTGCCGACGGCAAGCAGTCCGTACGACCCGGGAGAGAAGCAGATGACCGTTCAGGACGAGACCACCGCGAGCGAGGGCATCATCCTGTCCGACGCCGCCGCGTCGAAGGTCAAGAGCCTGCTGGAGCAGGAGGGCCGTGACGACCTCGCGCTGCGCGTCGCCGTCCAGCCCGGCGGCTGCTCCGGCCTGCGCTACCAGCTCTTCTTCGACGAGCGCGCGCTCGACGGCGACGTCGTCAAGGACTTCGGCGGCGTCAAGGTCGTCACCGACCGGATGAGCGCCCCGTACCTGGGCGGTGCCTCGATCGACTTCGTCGACACCATCGAGAAGCAGGGCTTCACCATCGACAACCCGAACGCCACGGGCTCGTGCGCCTGCGGCGACTCCTTCAGCTGAGTCCGGGTCATATCGACGTCAAAGGGGGCGGGCCCACGGGCCCGCCCCCTTTGACGTACGCGTTACTTCCGCGGCGGCACCGTCTCACCGGTCAACCGGTCCACGACCTTCCGCCCGTCCAGCGGCTTGTCCAGCGTGACCTTCTTCTCCAGCTGCTTGGCGATGAGGATGCAGGCCCGCCCCGGATGGGTCGGCTTGCTCTTGATGTCCACCGTCACCTGCTTCGACGTCTCCTTCGCGGAGACCGAGTAGGTGTTGCACACCCCGCCCCAGAAGTGCAGCGTCAGGGTCTTGCCGTCCACGCTGTACGAGGTGACGTCGTCGGTCCTGGCGCTCTTGCCGGGCTTGCCCGGCCGGCTGCTCGACTGGCCATGGCCCGGGGTGTCGGCCTTCTTGATGAACTCGGGCTTCACGGCGGGGTAGGGGAGGGTCAGCGCGACACCGTTGGTCCCGGTCGGCCGGGTCTCGAAGATCCACGACGGCACGAGTGCCTGCCGTCCGTCCACCATATGGGCGGCGAGTCCGAAGGTGGTCTTGCGCACCGTCACCTTGTCGGAGGTGTGACGGCCCTTGGCCGCGGTCGCGTTGAGCTTCTTCAGCGCCTCGTCCGCGCCGATCAGCGGATAGCTGTCGTCCTCCTTGGGCGTCGACAGCGTGCCGCTGCCGCCGGCCAACTGGCCGTCGGCGCCGACCTGCAGGCTGGTCATCCAGCCCTGGGTGGGCAGATCGCCCAACCTCGGATCCGCGTTCACCATCCGCACGGCGCCGTAGAAATTACGCGCGTCGAGCTTGGCGTCCGACAGTCCGAGCGCCTTGAGCACCGGCTCGGCGGCACGCTTGGCCTTCTCCTGGGACACGGCCTTGTCGCTGCCCTCGCCGGCGCCGTTGTCGCCGCGCTTGGCGCCGTCCCCGTCGCGGTAGGACGGGCAGCTCTTGTCGCTCGCTCCGTTGTCGCTCGTGGTGGCGTCCGTCCTCGTGTCCAGGTGGACGCAGGAGGTGCCGCCCGGCGCCCCGAACCGCGAGTACGACCAGGTGCCGGGCCCGTTCCGGCTCACCCGCAGCACCGGGCCGTTGGCGTCCGGCGCGCCGCCGACCTTCCAGAAGCCGTGGTCGGCGCGGGGGCTGCCGGGTACGTCCACGGCCTTCGCCAGCCGGGCCACCTCGGCCTTGGTGACCTTCGGATCGGTCAGATAGACCGGTGCCGAGTCGGGCCCGTCCGGCAGCTTGCCGGTGACCACATAGCGTCCGCCGTGGGGGTCGGGCTCGCCGGGCGCGATGCCCTCGTCGCCCCCGTTCCCCTCCTGTCCGGCGGGGGAGGCGTACGCGTCGAGGGCGAGGGGCTTCGGCGATCCGTCTTTGTGTGCCGCGCCCGGGGTTGTGCCGCGGTCCACCGCGGTGGAGGCCCAGTAGGCCCCGCCGCCACCGGCGACCAGAACCGCGGCCGCCACCGACACGACGGCCAGTGGCGAACGGCGCCGCGTCCGTGGGGTGTCGTCGTCGGGGGTCTGCGGGGTGTCGGTGTCCTCGGTGCTCACCGTTTCGCTCCTTCGGCTCCGCTCACGGTCTACGGTCCCATCCCTCGCGAGGAGATGCCGATGAGACGGAGCGAAGGGGCGGCTGGTTCCTTCCGTCGCCGCGGAAGTCAGTCGCCGTAGTCCGACATACCGGCCAGCAGATCGGCCGACGCGGGCGGCACGGTGATCCCGCGGATACGGGACGGGGGTACGGGCGTGGCGGGAGGCGATACGGTGACCGCCCAGTGCGGTGCCATCCGCGCACAGTCGCCGCGCAGTTCCTCCAGATATTCGGGCTCGATGGCGCCGGCGGGAAGTGCGGGGGTGAGGTGCTTCGGCATACGGTCTCCCTGCTCCGAGGGGTCGCAAACGTGTACCCCGTAGATACGCACCGTATGCAGCGGGCCCGAGTGAAAAAAGCCCTACTATCGGGTAGTTTCTTCCGTTCGTATGGGCGTGATGGAGCCGGTAGCGTGAAGCGTCCGACTTCGCCGCCGCCCCGCAGGAGCGACTCCCGTGCGTATCGCCGTTACCGGCTCCATCGCCACCGACCATCTGATGACCTTCCCCGGCCGCTTCGCCGATCAGCTGGTCGCCGATCAGCTCCATACGGTCTCCCTCTCCTTCCTGGTCGACACCCTCGACGTCCGCCGAGGCGGCGTGGGGCCCAACATCTGCTTCGGCATGGGCCTGCTCGGGCTGCGCCCGATCCTGGTCGGCGCGGCCGGTGAGGACTTCGCCGAATACCGCGCCTGGCTGGACCGCCACGGGGTGGACACCTCGTCCGTCCGGATCTCCGAGGTCCTGCACACCGCGCGCTTCGTGTGCACCACGGACACCGACCACAACCAGATCGCGTCCTTCTACACCGGCGCGATGAGCGAGGCCCGCCAGATCGAGCTCCAGCCGATCGCCGAGCGGGTCGGCGGGCTCGACCTCGTGGTGATCGGCGCGGACGACCCGGAGGCGATGGTCCGCCACACCGAGGAGTGCCGCTCGCGCGGCATCCCCTTCGCCGCCGACCCCTCCCAGCAGCTCGCCCGCATGGACGGCGAGGACATCCGGCTGCTGGTCGAAGGGGCGGAGTACCTCTTCACCAATGAGTACGAGGCCGCGCTGATCCAGACGAAGACCGGCTGGACCGCGGACCAGATCCTCGCCAAGGTCGGCACCCGCGTCACCACGCTGGGCGCGCAGGGCGTACGGATCGAGCGCGACGGCGAGGAGCCGATCGCCGTCGGCTGCCCGGAGGAGGACGTGAAGGCCGACCCGACCGGCGTCGGCGACGCCTTCCGCGGGGGCTTCCTCTCCGGACTGTCCTGGAACCTCTCGCTGGAGCGCGCCGCCCAGGTGGGCTGCATGCTCGCGACGCTCGTCATCGAGACGGTGGGCACCCAGGAGTACGAGCTGCGCCGCGGCCACTTCATGGAGCGCTTCGCCAAGGCCTACGGCCATGAGGCGGCGGCCGAGATCAACGACCACCTGGTCTGAGCCGGGACCGGTCCGGTGGGCGCTCCCCACCGGACCGGGCCGGACCATGGGACCGGGCGGGACCGCCGGACCGGATCAGACCCGGCGGCGCACCCGGTAGGCCACGCCCCGCTCGGCGGGGAGTTCGCCCTCGTAGTGCTGGCCCCGCATCTCGCACCACGCCGGGATGTCCAGCCGGGCCGCCTCGTCGTCGGCCAGGACCGTCACCAGCCCGCCCACCGGCACCTCGCCGATGACCTTGGCCAGTTCGATCACGGGGATCGGGCAGCGCTTGCCGAGGGAGTCGACCACCAGGTCGGCGGCGGGCTCCGCGGCTCCCGCCGGCTCCCGCGGCGCGCCCAGCCGTTCCCGTACGCCCCGCACCACCACCGGCAGCACGTCCAGGAACCGCTCCACATCCTCTGGTGCGGTCCCGCGCGGGAGCGAGACCCGGATGTTGCCCTCGGACAGCACGCCCATCGCCCGCAGCACATGGCTCGGCGTCAGCGTGCTCGACGTGCAGGACGAGCCGGACGAGACGGAGAACTCCGCGCGGTCCAGCTCATGGAGGAGTGCCTCGCCGTCGACATAGAGACACGAGAAGGTCACCAGATGCGGCAGCCGCCGCTCCGGATCGCCCACCACCTCCACATCCCCCACCAGTTCAGGCACCCGCGCCCGGATCCGGTCCACCAGCCCCCGCAGCCGCTCCGCCTCGGCCGCGGCCTCCGCGCGCACGGCCCGCAGGGAGGCGGCCGCGGCGACGATGGCGGGGAGGTTCTCGAACCCGGGGGCGCGGCCCGACTCCCGTTCGTCGGCGGGGCCCTGGGGCGCGAAGCGCACACCCTTGCGAACGGCGAGCAGCCCGACCCCCGAGGGGCCACCCCACTTATGGGCGCTCGCGGTGAGGAGCGACCAATGGCCCTCCACGGGGCCCCAGCCCAGCGACTGCGCCGCGTCCACCAGCAGCGGTACGTCCGCCGCCGCGCACTCCTCCGCCACCTCGGCCACCGGCTGCACCGTGCCGACCTCGTGGTTGGCGGACTGGAGGCAGGCCAGGGCGGTGGCGCCGGGGGCCTCCCGCAGAGCTGCCGCATAGGCACCGGGCGCGACCCGGCCGGCGCGGTCCACCAGGACCTCGGCCACCGTGCCGCCGCCCGCCTGGTGTGTGGCCGCGGCGTGCAGCACCGCGGAGTGCTCGACGGCGGAGACGATCAGATGGCGCCCGGCCCGGCGGCGGCCCGCGAGCGCCCCGGCGATCCCGTCGTGCAGCGCGCGGGTCCCCGAGGGGGTGAAGACGAGCTCGTCCGGGCGGCAGCCGACGGCCTCGGCCGCCGCCTCCCGCGCGGCGTCCAGCAGCAGCCGGGCGCGCCGCCCCTCCCGGTAGAGTCGCGCCGGGTCGGCCCACCCCTCGTCGAGGGCGGCGAGCAGCGCCTGCTGGGCGACGGGGTGCAGGGGAGCGGATGAGGCCGCGTCGAAGTAGGGCACATACGAAACGCTAGTCGCTCCGCCCGGAGGACTCCCCGAAAGCATGTCCCCGAAAGCGGGGTCGGCGGAACGGGGGTCCTGGGCGGCGTGCGGATCCGGGGCCGGGCACCGGCCGTACCGGGGCCGAAAACCGCTGGCGGAGCAGGGGATTCCCCCCTTCGGGGAGCGGTCCGGCGCGTTGAGCACCCTCCCCGCGCAGCCCCAAATGGCGTCCAGTAGGGTTTGGTCCGCATAAACATCCAAACCCCTGCCCGCACCGGGCCGGCGACCGACCAGACAGACGGCCGCGGCCGACGGCGCGGGCGAGACTCTCGGGAAGGCGCTACGTGAGTCCCAACGGCTCCGACCGCTCGTCGCGGCGCCCGGTGCGGCGGAAGCTGCTGCAGGCGCTGGCCGCGGGCGTGGTCCTGGCGACCGCCACCGGTTGCACATCCAAGGACTTCCCCCGCCTCGGAATGCCCACTCCCGTCACGGAGGAGGCGCCGCGGATCCTCTCCCTGTGGCAGGGCTCGTGGGCGGCAGCGCTCGCCACGGGCATACTGGTCTGGGGCCTGATCATCTGGGCGGTCATCTTCCACCGCCGCAGCAGGACCAAGATCGAGATTCCCGCGCAGACCCGGTACAACATGCCGATCGAGGCGCTGTACACCGTGGTCCCGATCATCATCGTCTCGGTGCTCTTCTACTTCACCGCACGCGATGAGAACGCCCTCCTCAAGACCTCCAAGAAGCCCGACCACGTGGTCAACGTGGTGGGCTACCAGTGGAGCTGGGGCTTCAACTACATGGAGAACGTGGACGGGGACACCGCCACTCCGAAGCAGAACGCCAAGGAGATCTCGGCCATCCCCAACCGCGTGCTCACGGCGGTGCCCAAGGGCGCCGAGGGCGTGTACGACGCCGGTACCCCCGGTGAACGGAACCCGCAGACCGGCAACCCGGGTCCCACCCTGTGGCTGCCGAAGGGCGAGTCGGTTCAGTTCATCCTGACCTCCCGCGATGTCATCCACTCGTTCTGGGTAGTCCCCTTCCTGATGAAGATGGACGTCATTCCGGGCCGCACCAACCGGTTCGAGGTGACCCCCAACCGCGAGGGGACCTTCAGGGGCAAGTGCGCCGAGCTGTGCGGCGTCGACCACTCCCGGATGCTCTTCAACGTCAAGGTCGTGTCGCCGGAGCGCTACCGGCAGCACCTGAAGGACCTGGTGAAGAAGGGCCAGACCGGCTACATCCCGGCGGGCATTGAGCAGACGGACGCCGCCAAGAACGCGGAGACCAAGAACAAGTGAGCATCCTCAACGAACCTCAGGGTGCCGACGCGACCGCCTCTCACGAGGGCGAGTTGCCGGTGCGCCGTAAGCAGCCCGGCAATGTCGTCGTCAAGTGGCTGACCACCACCGACCACAAGACGATCGGCACGCTCTACCTCGTCACGTCGTTCGCGTTCTTCTGTATCGGCGGGTTGATGGCGCTCTTCATGCGCGCCGAGCTCGCCCGCCCCGGCACGCAGATCATGAACAACGAGCAGTTCAACCAGGCGTTCACCATGCATGGCACGATCATGCTGCTGATGTTCGCCACCCCGCTGTTCGCCGGCTTCACGAACTGGATCATGCCGCTGCAGATCGGCGCGCCCGATGTGGCGTTCCCGCGGCTGAACATGTTCGCCTACTGGCTGTACCTCTTCGGCTCACTGATCGCGGTGGGCGGGTTCCTGACCCCGCAGGGCGCGGCCGACTTCGGCTGGTTCGCCTACTCCCCGCTGTCGGACGCGGTCCGTTCGCCGGGTGTCGGCGCGGACATGTGGATCATGGGTCTGGCCCTCTCCGGCTTCGGCACGATCCTCGGTGCGGTCAACTTCATCACCACCATCATCTGCATGCGCGCTCCGGGCATGACGATGTTCCGTATGCCGATCTTCACCTGGAACGTGCTGCTCACCGCCGTGCTGGTGCTGCTCGCCTTCCCGGTCCTCGCCGCCGCGCTCTTCGCGCTGGAGGCGGATCGGAAATTCGGGGCACATGTCTTCGACGCGGCCAATGGCGGCGCCTTGCTCTGGCAACACCTCTTCTGGTTCTTCGGCCATCCAGAGGTGTACATCATCGCGCTGCCGTTCTTCGGCATCATTTCGGAGGTCATTCCGGTCTTCTCCCGGAAGCCGATGTTCGGTTACATCGGCCTGATCGCCGCGACGATCTCCATCGCCGGCCTTTCGGTGACGGTGTGGGCGCACCACATGTATGTCACCGGCGGTGTGCTGCTGCCGTTCTTCTCCTTCATGACGTTCCTCATCGCGGTGCCGACCGGGGTGAAGTTCTTCAACTGGATCGGCACGATGTGGAAGGGGTCGCTGAGTTTCGAGACCCCGATGCTCTGGGCGACCGGCTTCCTGATCACCTTTGTCTTCGGTGGTCTGACCGGTGTGATCCTGGCGTCGCCGCCGATGGACTTCCACGTCTCCGACTCGTACTTCGTGGTGGCCCACTTCCACTACGTGGTGTTCGGCACCGTCGTCTTCGCGATGTTCGCCGGCTTCCACTTCTGGTGGCCGAAGTTCACCGGCAAGATGCTGGACGAGCGGCTCGGCAAGATCACCTTCTGGACGCTGTTCGTGGGCTTCCACGGCACGTTCCTGGTGCAGCACTGGCTGGGCGCCGAGGGCATGCCGCGCCGGTACGCCGACTACCTGGCGGCCGACGGCATCACCACGCTGAACACGATTTCGACCATCAGCTCCTTCCTTCTCGGTCTGTCGGTCCTGCCGTTCTTCTACAACGTCTGGAAGACGGCCAAGTACGGCAAGAAGGTCGAGGTCGACGACCCGTGGGGCTACGGCCGTTCGCTGGAGTGGGCGACCTCCTGCCCGCCGCCGCGGCACAACTTCGTCAGCCTGCCCAGGATTCGTTCCGAATCCCCGGCGTTCGATCTGCACCACCCGGAGATCGCGGCGCTCGACCAGCTCGAGAACCACGGCGCGCCCGCTGGTGACAAGGCCCTCGTGGGTGGCAAGGAGGCCGGCAAGTGAAGATCCAGGGACGGATGTTCATCTGGCTCGCCGTCTTCATGCTGGTGATGGCGATCGTGTACGGCGTGTGGTCGAAGGAGCCCGCCGGCACCACCGCGCTCTTCCTCGCCTTCGGACTGAGCATCATGATCGGCTACTACCTGGCCTTCACGGCTCGCCGGGTGGACGCCGGGGCGCAGGACAACAAGGACGCGGATGTCGCGGACGACGCCGGTGAGCTGGGCTTCTTCTCCCCGCACAGCTGGCAGCCGCTCTCCCTGGCCGTCGGTGGCGCCCTGGCCTTCATGGCCATCGCCTTCGGCTGGTGGCTGCTCTTCTTCTCGGCCCCGATCGTGATGGTCGGCCTCTTCGGCTGGGTCTTCGAGTACTACCGCGGCGAGAACGCGAACCAGTAGCCGGTTCCCGATCGGCGAGCGAGCGGGGCCCGGACACCTCCCCAGGTGTCCGGGCCCCGCTCGTGTACTCCGTCCGGGTGTCACCCCGCTGCTTCACTCCGCGCGCCGAACGCGGCGGCGGTTCTTAGCGTGGGTCCATGAGCCACACACCTCGATCATCTCGAACCCGGGCGGTGTTCACCTGCGCCCTTCTGGTGGCGCCGCTGATAGTGGGGCTGAGTGGATGCGGGGGCTCCTCCTCGGACCCGCTGTCAGCCAAGCCGTACGACGCCGCCGACCAGATCTCCTTCAGCGGCGACGACGACGGCCACAAGGCCGATCCGGACAAGCCGCTCGAAGTGACGGCCAAGGGCGACGACAGCCGGATCACGGATGTCACGGCCACCGACGCCGCGGGCCGTTACGTCCGGGGTGAGCTGACCCCCGACGGCAGCCGGTGGCGCAGCACCGTGCCGCTGGCCGCGGGCGCGCACTACACGCTGAAGGTGTCCACGGAGGACTCCGGCGGCGCCCCGGGCCGCCGCACGATCGACTTCACCACCACCGGCTCCGCCCACAAGCGGCTGAAGGTCACCTTCGGCCCCAAGGCGGGCGAGTACGGGGTGGGGCAGCCCATCACCGCCAAGCTGAGCGCACCGGTCAAGGACCCGTCGGCGCGGGCCGTGATCGAGCGCGCCCTGAAGGTCGACTCACAGCCCGCGGTGGAGGGTGTCTGGCACTGGGTGGACAACCGGAACCTGCACTACCGTCCGCAGGACTACTGGCCCGCCCACGCCACGATCAAGGTGCACTCCAACCTCAACGGCATCAGGATCGGCGGCGGGCTCTACGGCGGCGCCGCCAAGTCGCTGCGGTTGACCACCGGTGACCGTCTTGAGGCCCTCACCGACTCCGGCACCCACCAGATGACGGTGAGGCGGAACGGGGTGCCGATCCGGACCATCCCGATCACCACCGGTATGCCCGGCTTCGACACCCGTAACGGCATCAAGGTGATTCTCGCCAAGGAATCCTCCGTACGGATGACCGGCGCCAGCATCGGTCTCGGGAACTCCTACGACCTGATGGTCTACTGGGCCGCCCGGGTGACGTGGAGCGGTGAATATGTGCACGCCGCGCCTTGGTCCACCGGCGCCCAGGGCGTCGCCAACGTCAGTCATGGCTGCACCGGTATGAGCACGGCGAACGCCGAGTGGTTCTTCGACACCGTGCGCCTCGGAGACATCGTCAGGGTCGTGAACAGCAATGGAGACGATATGCCGACGTTCGACAACGGCTACGGCGACTGGAACATGGCCTGGGGCAACTGGCGTCAGGGCAGCGCCCTCGCCAGTCAGCGGGACGGCGCCGATCCGGCCGACTCGGCCCGACTCCGGCCCCAGGTGTGACCCCCATGGCCCCCGCGACGTCAGGCGTCCAGGGAGAGCCGCGTGCGCAGCAGCCCGGCCAGCGCGTCCGCCAGGGCCACCGGGTCCACCGGATGGGTGATCGCTGCCTCCGCGCGGCTCCAGGCGGCCAGCCAGGCGTCCTGCGGGCGGCCGATGAGGAGCAGCACCGGCGGACACCGGAAGATCTCGTCCTTGATCTGCCGGCAGACGCCCATACCGCCCGCGGGCGCCGTCTCGCCGTCCAGCACACACGCGTCGATACCGCCGTCCTCCAGCGCCGAGAGGACGGCGGGGAGGGTCGCGCACTCGACGAACTCGACCGGCGGCACATCGGCGGCGGGCCGCCGCCCGGCCGCGAGCCGCACCTGCTCGCGGGTGCTCGCGTCGTCGCTGTAGACCAGCACCGTTGCGGTCGGCCGCATGGCTTCCTCCGGGCGAAGTAAGTGATCCCCTGGGCTCCTGTCGCGGATGCTACTCCGGTACAGCCGCCCGGAGGAGGGGGCGTACAGATCTCTCCCTCCTTCGAGGGACTGGCCGGAAGGGCCCCGACGAGCAGCATCGATGCCCTTGACACTCCGAACAGGACCCCCGGGAGTGAGGGCTGGATAAGCGACCGACATAATGTCGGTCGTGGCGACAGCAACAGCAGTAGATACCGGGCACGCGCACCCGTCGGTCAACCGACCGAACCTCAGCAGCGTCGGAACCATCATCTGGTTGAGTTCCGAGCTGATGTTCTTCGCGGCCCTCTTCGCGATGTACTTCACCCTGCGATCGGTGACCGGAGCCGACCACTGGAAGGAAATGGCGTCCGCGCTGAACTTCCCGTTCTCGGCGACGAACACCACGATCCTGGTGCTCTCCTCCCTCACCTGCCAGCTCGGTGTCTTCGCTGCCGAGCGCGGCGACGTGAAGAAGCTGCGCACCTGGTTCGTGATCACCTTCATGATGGGCGCGATCTTCATCGGCGGTCAGATCTTCGAATACACCGAACTGGTCAAGCACGAAGGGCTCTCGCTCTCGTCCGACCCGTACGGTTCGGTGTTCTACCTGACCACCGGCTTCCACGGACTGCATGTGACGGGCGGTCTCATCGCCTTCCTGCTGGTCCTGGGCAGGACGTACGCGGCCAAGAGGTTCACCCACCAGCAGGCGACGGCGGCGATCGTCGTGTCCTACTACTGGCACTTCGTCGATGTCGTCTGGATCGGCCTCTTCGCCACGATCTACATGATCAAGTAAGCCGGTCACCGCGACCGGAACCACGTCCTTAAAGCATCGACGCAGAAGATCCTGACACCGGGGTAATCCGTGAAAAAGCTCTCCGCACGACGGCGCCATCCGCTGGCTGCGCTCGTCGTCCTACTCTTCGCGCTGGCGGTCACTGGGGGGCTGTACGCCGCGTTCTCGCCGAGCGAGGCGAAGGCCGATGACAGCTCCGCCCAGTCCCTCGCCATCGAGGAGGGCAAGAAGCTCTATGCCGTCGGCTGCGCCAGCTGCCACGGCACGGGCGGTCAGGGGACCTCCGACGGCCCGAGCCTGGTCGGAGTGGGCTCCGCCGCCGTGGACTTCCAGGTCGGCACCGGCCGTATGCCCGCCCAGCAGCCGGGCGCTCAGGTGCCGAAGAAGAAGAAGATCTACTCGGACGCCGAGATCGAGCAGCTGGCCGGGTACATCGCTTCGCTCGGCGCGGGTCCGGTGACCCCCGCCAAGGGCGAGTACAACCCTGAGGGCGCGGACATCGCGAAGGGCGGGGAGCTCTTCCGTACGAACTGCGCGCAGTGCCACAACTTCGCCGGCAAGGGCGGTGCCCTGACGAACGGCAAGTACGCGCCGGCCCTCGATGGCGTCAGCCCCAAGCACCTCTACGAGGCCATGCAGACCGGCCCGCAGAACATGCCCTCCTTCCCCGACACCACGATGCCGGAGAAGAACAAGAAGGACATCATCGCGTACCTCGACACGGTCAACAGCGACAAGTCCAAGACCCCCGGCGGCCTTGAGCTCGGCGGGCTCGGCCCGGTCAGCGAGGGCCTGTTCGGCTGGGTCTTCGGCATGGGCGCGCTGATCGTCCTCACCATCTGGGTCGCCGCCCGGACCGCAAAGGCCAAGAAGTCATGAGTAGCCACGAGATGCCAGACGCAGAAGACAAGCTGCCGGAGGAGCGGGCGGCCGGGGAGGGCGCGGTAGCGGTCTCCGAGGACCCGTTCGCGGACCCGGGGCTGCCCCCGCACGAGCACCGCGTGCAGGACATCGACGAGCGGGCCGCGAAACGGTCCGAGCGCACCGTCGCCCTGCTCTTCACGGTCTCGATGCTCGCCACGATCGCCTTCATCGCCTCGTTTGTGGCCTTCCCGGTCGACCAGTACATCTATGTCTTCCCGATCGGCCACGTCAGCGCGCTCAACTTCGCGCTGGGACTGACCCTCGGCATCGCGCTGTTCGCCATCGGCGCGGGCGCGGTCCACTGGGCCCGCACCCTGATGTCCGATGTGGAGATCGCCGACGAGCGCCACCCCATCGAGGCACCCCCCGAGGTCAAGGCCAAGGTCCTGGAGGACTTCCGGACCGGCGCCGAGGAGTCCGGCTTCGGTCGGCGCAAGCTGGCGCGCAACACGCTCTTCGGTGCGCTCGCGCTGGTGCCGCTCTCCGGTCTCGTGCTGCTCCGCGACCTCGGCCCGCTGCCGGGCACCAAGCTCCGGCACACCAAGTGGGCCAAGGGCAAGCGGCTGATGAACTACAACACCATGCAGCCGCTGCGTCCCGAGGACATCCTCGTCGGCTCGCTGACCTTCGCCATGCCCGAGGGCATGAACGAGGACCAGCACGACTTCCAGACGGAGATCGCAAAGGCGGCCCTGATGCTGGTCCGGCTGCAGCCGGAGAACATCAAGGACAAGCGCGAGCTGGACTGGTCGCACGAGGGCATCGTCGCGTTCTCGAAGATCTGCACCCACGTCGGCTGCCCGATCAACCTGTACGAGCAGCAGACGCACCACGTCCTGTGCCCCTGCCACCAGTCGACGTTCGACCTCTCCGACGGTGGCCGAGTGATCTTCGGTCCGGCGGGTCACGCTCTGCCGCAGCTGCGGATCAAGGCCAATGACGAGGGGTACCTCGAAGCCGTGGGCGACTTCTCGGAGCCCGTCGGTCCTGCTTTCTGGGAGCGCGGATGAGTACTGCAACGGACACCGATACGCAGCGGCGCGGCAAAGCGCCCGCGGGCGAGCGCGTCGCCGACTGGGCAGACGGCCGGCTGGGCATCTACAGCCTCGCCAAGGCCAATATGCGCAAGATCTTCCCGGACCACTGGTCCTTCATGCTGGGTGAGGTCGCGCTCTACAGCTTCATCATCATCATCCTCACGGGTGTGTATCTGACGCTGTTCTTCCACCCCAGCATGGAAGAGGTCACGTACCACGGCCCGTACGTGCCGATGCAGGGTGTCAAGATGTCCGAGGCGTTCGCCTCGACGCTCGACATCAGCTTCGAGGTGCGCGGCGGTCTGCTGATCCGGCAGATCCACCACTGGGCGGCGCTGGTCTTCCTCTCCGCGATGCTCGTGCACATGATGCGGGTGTTCTTCACCGGTGCGTTCCGCAAGCCGCGCGAGATCAACTGGCTCTTCGGCTTCCTGCTGTTCTTCCTCGGCATGCTGACCGGCTTCACCGGCTACTCGCTCCCCGACGACCTGCTCTCCGGCACCGGTCTGCGGTTCATCGAGGGCGTGTTCCTGTCGATCCCGGTCGTGGGCACGTACATCTCGATGTTCGTGTTCGGCGGCGAGTTCCCCGGTATGGACCTCATCCCGAGGCTCTACCCGGTCCACGTCCTGCTGCTGCCGGGCATCATGCTCGGTCTGCTGGTGGCGCACCTGATCCTGGTCTTCTACCACAAGCACACGCAGTTCCCCGGGGCCGGAAAGACCAACAAGAACGTGGTCGGCATGCCCCTGCTCCCGGTCTACATGGCCAAGGCGGGCGGCTTCTTCTTCCTGGTCTTCGGTGTGATCGCGGCCCTCTCGGCGATCGCCACCATCAACCCCATCTGGATGATCGGCCCCTACCGGCCCGACCAGGTGTCCACGGGCGCCCAGCCCGACTGGTACATGGGCTTCGCCGAGGGTCTGGTCCGTGTGATGCCCGGCTGGGAGATCAACGCCTGGGGTCACACGCTCGTCCTGGGCGTGTTCATCCCGATCGTGGCCTTCCCGCTGGTTCTCATGGCGATCGGGGTCTACCCCTTCATCGAGTCCTGGATCACCGGGGACAAGCGCGAGCACCACATCCTGGACCGCCCGCGCAACGCCCCGACCCGCACCGCCTTCGGTGTCGCCTGGCTGACCGCGTACTTCGTCATGCTGATCGGTGGCGGTAACGACCTGTGGGCCACCCACTTCCACCTCTCGATCAACTCGATCACGTGGTTTGTGCGGATCGGCTTCTTCGCCGGCCCGGTCCTGGCCTTCATCGCCACCAAGCGCATCTGCCTCGGCCTCCAGCGCCGCGACCGCGACAAGGTGCTGCACGGTCGCGAGACCGGCATCATCAAGCGGCTGCCGCACGGTGAGTTCGTCGAGGTCCACCAGCCGCTCTCGCAGGAGCAGCTGCACGTGCTCACCCAGCATGAGCAGCCGGAGCCCTACGAGGTCGGACCGGCGGTCGACGAGAACGGCGTCACCCGCAAGATAAAGCGGTCGCAGAAGCTCCGCTCGAAGCTCTCCAAGAGCTACTACGGCGGGGACAACGTCATCCCGAAGCCGACGCGCGCGGAGCACGACGAGATCACCAGCGGCCACGGCCACCACTGATCTCTCGCACGGTTAGCTGACGCCACCGCCAGGGCCTCGGTCCGGACCTCAGGGTCCGCACCGGGGCCCTGGTCGTTGTCCGCCATACGGGCGTGGGGCCGATGGCGTTCTCACGCCGATAGGCTTGCCACGGGCCGCCGAAGAGCGGACCCCTTCCCTGCCCACCCACGGATCCAGGAGCGGACCATGGACGTTGTGACCCCGGCCGGAGGCGACAGCACCGCGACGGCCCGCACCTGGCCGGAGGTACTGACCTCGCTGCTCAGCGGCCAGGACCTCAGCGCCGACGACACCGCCTGGGCCATGGACCGGATCATGCGCGGCGAGGCCACCGACGCCCAGATCGCCGGATTCGCGGTCGCGCTGCGGGCCAAGGGCGAGACCGTCGACGAGGTGTCCGGTCTCGTGCGGACCATGTACGACCACGCGAAGGTGATCGAGGTCCCCGGGCCGACCGTCGACATCGTCGGTACGGGCGGCGATTGCGCCAAGACCGTCAACATCTCGACCATGTCCGCGCTGGTCGTCGCCGGCACCGGCGCGCGGGTCGTCAAGCACGGCAACCGCGCCTCGTCCTCCGCCAGCGGCGCCTCCGATGTGCTGGAGAAGCTCGGCGTCAATCTGGAGATCAGCCCGCGGCGGGTCGCCGAGATCGCCGAGGAGGCGGGGATCACCTTCTGCTTCGCGGTGAAGTTCCACCCGTCGCTGCGGCATGTCGCGCCGGCGCGGCGCGAGCTGGGCATCGCCACCACGTTCAACTTCCTCGGCCCGCTGACCAACCCGGCGCGGGTGCGGGCTCAGGCGACGGGCGTCGCCGACGCCCGGATGGCGCCGATCGTGGCCGGTGTGCTGGCGGAGCGCGGCTCGTCGGCGCTGGTGTTCCGCGGCGATGACGGTCTGGACGAGCTGACGGTGACGGCGACCTCGCAGGTGTGGGTGGTCCGGGACGGCGTCGTACGCCAGGAGACGTTCGACCCGCGGGATGTCGGGATGGACCTGGCCCCGGTGGAGGCGCTGCGCGGTGCGGACGCGTCGTACAACGCCGATGTGGCGCGGCGGCTGCTGGCGGGGGAGACGGGTCCGGTACGGGACGCGGTGCTTCTGAACTCGGCGGCGGCGCTGACGGCGCTGGAGCCGGGGGCCGGCGACAAGCCGCTCGCGGAGCGGATCGCGGCGGGCGTGGCGCGGGCGGCCGAGTCGATCGACTCGGGGGCGGCGCGGAGCGCGCTGGAGCGGTGGGTGCTGGCGAGCAACGCGTAGGTCTGCGGCCGGAAAACCAGCCCGTCCGGCGATTGAGGACACGCCCGGAGGGCGGGTCGGGGATCGGGGCCGAGCCCCGGCACTCAGCCCTTCCGGGCACTCAGCCCCTCCGGCAGGGCGACCAGTCGCAGTCTGAGGGGCGCGTAGACGACCAGCGCCGCGAGGAACGCCGTGTAGTAGGCGAGGTCGGCCCCGTGCAGGGCCTTGGCCACCGGGCCCGTGTACAGGCTGGTGTCCATGAAGGGCACCGCCGCCAGGAAGGCGGCGGCGAAGGCCAGGAGCGCCGGCCACCAGGGCTGTGCGGTCTCGGTGGCCGGGTCGAGAGGCGCGCCGCCCCGGCGGCGGGCGAGCCAGTCGACGGCCACGACCGCGACGAAGCCGGGAATCCAGTAGCCGACGAACAGCAGCACGTTCTGGAAGCGGGCGGTGGTGTCGGCGGCGTGCATCCACAGCACCAGCGGGAAGCCGAGTACGGCGGCGAGGCCCGCCGCGAGCGGGCGGGGGACGCGTACGCCGACGGTCTGCAGGGCCAGTGAGCCGCTGTAGTCGTTCATGGCGTTGCTGCACAGAGCGGCGAGCGCCACGGCCAGCAGGCCGAACGCGCCGACCGTGCCGCCGCCCAGCACCTCATCGACGCCCCGGGCCGTCTGGTCGGTGAAGGCGGCGGCTCCCCACAGCCCGAGTGCCTGGACGGCCACGAAGGAGACGGTGACGCCCAGGAGGGTGCACCAGAACATGCGGGGACGGGAGGTGGCGCGGGGCAGATAGCGGCTGAAGTCGCTGGCGTAGGGCGCCCACGACAGCGCCAGGCTCAGCGCGATCGTGCTGGTCAGGACGAACGCGCCGGCGCGGTCGGCGCCGTGGGCGGTCGCGGCGGGGTGGCCGCCGTGCGGCAGCTTGACGGCCAGGGCGAGGAAGGCCGCGGCGAGGACGAAGGTCATCACCTTCTGTGTGCGGTGGATGGCCTCGTAGCCCAGTACGCCGAGCGCCCCTTGGACGGCCATCATCACCAGCACCCCCAGCCAGAACGGCCAGCCGCACAGCCGGGCCAGCGCGTCGCCGCCGAACAGGCCGATGAGCGCGTCCCAGGCGACCGAGGACAGCCACTGCAGTACGCCGGGCACCGCGACAGCCCGGCCGAAGGCCAGCCGGGCCAGCGGCAGCTGGCCGGTCCCGGTGAGGCTGCCCCAGGTGCCCAGGTACGCGGTGGGCACCGCGCCGAGGAGGGTGCCGAGGACGACGGCGGCCAGCGCGGTGGTGAAGTCCAGGCCGAGGGTGACGCCGACGGTGCCGGTGAACACGCCGGTCATGGTGAGGTTCGGGGCGAACCACACGGTGAACAGCCGTCCCGGTCCGCCGTAGCGGTGGGCCTCGGGCACCGGCGCGATACCGCGCGCCTCCATTCGCAGATCACCGGGTGCGGCGGGCATCCGCCCGTCGAAGACGCGGGCATGCGGCGCTGACATGGATGACATCCCTCCGCCAGTACGAACTGGTTCAGGTTCGACGGGTGTGATCTCAGCCCCGCGCGGGGCACCCCGTGTCCGGTACAGCGGCCCACCCTAGCTGTCCGGGATGCGGACCGGGGACTGTGGGCGGCGATCCCCTCATGGCATACTCCTGCCCAGGTCACGAGTGACAGCGACTACGGCCCCGGCCCGCTGTCCGGCAACCCTCCGTCCGTGGCGGGGTGCCCCGGGTGATGACCAGGCCGCAGGCAGCGAGGTCTGCGGCAAGCGCGGACCCCTCGCACTAGGGGTCCTGGTGGTCGAGGGAGTTCTTCCGTGATGCAGCGAATGCGCTAGGGCCGGACGGCCCGTTCCACCTCATTTTTCCGCGCCCCGGCGGCGAGCCTCCGCCCGCGCGCGTCCGCATTCACGACCCCTCCCGGGAGGATTCGCCATGTCCGTGTACCCGTCTGTCGCCACCTGTGAGCCGCTTACCGTGCTGGGCAGCGATGTCCGCGTACCCCTGGTCACCGGCGGCGAGGTGACGTACGCCGCGCTCGACTACGCCGCCAGCGCGCCCGCCCTGCGGCGGGTGTGGGACGACGTCGCCGCGTACGCCCCGTACTACGGAAGCGTGCACCGCGGGGCGGGCTATCTCTCGCAGCTGTCGACCGATCTGTTCGAGAACAGCCGTAAGGACGTCGCCGCCTTCCTCGGCTGCCGCGAGGACGACCAGGTCGTCTTCACCCGCTCGACCACGGACTCCCTCAACCTCCTGGCCGCCGTGGTGCCGCAGGGCACGGAGGTCTTCGTGTTCGAGACCGAGCACCATGCCTCGCTGCTGCCGTGGGAGCGGCGGGATGGTGTGCGGGTGTGCTATCTGAGCGCGCCGCGCTCGCCGCGGCAGGCGGTGGAGACGCTGGAGCAGGCGCTGGCGGGCCGGGACGGCGGCCCGGCGCTGGTGTGTGTGACGGGTGCGTCGAATGTGACCGGTGAGCTGTGGCCGGTGCGGGAACTGGCCGCGGTGGCGCATGCGCACGGCGCCCGTATCGTGCTGGACGCCGCCCAGCTCGCCCCGCACCACCCCGTGGACATCGCGGAGGCGGACGTGGACTGGGTGGCGTTCTCCGGGCACAAGCTGTACGCGCCCTTCGGGGCGGGCGTCCTGGCCGGGCGGGCCGACTGGCTGCGGGAGGCGCGGCCGTATCTGGCGGGCGGCGGCGCGAGCCGCAAGGTCGCGGTGCGCGTCGAGGACGGGGCCGGCGGGGTGGACGTCGAGTGGCACACCACGGCCGCCCGGCACGAGGCCGGTTCGCCGAATGTGATCGGGGTGTACGCGATCGCCTCGGCGTGCAAGGCGCTGTCCGAGGCCGGTTTCGAGGGCCTGGTGGCACGCGAGCGGCACTTGATCGCGAAGGTGCGGGAGGGGCTGGCCGAGGTGCCCGAGGTGCGGGTGCTGTCGCTGTTCGGCGACGACGCCCCGCGGGTGGGTGTGCTCTCGTTCGTGGTGGAGGGCTGGAACAGCTCGCACTTCGCGGCGGCGCTCTCCGCGGAGTACGGCATCGGCGTGCGCGACGGCCTCTTCTGCGCGCATCCGCTGGTACGGACCCTGCTGGACAGCGAGCCCGAGGAGCCGGGCGAGTGCGGTGCGCCCGAGGCGGCGCCCGGGGAGCGTTCGCTGAACGCGATCCGGGTCAGCTTCGGGGCGGGCACCCCGGATGAGCATGTGGAGCGCTTCGTACGCGCCGTGCGGGAGCTCGTCCGGGACGGCGCCCGGTGGACCTACCGCACCGAGGACGGCCGCTGCGTCCCGGCCCGGGGCTGAGCTGAGCCGGGCCCAGGGGGGCGCGGCCCCCTGGGCCCGGCTGTCGAGGGCCTTGCCGAGGGGCCTGGCTGTCGAGGGCCTAGCTGTCGAGCCCGATCGCGAAGGCCGCCTCGAGGTCGTGCTGCGAGTACGTGCGGAAGGCGATGTGCGTCTCCGTGGAGGCGACCCCCGGCACCTTGCTGATCCGGCCCGGGATGATGTCCGCGAGATCGTCGTGCTTCGACACCCGCACCATCGCGATCAGATCGTGCGCCCCGGTGACCGAATAGACCTCGCTCACACCCTCGATCGCGGCGATCTTCTCGGCGATCTCCGGAATCCGGTCCACGCTGGTCTTGATGAGCACGATCGAAGTGATCACGGCTGGCTTTCTCCCTCGCTGGACCTGGCTGCGCCGCCCACTCTAGCCGTCCGCCCGAACCGGGCCCATGCGTAGAGAAAACCGAGCGTGAAGCCCACGAGATGGGCGAGATAGGCGACGCCGGGGCCGTCGTCGGCCTCGCGGGCGGCGAGCCATTGGAGGGCGACCCAGAAGATCAGGACGACCCAGGCGGGGAAGCGCAGCGGCAGAAAGAAGAGAAACGGGAAGAGGCTGGTCACCCGGGCCTGAGGAAAGAGCCACAGAAAGGCGCCGAGGACGCCCGAAATGGCTCCGGAGGCGCCGACCAGGGTCTGGGAGGAGTCGGCGTGCGCGGCGGCGTAGCCGAGAAGCGCGAGATAGCCGGTGGCGAGGTAGAAGAGGGCGAACTGGACTCGCCCCATCCGCTCCTCCGTCATAGCGCCGAAGACGTAGAGAAACAGCATGTTGCCGAGGAGATGCAGCCAGTTGCCGTGGACGAAGAGCGCGGTGAGCGGGGTCAGCGGCTCGCCGGGGGTGCCGCTCCACAGGGCGCTCGGGACCACCCCCCAGCGCTCGAAGTACGCGGACTGCGCCTCCACCAGCTCGCTTCCCGTGCCATAGCCGGGGTTGAGCCCGGAGGCCGGTCCCAGGACGAAGACCAGGCAGCACAGGGCCATGAGGGTGTAAGTCATCAGGGGGCGGCCGGGCCCCGCCGACGTCTCGATCATGGTCAGATCATCGCGTACCAGGTGCAACCTGCACAGAGTGCCTCGCCGCGAGACGGGCACGGCGCAGGCCAGGGCTCAGGCCGTAGGGTGACAGGACGCCGATCAGCCCAGAAGCGAGGACGCGAGACGATGGCCGTTCCCCTGCCGACCGCCGACACCCGCTGGCGCTGCACGCTGTGCGGCAATCTCACCCGGTTCGATGTGACCCGCTCGACCAAGGCCGTGGAGTATGTCCACCTCGACCTGGCGGGGGAGTCGAGAGTCGAGGAGCGTGAGGTGGTCAGTGAGACCATTGAGTCAGTGCGCTGTCGCTGGTGCAACGCGGTCGACCAGATTGAGCTGGTGGACCGCCCGAGTGCGAGCCCGAGCGCCTGAGAACGGAGCGATGACAGGTGGTGGAGCGGACGGGCGGCCCCGGAGCGGCCGGTGACGCCGAGGGCGTCACCGAGGCGCTCGACGGCCCCCTGCCGGAAGGGGTGCGGCGGCGTGTCGTGGCGCTCGTCGCGGATGCGTTCGGTGGTCTGACGGTCACCGAACTGCCACCTCAGCTGCGGCAGTACGCCCGTTTCACCCCGACCCGCCGGGCGAAGTTCGCGGGGAACGCGATGGCCGCCGCGGTGGAGAGCGACCCCGTCTTCCGGCAGCGGATCGCGGGGCGGCTGCGGGAGACGCAGCCGGAGCTGGCCGAGGCGATCGAGGGCGGTTCGCCGCCCGCCGCCGCCGATCCGGTGGATGTCGCGGCGGTGGCGTATGTGCTGCGCCCGGTGGGCTGGGTCAAGCTGGTCGAGGCCGCCGGTGAGGAGGCCCAGCGGGCGTCGGCCGAGCGGGCCGGCGAGGAGGCGGCGCGTGAGCTGCAGCGGCTGCGCGACGAGCTCGCGGAGGCCAAGGCGGCGGCGCGCGGTGACGCGGAGCGGGCGCGCGCCGAGCTGGATGCGGCGCGCAAGGAGAGCGACGCGCTCCAGCGCAAGTTGCGGAGCGCGCTGAGCGATGTGAAGCGGGGCGCGGCGGCGCTGCGCAAGGCCGAGGCCGAGCTGGACTCCGTACGGTCCGAGGCGGCCGCCCGGCAGGCGACCGCCGACGGCGAGGCGCGTCGGCTGCGGGCCAGGCTCGCGGAGGCGGAGTCGGCGCTGGAGGCGAGCCGGCGGGCGGTGCGCGAGGGGCGCAGCGTGGAGGACATGCGGCTGCGGCTGCTGCTGGACACGGTGCTGGACGCGGCCCAGGGGCTACGGCGCGAACTGGCGCTGCCGCCCGCGTCGATGCGTCCGGCGGACGCGGTGGAAGCGGTCGAGCCGGGGAAGATGACGCCGAAGGACATAGCGACCAGGGCGCTGTCGGAGACGGACCCGGCGCTGCTGGACCAATTGCTCGCGCTGCCGCAGGCGCATCTGGTGGTGGACGGCTATAACGTCACGAAGACCGGTTATCCGACAATGCCGTTGGAAAAGCAGCGGCTGCGGCTGCTGGGCGGTCTCGCGGTGCTCGCGGCCCAGACGGGCGCGGAGATGACCTGTGTCTTCGACGGGGCGGATCTGGCCGCTCCGGTGCTGCTGGCACCCCCGCGCGGGGTGCGGGTGCTGTTCAGCAAGTCGGGGGTGACCGCGGACGAGCTGATCCGGCAGCTGGTGCGGGCCGAGCCGCCGGGCCGGCCGGTGGTCGTGGTGTCGACCGATCGCGAGGTGGCCGACGGGGTGGCGCGCGCCGGGGCGCGCCCCGTGGCATCGGCCCTGTTGCTGAAGCGACTTGCGCGCACCTAAGTGAAGTCTGATTATCAGCACAGCGTCAATTGACCGTCACTGCCCGTGTGATGTTTGTAAAAGATGCCCTCGAAGGGCGACTTTTTTGCCGTTGGGATTTGAACGGATCACGGCGGGGTCACTAAGGTCGGCTCGAACCTTCGCGCGGTTGATCATCCATCGGGGATGGCAGCGGGGGTACCGCCGAGTCCGTGCCCTGACGCGGAGCCGGGGATTCAACCCCCCAAACCCGGTAGGCGGCTGGAGGAAGAAGGAGCTCGCCCCCGTGGCGTCCCACCGTCGACCCAAGCAGCCGAGCCGTACTCGGGTAACCGTTTTCACCGTCACCGCGGCTGCCGCCGTCGCCCTCACTTCCCAGGCCGCCCAGGCCGCTCCGAAGCAGGACAAGAAGGACGTCAAGGAGCAGGTCGACAAGCTCTACGACGAGGCGGAGCAGGCGACCGAGAAGTACGACGGCGCCAAGGAGAAGCAGCAGAAGCTGGAGAAGCAGGTCGGCGACCTCCAGGACAAGGTGGCGCGCGGTCAGGAGGACCTGAACAAGCTGCGCGACGGCCTGGGCTCGATGGCCACCGCCCAGTACCGCACCGGCGGCATCGACCCCTCCGTGCAGCTGCTGCTCTCCTCCGACCCGGACACCTACCTCGAGAAGGCGTCCACCCTCAGCCAGCTGAGCGGCAAGCAGGCCCAGTCGCTGCAGAAGATCGCCGACAAGCAGCGCACGCTCAAGCAGCAGCGCGAAGAGGCGTCCACCCAGCTGCAGGACCTGGCGGACACCCGTAAGGCGCTGGGCAAGAAGAAGGACGAGATCCAGGGCAAGCTCGCCAAGGCCCGGCAGCTCCTGAACACCCTCACCGCCAAGGAGCGCGCCGCGCTCGCGGCCAAGGAGCAGGAGCGCGCCAACCGCTCCAGCCAGCGCGCGAACCTCGGCAATGACGTGCCCGACTCGCAGCGGGCCGCCGCCGCGCTCGCCGCCGCCAAGACGAAGATCGGCTCCCCGTACGTCTGGGGCGCGACCGGCCCGTCCTCCTTCGACTGCTCCGGCCTCACCGGCTGGGCGTACCAGCAGGCCGGCGTCCAGCTCCCGCGTATCTCGCAGGACCAGGCGAACGCCGGCACCCACATAGGCCGGGGCGAGCTCAAGCCCGGCGATCTGGTGCTCTTCTACGGCGATATGCACCACATAGGCCTGTACGCGGGCAACGGGCAGGTGCTGCACGCCCCCAAGCCCGGTGCCAACGTGCGCTACGAGTCGATGGACAACATGCCGTTCCAGTTCGGCGTGCGGATCTGATCCCAGGCTTCGTCGAAAGGGTGCGGGCCCCGTCCTTTCGGGCGAATCCCCGCACCCCCGCGCTGACCCCCACCCCGTCGTGACCTGCGTCTCCGGCGGGGTGTCAGTTTGTCAGCCCGCCCATTCCCTTGGCTCGGGGCACAGCCGCACGGCTACTGTCTGCCGCGCAGGTCTCCCCGACACTGCGGAAGGGAGTGCGGCTTCCCATGACGTCCGCTCGCCGCGCCTCGAAGCCCGGATTCCGCCGGGCCACCGTCTGGACCACCGCCTCGGCGGCCGCCGTGGTCTCCGCCGCCGCGCTGTCCGCCGGGCCGGCCGGCGCCGAGCCGCATGATCCCGCCGGCGGCCACCCGGCCGCCCGGCCCGTCAGCAGCCGGATCGACACGCTCTACGCACAGGCCGAGCGGGCGACCGAGCGGTACAACGCCGCGCGGACACGCGCCCACGGGCTGCGCTGCCAGGCGGACCGGATCCAGGACCGCGTCGCCCGCGGCCAGGAGCGGGTCAACCGGATGCGGATGGCGCTCGGCGCCCTCGCGGGCGGGCAGTACCGCACCGGCGGGTTCGACCCCGGTATCGCCCTGATCCTCTCCGAGGACCCCGCCCACTACCTCGACAAGGCCGCCATGCTGGAGCGGATCACCAGCCGGCAGGCCGACCGGTTACGGGTCCTCAAGAGCGCCCAGCGCACCCTGCGCCAGGAGCGGGCGGAGGCCGCGGCCAAGCTGGTCAAGCTGGAGCACAGCCGCAAGGCCGTGGCCCGCCACAAGTGGGCCGTACAGCGCAAGCTGGCGACCGCGCGGCGGCTGGTCGGCGCGCTGCCGCCGGGTGAGTGGGAGACCTACGCGCGCGCCTCGCGCGACGGGCGCGGTCCGTACGGTGTGCCGGGCGCCCTCGCCGGCGCGCTCCACGGTGCCCCCCACGGCGGTGTCCGCGGCGCACTCCCCGGCAGTCTCCCCGGCGCCGTCCCTGGCGCCCTCCCCGGCGCTCCGGGCCTTCCGCCATCGTCCGGGTGGGCGGCCGCCGCGTTCGGCGCGGCGCGGGCGGCGGTCGGACTGCCGTACGCATGGGGGCAGGCCGGGCCCGCCGCCTTCGACTGCTCCGGGCTCACCCAGTGGGCGTACGCCCGCGCCGGAGTGGCCATTCCGCGCACCTCCCAGGCCCAGGCGCAAGCCGGGCAGCCGGTGCCGCTGTCCCAGGCCCGCCCCGGAGATCTGGTCGTCTACCGCTCCGACGCCAGCCATGTCGCGATGTACGCGGGCAACGGGCAGGTGATCCACGCGCCGCACCCCGGGGCGCGGGTCCGCTACGACCCCGTCGGCATGATGCCGATCTCTTCCATCACACGCGTCTGAAGCCGGCGCACGGGCTCGTACGATCTAAGGCGTGTCGGGACGGTGGAGGTCGGGCGGATGGCGGGCGCTGCTGCGCCTGCCGCTGGTGTGTGCGCTCGCCCTCGTCGCGGTGACCGGATGCGGCCCCGTCGCCGCGCCCGACGACCCCGAGGGCCGGGACGGCCGGGCCGTGCAGCGCCTGCTCGACCGGCGGGCCGCGGCGATCCGCGACCGTGACGCCGGCGCCTTCCTCGCCACCGTCGACCGCGGCTCCGCCCGCTACCGGACCGAGCAGCGCCGGGTGTTCACCCAGATGTCCGCCGTACCCCTGCGCTCGTGGACCTACCGGCTCGTCCGCACCGGCGGCTTCCAGCCCGCCCTGGGCACCGGCCACCGCATCGCCGCGCAGGTCGAACTCCGCTACCGGCTCGCCGGATACGACACCGCGCCGGTCGTCTCCTCCCAGTACCTCACCCTCGCCCAGCGCGGCGGGCGGTGGTACGTCGCCTCCGACGACGGCGTGGTCGACGGCAAGCGCGCCACCGAGCAGCTCTGGGAGCAGGGCACGGTCGACGTCGTACGCGGCCACCACAGCCTCGTCCTCGGCGTCGGCCAGGACCGGCGGCTGCTGCACGCGGTCGCCGACACCGCGGACCACGCGGTGCCCGCCCTCGGCCATGTCTGGCCCCACGCGTGGGCCGGGCGCGTCGTGGTCGAGGTCCCCGCCTCGCTCAACCGGATGGCCTCCCTCCTGGGCGCCTCCGCCAGCGGCTACCGGGGTATCGCCGCCGTCACCACGGGCGAGGTCGGCGGGTCCGGCGACTACGCCACGCCCGCCGACCGCGTGATCGTCAACCCCGAGGCGTACCAGGTCCTCGGCCACTTCGGCCGCCGCGTCGTGATCACCCACGAGACCGCCCATGTCGCCACCCGCGCCGCCACCACCGCCGCCACCCCGCTCTGGCTCTCCGAAGGCTTCGCCGACTGGGTCGGCTACCGCGCCCCCGGCCGCACCCCCCGCCAGATCGCCCCCGAACTCACCGCCTCCCTCGCCGCCGGCCACCTGCCCCGGTCCCTCCCGCGCGACGACGACTTCCGCTTCGGCAGCGACTCCGACCGCCTCTCCCGCTCCTACGAACAGGGCTGGCTCGCCTGCCGCCTCATCGCGGACCGGTGGGGCGGGAAGCGGCTGGTGGAGTTCTACCGGGCGGTGGGGAAGGCGCCGGAGCGGTCGGGGGCCGTGGAGTCGGCGCTGCGGGGGGTGCTGGGGGTGAGCCTCGGGAAGTTCACGGCGCTGTGGCGCAAGTACGTGGCGGGGGAGCTCGGCTGACCCTCCGCCCCAGACCATGCCCCGGGGGGCCGGGCCCCGGCTGTGGCCAAGGCCCCGGGCCGGCTCGTGAAGTGCCGAGGGGCGAAATTCAGCCCGTCCGGCGATTGAGGACACGCCCGGAGGGCGTCCTGGGGTCCAGGGGCGAAGCCCCGGGTGGGGGTGTGGGGGCGGAGCCCCCGGACGGGGTCCGGGGAGGAGCCCCGGTTTCGGGAAGGGGCGGGGTGGGGGAGAAGCCACCGCTCGCACCCCCACCCGGTACTGTCGGCCCCGATGGACAAGACCCTGCTCGTGACCAACGACTTCCCGCCACGCCCCGGCGGCATCCAGGCGTTCCTGCACAACATCGCGCTACGCCTCGACCCGGGGCGGATCGTCGTCTACGCGTCCACCTGGAAGCGCGGCCAGGAGGGCGCCGAGGCCACCGCGCGCTTCGATGCCGAGCAGCCGTATCCCGTCGTGCGGGACCGTACGACGATGCTGCTGCCCACGCCGCGCGTCACCCGCCGCGCGGCCGCGTTGCTGCGCGAACACGGCTGCTCCTCGGTGTGGTTCGGGGCCGCGGCCCCGCTGGGGCTGATGGCCCCGGCGCTGCGGAAGGCGGGGGCGAGGCGGCTGGTGGCGACCACGCATGGGCATGAGGCGGCCTGGGCGCAGCTCCCCGCCTCGCGGCAGCTGCTGCGGCGGATCGGTGAGGGCACGGACACGATCACCTATCTCGGCGAGTACACCCGCTCCCGGATCGCCGCGGCCCTGGACCCGCGTGCCGCCGCCCGGATGGTTGAACTGCCGCCGGGGGTGGACGAGAAGACGTTCCACCCCGGCTCGGGCGGCGAGGAGGTCCGGGCCCGGCTGGGGCTGGCGGACCGGCCTGTCGTGGTGTGCGTATCGCGGCTGGTGCCGCGCAAGGGGCAGGACACGCTGATCGAGGCGATGCCGGCGATCCTGCGGCGGGTGCCGGACGCCGTGTTGCTGATCGTCGGCGGTGGGCCGTACGCCAAGGATCTGCACAGGCTGGCGGAGACGACGGGGGTGGCCGATTCCGTACGGTTCACCGGGCCCGTCCCGTGGGAGGAGCTGCCCGCGCACTACGGCGCGGGCGATGTGTTCGCCATGCCGTGCCGCACCCGTCGCGGCGGACTGGATGTCGAGGGGCTCGGCATCGTCTATCTGGAGGCGTCCGCGACCGGGCTGCCGGTCGTCGCGGGCGACTCGGGCGGCGCGCCGGACGCGGTGTTGGAAGGGGAGACGGGGTGGGTCGTGCCGGGTGGCTCCGCCGAGCAGAGCGCCGAGCGGATCGTGGCGCTGCTGGAGGACCCGGGGCTACGGCGGCGGATGGGCGAGCGGGGCCGCGCCTGGGTGGAGGAGCGCTGGCGCTGGGACCTGCTGGCGGAGCGGTTGCAGACGCTGCTCTGAGCCTTCCCGCCCGGCGGACGCCCCGGTTTTTCGGGCGGTTGCAGACGGTGCTCTGAGCCTTCCCGCCCGGACGCCCCGGTTTTCGAGCGGTCGCAGACGGTGCTCTGAGCCCTCCCGCCCGGACGCCCCGGTGTTTTCCGTGCCCCGCCGAAAACCCAGCCCGCCCGGCGAGCGACGCGGCACGCGGCACCGGGCGGGGCCTGGGGTGAAATCCCAAGGCCCCGCCCGGTGCCGGGCCTGGGGTGAAATCCCAAGGCCCCGCCCGGTGCCGGGCCTGGGGTGAAATCCCAAGGCGGCTCCGGGGGTCCGGGTCTGGGCGGAGCCCAGACCCTCCACCCACCGGCGTCAGCTCTGGTAGATCGCCTCGATCTCCGACGAGAAGTCCTTCGCCACCACATTCCGCTTCAGCTTCAGCGACGGCGTCACATGCCCCGAGTCCTCCGTGAACTGCGTCGGCAGGATCCGGAACTTCCGCACCGACTCCGCCTTCGACACCGCCGCGTTCCCGTAGTCCACCGCCGTCTGGATCTCGGCCAGCAGATCCGGGTCCTCCCGCAGCTCGGCCACGGTCACACCCTCCGGCTTGCCGTGTTCGGCCGCCCAGCGGGGCAGGAACTCCTCGTCCACGGTGACCAGCGCGCCCACGAACGGCCGGCCGTCGCCGACGACCATGCACTCGGCGACCAGGGCATGGGCCCGGATGCGGTCCTCGATCACCGCCGGGGCGACGTTCTTGCCGCCCGCGGTGATGATGATCTCCTTCTTGCGGCCGGTGATGGTGAGGTAGCCGTCCTCGTCGAGGGTGCCGACGTCCCCGGTGTGGAACCAGCCGTCGGAGAGCGCGTCGGCCGTCGCCGCCTCGTTGTTCCAGTACTGCGTGAAGAGGTGTTCGCCGTGCAGCAGCACCTCGCCGTCATCGGCGATGCGGACCACCGAGCCGGGCATGGGCTGGCCGACGGAGCCGATCTTCTGCCGGTCCCAGGGGTTGAAGGTGGTGGCCGCGCAGGACTCCGTGAGGCCGTAGCCCTCCAGCACGGTGAAGCCGATGCCCCGGTAGAAGTGGCCGAGCCGGGCGCCCAGGGGTGCGCCGCCGGAGATGGCGTGGGTGGCGCGGCCGCCGAGCACGGCCCGCAGCTTGCTGTAGACGAGCCGGTCGAAGACCTTGTACTTGAACTTGAGGCCGAGGGACGGGCCGCCCGGGGTGTCCAGCGCCTTGCTGTACTCGATGGCGATGTCGGCCGCCTTGTCGAAGATCTTGCCCTTGCCGTCGGCCTGGGCCTTCGCCCGTGCCGAGTTGAAGACCTTCTCGAAAACGCGCGGCACGCCCAGCACCAAGGTGGGCCGGAAGGCGGCGAGTTCGTCGGTCAGCGACTTCACATCGGGGACATGCCCGAGCTTGATCGGCGCGAGCACGGCCGCGATCTCCACCAGCCGCCCGAAGACATGCGCCTCCGGGAGGAAGAGCAGCACGGACGACTCACCGGTGTTGAAGATCGGCTTGAGCCGGGCGACCGCGTTGCCGCACTCGGCGAAGAAGCTGCGGTGCGAGAGCACACACCCCTTGGGGCGGCCGGTGGTGCCGGAGGTGTAGACGATGGTGGCGGCGGAGTCGGCGTTGGCGAACGAGGAGCGCTCGTCCACCACCTCGTCCGGAACGTCCGCGCCCAGCTTCCGCAGCGTCTCGATCGCGTCGCCCTCGATCCGCCAGACGTGGTGGAGGGCGGGCAGGGTGTCCCGTACGGCCTCGACGGCGGCCTCGTGCACCCCGGTCTCGACCAGGGCGGCGACCGCGCCCGAGTCGCTGAGGATCCACTGGACCTGCTCCGGTGAACTCGTCTCGTACACCGGCACGGTGACCCCGCCCGCGCTCCAGATGGCGAAGTCGAGCAGCGTCCACTCGTAGCGGGTGCGGGACATCAGGGCGACCCGGTCGCCGGGCGAGACCCCCGTGGCGATCAGGCCCTTGGCGGCGGCACGGACCTCCGCGAGGAACACGGTCGCGGTGACGTCCTCCCACCGGTCGTCGACCTTGCGGCCGACCACAGCGACATCCGGATGCTGTGCGGCGTTGCGTCGGATGAGGTCCGTCAGATTGCCGTCGGCCGGAACCTCGTACAGGGCCGGAAGGCTGAACTCGCGCAAGACTGCTGCTCCTCGTGGGGCGCCGGCGCCGCTACAGGGCATGGGGGGTGTGGACGGCCCGGACGTTACCCATGGGTAGGGCTTCCGGGATAGGGGTTGCTGCCTAGATGTTTGATGCGTCACACACCGCCTTCGTACTGTCCGCAGACTAGTCCACAGGGGCAACGACCCGGAAGTAAGCGCAGGTAGACGCGGGGCGGTGCAGGCAGAACACCTTACGGGCGCATGGTCACAGGTCTTAGGGTGACACGCATGCGAGTCCACGTGGTGAGTGACGTGCACGGCAACAGTGAAGACCTCGGGAAGGCGGGCGACGGGGCCGACGCCCTGCTCTGCCTGGGTGACCTCGTTCTCTTCCTCGACTACGCCGATCATTCCCGCGGGATCTTTCCCGAGCTCTTCGGTGCCGAGAACGCCGACCGCCTCGTCGAGCTGCGCACCGCCCGCCGCTTCGAGGAGGCCAGGGAGCTCGGCAACCGGCTGTGGGCCGGGCTCGACCGCGACGCGGCCATCGAGTCCGCCGTCCGCCGCCAGTACGCCGAGCTCTTCGCCGCGTTCCCCACTCCGACGTACGCCACTTACGGCAATGTCGACATACCGTCGCTGTGGCCCGAGTACATCCGGCCCGGTACCACCGTCCTCGACGGGGAGCGCGTCGAGATCGGCGGTCTCGTCTTCGGCTTCGTGGGCGGCGGGCTGCGCACCCCGATGCGTACGCCGTACGAGATCGACGACGAGACCTACGCCGCCAAGATCGCGGCGCTCGGCGAGGTGGACGTCCTGTGCACCCATATCCCGCCGGAGGTCCCCGAGCTCTGTTACGACACCGTCGCCCGCCGCTTCGAGCGCGGCAGCGTGGCGCTGCTGGAGGCGATTCACACCGTTCGGCCGAAGTACTCCCTCTTCGGCCATGTCCATCAGCCGCTCGCCCGCCGTATGCGGATTGGCGCCACCGAGTGCGTCAATGTCGGACACTTCGCCTCCATCGGGACCCCCTGGACCCTGGAGTGGTGACCCGCGCGCGGTAGCCTTCAGCGGCAGACATCCCATGCGGCGGACCGGTACGGAGGAGCCACGGCGATGGCGGAACACACCAGCTCGAGCATCACGATCGAGGCGGCACCGGCCGACGTGATGGAGGTGATCGCCGACTTCGACCGCTACCCGGAATGGTCCGGAGAGGTGAAGGAGGCCGACGTCCTCACCAAGGACGAGCGGGGGCGAGGCGAGCAGGTGCGGATGGTGCTCGACGCCGGGGCCATCAAGGACGACTACACCCTTGAGTACAGCTGGACCGGCGACGACCAGGTCAGCTGGTCCCTGGTCAAGTCCCAGATGCTGCGTGCCCTTGACGGCTCCTACCGGCTCGCCGCCCTCGACGACGGCAAGAGCACCGAGGTGACGTACCAGCTCACGGTCGACGTCAAGATCCCCATGCTGGGCATGATCAAGCGCAAGGCCGAGAAGGTCATCATCGACCGCGCCCTCGCGGGCCTCAAGAAGCGAGTCGAGGCGGCCTGAGCCCGGGGCGGAGCCGCTACCTCCGGTGTGTGAGGAGCCGGGGGTCGGGGGCGGTGCCCCCAGCCCCCGGCCGCTCCGGTGTTTGAGGAGCGGGGGTCCAGGGGGGTGCCCCGGCCCTTGGGCCTCCGGCGCTTGAGGAGCGGGGGTGCCGGGGCGGAGCCCCCGGAACAGGGGCCGGGGGCGGGGTCCCCGGGGTGGTTCAGCGCGGGCGCGGCCAGGGCTCGGTGGTGGTCGGGGTGATCCGCCCCGCGAGGTACGCTCCGGCCGGGTGCGGATCATTCGGATGCCGCGCCACGAACCCACGCACCACCCCGCCGGAGGCTCCCTTCATGCGTACGGTCCTCGTCACCGGTACGGGCGGCGCGGGCCGCACCACGGTTGCCGCCGCGACCGCCCTCGCCGCCGCCCGGGAGGGGCAGCGGGCACTGCTGCTCACCGCCGACCCGGACGGCACGCCCGAGGCGCTCCTCGGCATCGGGGCGCTGCGCTCCGCCCCGGGGAGGGCGCCCGACCGGCTGCCGTGGTCGGTGCCCGTGGAGCTCACCCCCGGGCTGTGGGCCGCCCGGATCGTGACGGACGAGTGGTTCCGCGCCGAGCTGACCGCCCTCCAGGATCGCGGCCGGGCCGCGCTCGACATGCTCGGCGCGACCCCGCTGGACGGCGAGGAGCTGACCGCCCTCCCGGGTATGGAGGCCATCGCGCTGCTGCGCGCTCTGCGCGCCGCGCAGACCGCCCCGCCCGGCACCGGCTGGGACGTCCTCGTCGTCGACATGCCGCCCGCGCCCGACACCGTGGCGATCGTCGCGCTGCCCGAGCAGCTGCGGCGCTATCTGCGGCGGCTGCTGCCCGCCGAGCGGCAGGCGGCGCGTGCGCTGCGGCCGATGCTGGCCCAGCTGGCGGGGGTGCCGATGCCCGCGCAGAAGCTGTACGAGACGGCGGAGCGCTGGGAGCGCGAGCTGGCCGGCGTGCAGGGCGTGATCGACTCCGAGGCCACGACGGTACGGCTGGTCGTGGAGCCCGGACCGGTGGCCGACCGCGCGCTGCGCACCGCCCGCGCCGGGCTCGCGCTGCACGGCTGCCGCATCGAGGCGGTGATCGCGAACCGGCTGCTGCCCACCGGCACCGCCGATCCGTGGCTGGCCGCTCTCTCCGGGCAGCAGCAGGCCGCGCTCAAGGAGCTGTACGAGCAGTGGGCCCCCGCCGTCCCGATCCGCGAGCTGCCCCATCTGGGCCGCGACCCGCATGGGGTGGGAGAGACGCATGGGGTGGGAGAGACGCATGGGGCGGGGGATGCGCAGAGGGAGACGCACGGTCCCGAGTCCGCCCGCGCCACGGCCGGACTGGCCGCGCTCGCCGGGGCCGTCGGGGCGCCCGGCGCCCGGCCGGACCGTCCGGCCGCCGACCCCTGGAGCGTCGAGGACCGGCTGGCGGAGGACGGGGCGCTGCTGTGGCGGCTGCCGCTGCCCGGCGCCGACCGCGACGCGCTCGGTCTGGTGCGCCGCGGCGATGAACTGATCGTCACCTTCGGCCCGTTCCACCGGGTGCTGCCGCTGCCGTCCGCGCTGCGCCGCTGTACCGTCTCCGGCGCCGGGCTGCGCGACGGCCGGCTGCAGGTCCGCTTCACCCCCGACCCCGACCTGTGGCCCAAGCGGCTCTGACCCCGACCTGTGGCCCAAGAGGCTCTGACCCCGACCTGTGGCCCAAGAGGCTCTGACCCCGCCCGGTCATGGGCTCTGACCTCGGCCCCTCATTCCGGTAACGTCGATGACAAGCCCGGATGAACGCACCCGGACAGCCCGCATCCCCGCCGCAGGAGTTCGCCATGAGCGATGCCACCGAGCGCCCCGCAGACACCCCGGACACCGACGTACCGGTGACCGAGATCGACCCCGACGCCTGGGAGCGGGCCTGCGCCGAGGATCTCGCCGCCGAGCGGGCCCGGCAGCGGGCCCGGGAGTCGGCCGAGGAGCCGGGCAGCGCCGCCGACGAGTTCCGCAAGCTGGCCGACGCCCTCGCGGACAAGGTCGCCGGGCTGCAGGCGCCGCTCGCCGGGACGGCGGTGCAGGGTGCCGTACAACAGTTGATTGCACAGGCGAAAGCGGCCGTCGAACCGGTCATAGAGCGCAATCCCGATGTATTCGAGCACCTCGCCGGCGCTGGTACTGAGCTGCTCGCCGCCTATCGTGCCGCCGTATCGGGACAGGAGCACCGCTGGACCCAAAGCGGCGAAACCGGCCGGAAGGGCCATGGCGACGAAGGGGAGAGTTCGAGTAGTGAACACATCGACCTCGACTGAGCGCTACCTCCGGTACCGTTAGCCCACGGCGGGGTTCGACCAAATAACTGAGGGACTCATGGGACTCACCATCGGCGTCGATATCGGCGGCACGAAAATCGCGGCTGGCGTGGTCGACGAAGAGGGCTCGATTCTCGAGACAAGCCAGGTTTCGACCCCGCTGACCCCCGAGGGGGTCGTCGACTCGATCGCGGCCGCGGTGCGCAAGGTCAGCACCGGCCATGACGTCGAGGCGGTCGGCATCGGCGCGGCCGGTTATGTGGACGACAAGCGCGCCACCGTGCTCTTCGCGCCCAACATCAACTGGCGGCACGAGGCGCTGAAGGACAAGGTCGAGCAGCGCGTCGGGCTGCCCGTCGTCGTGGAGAACGACGCGAACGCCGCCGCGTGGGGCGAGTACCGCTTCGGCGCCGGCGCCGGCCATGACGACGTCGTGTGCATCACGCTCGGCACCGGTCTCGGCGGCGGCATCATCATCGGCGGCAAGCTGCACCGCGGCCGCTTCGGCGTCGCGGCCGAGTTCGGCCACATAAGGGTCGTGCCGGACGGTCTGCTGTGCGGCTGCGGCAGCCAGGGCTGCTGGGAGCAGTACGCCTCTGGCCGCGCCCTCGTCCGCTACGCCAAGCAGCGCGCCGCCGCCACCCCGGAGAACGCGGAGGTGCTCCTCGGCCTCGGCGACGGCACCCCCGAGGGCATCCAGGGCAAGCACATCAGCGACGCCGCCCGCCGGGGCGACGCGGTCGCCATCGACTCCTTCCGTGAGCTGGCCCGCTGGGCCGGGGCCGGGCTCGCCGACCTCGCCTCGCTCTTCGACCCCTCGGCGTTCATCGTCGGCGGCGGGGTCTCCGACGAGGGCGATCTCGTGCTGGAGCCGATCCGCAAGTCCTTCCGCCGCTGGCTGGTCGGCAATCAGTGGCGGCCGCACGCCCAGGTGCTCGCCGCCCAGCTCGGCGGCAAGGCCGGGCTCGTCGGCGCCGCCGACCTGGCCCGCCAGGGCTGACCGGAGGGCCCGTCGTGCCGCTCGCGGACCTGCCCGGATCCAGTACCGGCCCGGACGCGGCCGTGGTGCGCGTGCTCAGCTACAACATCCGCTCGATGCGCGACGACCGCGGGGCGCTGGCCCGGGTGATCCGGGCCTGCGCCCCCGATGTGGTCTGCATCCAGGAGGCGCCGCGGTTCTTCCGCTGGCGCAAGGCCGCCGCCTGGCTGGCCCGGGAGACCGGCCTCGTGTACACCACGGGCGGCGCCACCGCCACGGGCCCCATGATCCTCACCTCGCTGCGCGCCCAGGTGGAGCGGGCCGAGGACATTCTGCTGCCGCGCGTCCCCGGGCTGCACCGGCGCGGCTTCGCGACCGCCGTGCTGCGCTTCGGCGGCGGCCACCGGGACACGGACCCCACGGACCCCACGGACCCCACGGACCCCAGGGGGGCCACCAACGGCATCCGGCTGGGCGTGATCAGCTGCCATCTGAGCCTGGCGGCGGCCGAGCGCTACGACCAGGCCGGAATGCTGCTGGACCGGCTGGCCGCGTTGGACGTCCCGTACGCCGTCGCGGCCGGTGACATCAACGACCGGCCGGACGGCCGCGCCTTCCGCCGGATCGCCGGGCAACTGCGTGACGGCTGGGCCACCGAGCCGTGGGGGAGCGAGGCCACCTCGACGCCGAAGGATCCGCATCAGCGCATCGACGCGCTCTTCGCGTCCGAGGGCGTCGAGATCATCGGCTGCGGGGTACCGGCCGGGCTGCCGGGCGTCACCGACGGCGATCTGACGGCGGCCACGGACCATCTCCCGGTCCTGGCCGCGCTCCGCCTCCCGCGCGTCTCCCCGGCCTGAGGCCGAACAACAGGACTCGGGCGACAGGGCCCACGGCTCAACAGGGCCCACGGCTCAGACGACGGCGCCGCGCCCCGGGTCCTCGTCTTCTTCGTCCTCGCTGTCCCTCATCCGCAGCACCAGCGTGAGGAAGCCGCCCAGGAAGCCGCCGACGCCCAGCGTCGTGATCCACCAGGTCATCTCGACCCGGAACAGCACCACGCCGAGCAGCAGCAGCGGACCGCCCAGCACGCCCAGCCAGGCGAAGCGGGACGTGGTGTCCGACTCGGGCAGCGGCGGCGGCTCCGGCGGGACGAAATGGCCCTCGTCGGTCGCGTCGAAGTCGTCTTCGGAGGGCTCGTCGGCCTCCCAGTCGCGGGGGCCGACGCCCGGTGCGTAGACGATGAAGCTACCGAGGGGCTTGTCGGGCTTGGTGAGCGCGCCGGTCGCCGACTCGCCGGCCGCCTGCTCGTCCTTCTCGCCGTCGTCAACACCGTCGAGGTCGCCGTCCGGGCTCGGCGAGGGGCGCTCCCGGCCCCACTCCTCCGTCAGGTTCTCGGCGGCGGGCCAGCGCTCGGCGCCCGGCGGGTCCGGAGGCTCCTCGCCGTACGCCGCGACGATGTCGGCGAAGGCGGCGTCGTCATCGCGCCGCGCGTCCGCCTCGTTCTCGTTCGAATCGGGCTCAGCCACCGGCCGTCGCCCCCTCCTTCCCGCTGCCGCTGCCGGAGTCCCTCCCGGTTTCCTGTTCCCTACCCGCCGTCAGCCGGGTGATGAACGCGTCCGTCTCCTCGAAGATGAACTCGGCATCGTGGTCCAGCGTCGCCACGTGATAGCTGCGCTCCAGCAGCCGCTCGCTGACGTCCCGCGAGGACACCTGGCTCAGGATGCGCTCGGAGTCGACCGGCGGCACCACATGGTCCTGCCGGCTGTGCATCACCAGCAGCGGCTGGGTGACCTGCGGCAGCTCGGCGTCGACCAGCCGGAAGAACCGGCGCAGCGAATGCACGGCGTGCAGCGGCACCCGGTGGTAGCCCGACTCCTCCGCCCCCGGCTTGGCGATGTCGCTCACGATGCCCTTGACGGAGGGCACCAGATGACGCATCACCGGCAGCGCGACAGCCAGCGGATCGTGCACCTTGTTGCCCGGGTTGACCAGGGCGAGGCCGCTGATCGCCGAGCCGTGCTGGGCGGCCAGCCGCAGCGCGAGCGCGCCGCCCATGGACAGACCGCAGACGAAGACCCGCTCGCAGCGCTCGCTGAGCGCCCGCAACTCCCGGTCCACCTCCGCGTACCAGTCCTGCCAGCCGGTGACGGCGAGGTCCTGCCAGCGCGTGCCATGGCCGGGAAGCAGCGGTAGGGAGACGGTCAGACCGCGCGCCGCGAGATGATCGGCCCAGGGCCGCACCGACTGCGGGGAACCAGTGAAACCGTGACAGACGAGGACGCCGATCTCTCCGCCGTCGTGGCGGAACGGCTCGGCTCCGGGAAGGAGCGGCACCACGGATCTCCGTTCGGTGATGAAGCGGGCATCGGGTCCTCAGCGTACGCGGCGCGCCGCATGCGGGGTAGGCAGGTTAAGGTCTCCTCGTCGGATACAGGAGGTCCTCGGTTGTTCTACGGCGCAATGAAGCTGTCGGTGGGTGGAACGTTGAAGCTCGCCTTCCGGCCCTGGGTGGAGGGGCTGGAGCACATCCCCGCCGAGGGGCCGGCCATTCTCGCGAGCAACCATCTCTCCTTCTCCGACTCGTTCTTCCTGCCCGCGATGCTCGACCGCAAGGTCACCTTTATCGCCAAGCAGGAGTACTTCACCACCCCCGGGGTCAAGGGGCGATTGACGGCGGCCTTCTTCAAGGGCGTCGGCCAGCTCCCGGTGGACCGGTCGGGCTCACGCGGTGCGGGCGAGGCCGCGATCAGGGCCGGTATCGAGGTGATCAAGCGCGGCGAGCTCTTCGGCATCTACCCCGAGGGCACCCGCTCGCCGGACGGCCGGCTCTACCGGGGCAAGCCGGGGGGCCTGGCCCGGGTCGCGCTCGCGACGGGCGCTCCGGTGATCCCGGTCGCGATGATCGACACCGAGAAGATCCAGCCGCCCGGCAAGATCATGCCGAAGCTGATGCGGCCCGGTATCAAGATCGGCAAGCCGCTGGACTTCAGCCGCTACCACGGCATGGACGGCGACCGCTTCATCCTGCGTTCGGTGACCGATGAGGTCATGTACGAGATCATGAAGCTCTCCGGTCAGGAGTACGTCGACGTCTACGCGACCGCCGCCAAGCGGCAGATCGCGGACGCGGAGGCGGCCCGGAAGCAGGCCGCGAAGGAGAAGGACAAGCACAAGGCCGGGGCGTAGACGCGCCTCGGCACCGGGGGTGGGGGGAATTGGCGCAGCAGGCCAGGCGTGAGCGTGCCGGACGTGAGCGTGCCGGACGTGAGCGCGCCGTACGCATGTCCGTCGAGCAGCCGCTGTGGCAGGCGCTGACCGCGTACCGCGTGCTCACGCTGCTCTACGCGCTCAGCCTCTACGTCTACGCCTTCGAGGACTATCACCATCCGCTGGGCGCCGGCGCCTATATGGCCGTGCTGACGGTGTGGACGGCGCTGACCTTCCGCATGGTCTCCTCGGCCGAGCGCTGCACCCGGCGGTTCCTGGTCGGCGATCTCGGCATCGCGGTGGTCGGCATTCTGCTCACCCCGCTCGTCGACACCCATGACCGGATCGCCGACGGCACACCCACCCTGCCCTCCATATGGACGGCGGGCGCGGTCCTCGGCTTCGCGATCAAGGGCGGCTGGCGCTGGGCCGCGTCGGCCTCCACCGTCGTCTGTGCCGCCAACATCGTCGAGCGCGGCGGCTTCGCCCAGGACGCCGTCCATATGCTGATGCTGGTCTGGGTCGCGAGCGTGGCCATCGGCTATGTGGTCGAGGTGGCCCGCGTCAGTGAGCGCACCCTCGCCCGCGCGCTGCGCATCGAGGCGGCGACCCGCGAACGCGAGCGGCTGGCCCGCGACATCCACGACAGCGTGCTTCAGGTGCTCGCCATGGTGCAGCGGCGCGGCGCCGCGATCGGCGGCGAGGCGGCCGAACTGGGCCGGATGGCGGGCGAGCAGGAGATCGCGCTGCGCACGCTGGTCTCCAGCGGCCTGGTGGCCCCGCCGCGTGGGGCGGCCGACGCGGACGCCCGGACGGACCCGGACACCCCGGCGGTCCCGCCCGGACCGCTCGTCCCGGCCGACCCGGAGGAGACCGGCGGCGGGCCCTGCGATCTGCGCGCCCTGCTGGCGCCGCACGCCGGATCCCGTGTCACCCTCTCCGAACCGGGCGCCCCCGTGATCCTCCCGGCGGGCGCCGCCGGGGAGTTGGCCGCCGCCGTCGGTGCCGCGCTCGACAATGTACGGATCCACGCGGGCGACGGCGCCCACACCTGGATCCTGGTGGAGGACGAGCCGGACGCGGTGATGGTGACCGTACGGGACGACGGCCCCGGCATCCCCGAGGGCCGGCTCGCGGACGCCGAGGCGGAGGGGCGGCTTGGGGTGGCCCTGTCCATCCGGGGGCGGCTGCGCGACCTCGGCGGCAGCGCCGAGTGGATCTCGGCTCCCGGCCAGGGCACCGAGGTGGAGTTGACGGTGCCCAAGGCTCCCATGGCTCTGCTGAACAGCTCGAAGGACAAGGGGGAGACAGCACGATGACCGAGCACCACGACGGTCGCCCGGTGACGGTGATGGTGGTCGACGACCATCCCATGTGGCGTGACGCGGTGGCCCGCGATCTGTCCGAGGCCGGATTCGAGGTGGTGGCCACGGCGGGGGACGGGCCGCAGGCCGTCCGCCGGGCCAAGGCCGCCGCGCCCGACGTGCTGGTGCTCGACCTCAACCTGCCTGGGCTGCCCGGGGTCGAGGTCTGCAAGGAGGTCGTCGGCTACCACCCCCAGCCGCGGGTGCTGGTGCTCTCCGCGAGCGGTGAGCACGCGGACGTCCTGGAGGCGGTCAAGTCCGGCGCCACCGGCTATCTGCTGAAGTCGGCCAGCACCAAGGAGCTGTTGGACGCGGTGCGCCGCACGGCGGCCGGCGATCCGGTCTTCACCCCCGGTCTCGCGGGCCTCGTGCTCGGCGAGTACCGGCGGCTGGCCGGCGAGCCCGCCCCCGCCGCCGATCAGCCGGTCGTGCCCCAGCTCACCGAGCGCGAGACGGAGGTGCTGCGGCTGGTGGCCAAGGGCCTGTCGTACAAGCAGATCGCGGAGCGGCTGGTCATCTCCCATCGCACGGTGCAGAACCATGTGCAGAACACCCTCGGCAAGCTCCAGTTGCACAACCGCGTGGAGCTGGTGCGGTACGCGATCGAGCGCGGTCTGGACGACGCCTGAGGGGGAGTGCCCGAGGTTTGGGCATCGCGTGACCCCTCGTAAGAGTGAAGTTCAAAAACAACTCCCTTGGCATGCGCGGGAATCGACTGACGCCCCATCCCCTGTGACCTGGATCACCGTTAGCGTGGTCCCGTACCGGGCCCAATCACGGGATTTCACGGGAGAAGGGAAGAAACGATGCGGGTCGGAGTGCTGACCGGTGGCGGTGACTGCCCCGGGCTCAACGCGGTCATCCGCGCCGTCGTGCGCAAGGGCGTACAGGAATACGGCTATGACTTCGTCGGCTTCCGGGATGGCTGGCGCGGTCCTCTCGAGAACGACACCGTTCCCCTCGACATCCGCGCGGTACGCGGCATCCTGCCGCGCGGCGGCACCATCCTCGGCTCGTCCCGCACCAACCCCCTCAAGAGCGAGGACGGCATCCGCCGGGTCAAGGAGAGCCTCGCCAAGCACGAGGTCGACGCGCTGATCGCGATCGGCGGCGAGGACACGCTCGGCGTCGCCGCCCGGCTCTCGGGCGACTACGGCATCCGCTGTGTCGGGGTACCCAAGACCATCGACAACGACCTGTCCGCCACCGACTACACCTTCGGCTTCGACACCGCCGTCAACATCGCCACCGAGGCCATCGACCGGCTCCACACCACCGCCGAGTCGCATATGCGCGTCCTCGTCGTCGAGGTGATGGGCCGTCACGCGGGCTGGATCGCCCTCCACTCGGGGCTCGCGGGCGGCGCCAATGCCATCCTCATCCCCGAGCAGCGCTTCGACGTCGACCAGATCTGCGCCTGGGTCGAGTCCCGCTTCAAGATCCGTTACGCCCCGATCGTGGTCGTCGCCGAGGGCGCCATGCCCAAGGACGGCGACGCGGTCCTCAAGGACGAGTCGCTGGACTCCTTCGGCCATGTCCGGCTCTCCGGCATCGGCGAGTGGCTGGCCAAGGAGATCGAGAGGCGCACCGGCAAGGAGGCCCGCACCACCGTCCTCGGCCATGTCCAGCGCGGCGGCACGCCCAGCGCCTTCGACCGCTGGCTCGCCACCCGCTTCGGACTGCACGCGATCGACGCGGTCCGGGACGAGGACTTCGGGAAGATGGTGGCGCTGCGCGGCACCGACATCATCCGGGTGCCGCTCGCCGAGGCGACCGCGCGCCTCAAGACGGTCGACCCCTCGCTCTACGCCGAGGCCGAGGTCTTCTTCGGCTGAGGCCGTCTGGGTGCAGTACGACGATGGGCCGGGCGCGCGCTGCCTCCCGCGCACCGGCCCATCGCCACGGCCGCCCTTCAGACCAGGACGGCCGCCAGCAGCTCCGCCACCAGCGCCGAGCCGTTCAGCGACAGCACCGACTCCGGATGGAACTGCACCCCGGCGAAGCCCGGCCCGCGCAGCGCGTGCACATCGCCGGTCGCCGGGTCCCGGCTGAGCTCCACACGGTGCATCGCCAACTCCGTCTCCGCCGCCTCTTCACACCGCGCGGTGAAGGTGTTGTAGAAGCCGACCGTCTCCTCCCGCCCGAAGAAGTCGATCCGCTCCTGAGCGCCCTGGAACGGCACGTCCTTCCGTACGATCTCCAGCCCCAGCTCGGCCGCGATCAGCTCGTTCCCCAGACACACCCCGAGCAGCCCGTACCGGTGCCCGGCCAGCAGATCCGCGGCCAGGCCCCGCAGAAAGCGCATCTTCGGGTCGGCCGTGTCCTTCGGGTCGCCCGGCCCCGGGCCGAGCACCACCGGCCCCTCGTGCGCCAGCGCCGCCTCCCGCACCCCCGGCTCGTCGTACCGCAGCACCGTCACGGTCAGCCCCGACGTACGCAGCAGATGCGCGAGCATCGCCGTGAAGGTGTCCTCGGCGTCGATCACCAGCGCTTCCCCGGACTGGCCGCCGACCGCCGGCTCCTCCGGGGTCCGCATCCGCAGCCAGAACGGCGCCAGATCCGCCCGCCGCGCGTCCAGCGCCGCCCGCACCCGAGGGTCGTCCGCGAGCCGCGGCCGCTCCCGTGGTGACTCCTCCCGTACGGGCGCCGGCCGCACCCCGAGCGCGGTGAGCACCCCCGCCGCCTTCGCATGCGTCTCGGCGACCTCGCCGCGCGGATCCGAGTGGCGCACCAGCGTGGCCCCGACCGGCACTCGCAGCGAGCCGTCGCCGTCGATGTCGGCCGTGCGGATCAGGATCGGCGAGTCCAGCGTCTGCGCACCGCCGCCGTCCCGCCCGATCAGCGCGAGCGCCCCCGCGTAGTAGCCGCGCCCGCCGGGCTCATAGCGCTCGATCACCCGGCAGGCGTTCTGCACGGGCGACCCCGTCACCGTCGCCGCGAACATCGTCTCCCGCAGCACCTCCCGCACATCCAGCGAGGAGCGGCCGCGCAGCTCGTACTCGGTGTGCGCGAGGTGCGCCATCTCCTTGAGCCGGGGCCCGATCACCACACCACCCATGTCGCCGACGGTGCACATCATCTTCAGCTCCTCGTCCACGACCATGGACAGCTCCTCCACCTCCTTGCGGTCGTGCAGGAACTCCAGCAGCCCTTCGGCCTTGGCACCATCGTCGGGGTAGCGGTACGTCCCGCTGATCGGGTTCATCACGACCGTCCCGCCGGACATCCGCACATGCACCTCGGGGCTGGCCCCCACCAGCGTCCGCCCGTCCGCCAGCCGCACCACATACGTCCAGTACGCGCCCCGCTCACCGGCCAGCAGCCGCCGGAAGAGCGCGAGCGCGTCGGTAGGCGCAAAACCGGGGATCTGCCCCGTGAAGGTCCGCCGGATGACGAAATTGGCCCCCTCCCCGGTGCCGATCTCGTCCTCGATGACCCGGCCCACGATCTCGGCGTACGCGTCGTCGTCCACATCGAACGCCCCGCCCTCGACCTCGACGGAGTGGGCGGGCAGCGCCTCCAGCACCTCGGCGAGCGGCAGCTCGTACGCCTCCTCCGGCCGCAGCACGGCCAGCGGCGTCCCGTCGTCCCGTACGTCGAATCCCCGCTCGCGGATCTGCCGGAACGGCACGAGGGCGAGCGCGTCGCACACCGCCTCGCCCCCCTCGGGCGCCCCGGTGGGCAACGCGATATCGGTCAGCCGCGCCGCCTCGGTGACAGGCCCGACCAGCACCTCGACCGTGTCCGGGGTGTGGCCGGGCGTACGTCGGTGCAGCAGGGCGAACGGCGGGGCGTCGTCGGAGAGCAGCCGTGCGATGACGGCGGACGTATCCCGGGGCGTCGCGTTTCGCATTGCGGTGGGTTCCTTCCGGAAGGAGAAACGGCCCGCTCAAACGCCGAAGGCCGCCCCTCGGGCGGCCTTCGCGAGATCTATGAGTGCGCGCGATTCAGTGGGCCGCCGGATGAGCGGTCCACCACCAGGTCATGGTCAGTCGCGCGAACATGCCTGGAACCATACCTCAGCCCTCACGCGGAGCGCTTGCCCACGGAGGTGAGGTCGATGTCGATGGTGAAGGGTGCCGTGGTCTTGAGCTGGTCGTGATGGATGCCGGTCAGCGAGAAGCACTCGGTGGCCGGATCGCGCTCGTAGAGGTAGACGACGGTCCGACCCTCGTCGTTCTCCACCCGCCAGTAGTACCGGATGCCCGCCTTCGCGTACTTCCGTGGCTTGGTGTCGCGGTCCCGCTCCTCGGAATCCGGGGACACGGCCTCGATGGCCAGCACGACGTCTTCCGGCACGTAGTACGTGGACGGCTCGTCGCGCTCGTACGCCTCGGCGGTGACCACGACGACATCCGGCTCGGGCGCCTGCCGCTTGGCCAGCCGTACGGTCATCTCCCGATCGGCCCGCAGCCCGGCCGGGGCTTGCCGGTCCAGCTCCGCGACCAGCAGATTGATCACCCGACTGTGCCATTTCCCTTGCGGGGCTGCGGGAACGAGGTTGCCGTCAATGAGCTCGGTGTGCCGGGGAAGGCCGCGTAGCCGCATCAGATCCTCGGCTGTGAAGCCGCCGGAAGGCGTCACGGGGCGGCTCAGCCCTTCCAGGGCTTGTCGGCCAGGGGTGTGCGGACCCACCCGACGTCTCCGGTGTTCTCGTCCACCTCCAGCACCAGCATCTGGCCACCGGGCCGCTCGGCAGCCCTGACCATCGCGCGCACCAGGTGCTCGGCGAGATCGGGGCCTTCGATCGGCATGCCTGGCGGTACGTCCTGACGCACTTCCTCACCGTTGTTGAGGGTCAGGATCAGGTGCTGGGGAGTTTTCCGGTCCCACCTGACCTGCTCGACGGTGTCGGCACGCACCATCCGGCTGCCGGACGCGTCGCCGTTCACCCGCACCCATACGTCGTACGTCGTCATGGAATCAGGGTAGGTGCCCGGCGCCCACAGGGCGGCATATGCCGCAAGGGATGCCGATGTCGGACTCAACCGCTCTTGTCCGACGGCGCTGACCTCGCATTTTGCGATGCCGCTGACGGAGGCTAACTTACGGGGGCGCGCATGCCGTTGATGCGCGAAACACACCACAGCACGGGGGAGTTCATCGTGTCCACACGCACGCTCAATCGTCAGACCAAGGCCCGGATCATCGCGATCCCGCTGGCCCTCATCATCGCCGGCGTCTGGTACTACACGAGCCGCGGCAACACCACCGGCCCCGAGAACAGGGACACCACCAGCGCGTCCGTCGCCCATGTCGGCGACTGCATGCAGAACAAGGGCTCCGAGAGCGCCCCGGACCTCTCCATCGTCGACTGCGGTGCCAGTACGGCGGAGTACAAGGTGAAGGAACGGTACGCCCTTGACCACGCCTGCTACGAGGGATACAGCCAGTACCAGCTGACCCGCAGGGGCAGGGCGCAGTTCACCCTCTGCATGCAGAAGCTGATCCAGTAGGCCGACCGGGCCAGTGGATGCGCCCGATAGGGCCGCAAGGGGCGCGGTGCAGGCGCCGCGTCACGGCGGGGCGTGTGTCTCAACGCGCCCACCGCCCGGCCACTGCCGCCACCGGCCCGCAGGCCGCGACGGCGCGCCCGCCCCGAGCGTTGCTGGGGCGGGCTGGTGCAGGGTGGTTGGGCGCGGCGCCGTTTCGCGCCATCGGCGCCTGTTGCATTGGGGTGGTGGGGGGCCGGTCCTGCGCCGTTGCCGTCCGGCGGCCGTCAGCGGTGGATTTGGGCCCGTCGCCCCCCGGATCGCCGCAGGTTCGACGCCCACATTCACCGCGCGTCGGGTGGAGTCAGCGGCCGACCCCGGGGGCAGGGGCACCCCCGTGGCCGTCACGCTCACGCACACGGCCACCTGTGGCGGAGCGAAGCGGAGCCGCCCTCAAGCCCGGCCCACCACGGGCCGATGGACGGCGATGGCGCGGACCTCGCCCCTGCCCTCCCCGCATGCAACAGGCGCCGAAGGCGCGAGACGAAAGCCGCGCCCGAGAGATCAGAGTTCGCCGCTCGCGGCAGCCGAGACGAACGCGGTGAAGGCGGCGGGGGAGAGCAGCAGGGCGGGGCCGTGGGGGTTCTTGGAGTCCCGGATGGCCACCTGCTGGGTGGGTATCGCGGCGACCTCTACGCAGTGGCCGCCGGTGTCGCCGCTGTAGCTGGACTTGCGCCATGTGGAGCCGCCGAGTGCGGCGCACTCCACGCAGTCGCCTCCTGTGTCGGTGCTGTAGCTGGACTTGCGCCACGTGGCGCTGCCGAGCGCTGCACACTCCACGCAGTCGCCGCCGGTGTCGCCGCTGTAGCTGGACTTACGCCACTGCGCGGCAGTCAGATCAGGGGTGTTCCCCATAGCGCTCCTCCATCACCTGGGCGATCCGTTCCGCCGAGTCCTCGACGGACAGGGCGGCGGCTTGCAGGTGATCGTAACGGAGCGAACGGTCCCTGACGGCTGCTGGGTTGAAGGTCATCTGGCCGTCGTCATAGTCCTCGCTGTAGACGATGTCCGGCTCGTTCTTGAAGCGGAGAACGTTGAAGGAGCCCATGAGCCCGGCATGCGCTCCTGCCGTGAACGGCAGCACCTGCACGTTCACATCCTCCCGGTCTCGGAAGCTCAACAGATGAGCGAGTTGCCTCCGCATCACGTCCCGTCCGCCGATGGCCCAGTGCAGCACCGCCTCGCTCAGCACGACCCATACCGCTGGGGGATTCGTACGGCTCAGGATGCGCTGCCGCTCCAGTCGCGCTTCCACCCGCACGTCGAGTCGGTCCTTGGTGAGTACGCCGAGCACAGCGTTCGCATAGCCCTCGGTCTGGAGCAGCCCGTGCACCAGTTGCGCCTGGTACGTCGACAGATACGTCGCGATCGCCTCCATCTCCGCATACGGCTGGAACCACCCCGGCAACTGGCTCCGCGCCACCAACGGCCATAACCGCATCAGCGACCCGTCCGCCCCCAGCGCCGCATCGGCCCGCTCGGTCACCTCACGGGTCGGCGCTTTACGGGCCGTCTCGATCTGGCCAATCAGTGAACCCGTACAGAAGATGATGTCGCCGAGCTGGTTCAGCGTGAGGCTCGCGGCCTTCCGGAGCCGTCGCAGCTCGTAACCGTAGTAGTTTAGCGGCGAGGCGCTCGGGTCCAGCTCGCTGACGTTCGCCACAGGTGTGCCCCCTACCTCAGCTCCAACAACGCCCGAACGCGTTGTGTTGGTCACATAGCCGAGAGTAATCGACCGGATCCACCCTTGTGGCGTGAACAAAGACATCGCGTACCCGCCGCCGCAGTACCACCTCACCCTGACCGCCATGTCCCCGCACGCCGCCCGCCACCTCCGCCGCCTCCTCCGCGTCTTCCTGGCCACGTGGGACATGCCTCACCTCTCCGAGCCCGCCGAGCTGGCGATGACCGAGCTCCTCGCGAACGTGATCCGGCACGTGCCCGACCGCACCTGCACCGCCCTCCTCCTCGCGGAGCAGGGCAAGCTGCGCGTGGAGGTGGGGGACACCTGGCCCGGCCTGCCCGCGAAAGCAGCCGCCGGGCCCTGGGACGAGCAGGGCCGCGGGCTGGCGCTGGTGGAGCTGATCACGGACGCGTGGGGCGTGGAGCAGACGCCCGGCAGGCCGGGGAAACGGGTCTGGTTCGAGCTCAAGGCGTGACGGCGGGCGTCTCACCCCTTGGGCGGCGGGATGGACCACGGTAGGGACCCCGTAACCTTGTCCGGGTGACCGTGAACGCTGAAACCCACGACGCCGGTGGCCACACCTGGCAGTCTCTTCCCGCGGCGCAGCAGCCTGACTGGCCGGACCAAGCGGCTCTGCGCGAGGTAATCGCTGAGCTCGAGTCCTATCCGCCGCTCGTCTTCGCGGGCGAGTGCGACGCGCTGCGGCACCGCCTGGGAGCCGTCGCGCGGGGTGAGGCGTTTCTGCTGCAGGGCGGGGACTGCGCCGAGGCCTTCGACGGTGTCAGTGCCGAACAGATCCGTAACAAGCTCAAGACCCTCCTCCAGATGGGCGCCGTGCTGACCTACGCCGGGTCCGTCCCGGTGGTGAAGGTGGGCCGGATCGCCGGTCAGTACAGCAAGCCGCGCTCGAAGCCGACCGAGACCCGCGACGGGGTGACCCTGCCGACGTACCGCGGCGACTCCGTCAACGGGTTCGAGTTCACGGCGGAGGCGCGGATCCCGGATCCGCAGCGGCTGAAGCGGATGTATCAGGCGTCGGCGTCCACGCTGAACCTGGTGCGGGCCTTCACCACCGGTGGCTACGCGGACCTGCGCCAGGTGCACGCCTGGAACCAGGACTTCGTGAAGTCGTCGCCGTCGGGTCAGCGCTACGAGGCGCTGGCGCGCGAGATCGACCGGGCGCTGAACTTCATGAACGCCTGCGGGGTGGACCCGGAGGAGTTCAAGACGGTGGAGTTCTTCTCGTCGCACGAGGCGCTGGTCCTCGACTACGAGACGGCGATGACTCGTACGGACTCGCGGACCGGCGATCTGTACGACGTGTCCGGGCACATGGTGTGGATCGGTGAGCGGACCCGGCAGCTGGACGGGGCGCACATCGAGTTCGCGTCGAAGATCCGTAACCCCGTGGGCGTGAAGCTCGGCCCGACGACGACGCCGGAAGAGGCGCTGACGCTGATCGAGCGGATCGACCCGGACCAGGAGCCGGGCCGGCTGACCTTCATCACGCGGATGGGCGCGGACAAGGTCCGCGACAAGCTGCCCAACCTGGTGGAGAAGGTGACGGCGTCCGGGGCGCAGGTCGCGTGGATCTGCGACCCGATGCACGGCAACACCTTCGAGGCGGCGTCCGGGCACAAGACGCGCCGCTTCGATGACGTGCTGGACGAGGTCAAGGGCTTCTTCGAGGTCCACAAGGAGCTCGGTACGCATCCGGGCGGCATCCATGTGGAGCTGACCGGCGACGATGTCACGGAGTGCGTGGGCGGCGGCGACGAGATCTTCGTCGACGATCTGCACCAGCGCTACGAGACGGCGTGCGACCCGCGGCTGAACCGGAGCCAGTCGCTGGACCTGGCGTTCCTGGTGGCGGAGATGTACCGGGACCAGTAAAGATCGTCAAGACGCAGGTGGGGCGCGGATCACAAGGATCCGCGCCCCACGGCGTTGTGAGGGTCCGGTCGGGAAGGTAAGGTAAGGGTTACCTCACCGATCAACGGCAACGTTGGAGAGTCCGTGTACGTCTGCTCATGCTTCGGTATCACCGAGAAGCAGGTGCGCGATCACGCGGAGACGGGTGCGTGCACCACTCCGCGCCAGATCGCCGGTGCCTGCAAGGCGGGCACGGACTGCGGATCGTGCGTACGGAAGATCCAGGCGCTGCTGGGGCGCGGTGCGTGCCCGCGGCGCGAGTCGCTGGACCCGGTCGTCCTTTCGACACCCGCCGCCGCTGAGGCCGCCTGATCTGTCGCCCCGGCCTGATCGGCTACCCGGCCTGTCAGTCGCTCGGCTGCTCGATCTGTTGGGCGATGTAGAGCGGCTCACCGAGCTTCTCGATCAGCGCGAGCTGGGTGTCGAGATAGTCGATGTGCTGTTCCTCGTCGGCGAGGATGTCCTCGAAGATATTGGCCGAGGTGATGTCGCCCTTGGAGCGCATCAGCTCGATGCCCCGCTTGAGGCGGTCGATCGCCTCGACCTCCACCTGCCGGTCGGCCTGGAACATCTCGGTGACCGTCTGGCCCACGCGGACATGGAAGAGCCGCTGGTAATTGGGCAGACCATCCAGGAGAAGGATCCGGTCGGTGAGCATCTCCGCATGCTTCATCTCGTCGAACGACTCCGACCGGGTGTATTTCGCCAGCTGAGTCCAGCCAAAGTTGTCCTGCATCTTTGAGTGCAGAAAGTACTGATTGATCGCGGTCAGCTCGCCGGTCAGCTGCTCGTTGAGGAACTCGAGGACCTCGGGGTCGCCCTGCATCGGAGGGGCTCCTTCCAATCCGAACGGGAACGGCAGGTTCCGCGCATCGTCGCATCGCCCCTGATGGGGCGTCCAGTAAGTGCACGCTTAGTGCGAGTTGCCCCGGTGGATGATGCCCTGGTCATGACCACCCCCGTCGGTCTGAGACCATGGAGTTCATGAGCCAGTCGGAAAGCCGCGAGGGGGAGCTCGCGAAGCTGCCTCCTGGACAGCGACTGCAGCGCGGTTGGCCGGTTACGCACTATGGGCCGGTCCCGAAGTTCAGGCCGGACCGGTGGGAGTTCCGCGTCTTCGGCGCCACGGCGGACGGCGAAAAGCACTGCTGGACGCATGAGGAGTTCTCGGCGCTGCCGTACTCGACGGTCATGGCCGATCTGCACTGCGTCACGAAATTCAGCATGCTCGACGCCGAATGGGGCGGGGTCGCGGCGAGCGAGGTGGTGGCCTTGGCTCCGCCGGCGCCGGACGTCACGCATGTGATGGTGTGGGCGGAATACGGCTTCAGTTCGAATCTGCGGCTGTCGGACTTCACGGCGGCTACGACGATTTTCGCCACGCATAAGGACGGCGAGCTGCTGACGGCCGAGCACGGCTTTCCGGTGCGGCTGGTCGTACCCCACCTGTACGCCTGGAAGGGGCCGAAATGGGTCCGGGGCGTGGAGTACATGACCGCTGACCGCCGCGGCTTCTGGGAGGAGCGCGGCTACCACAACGTCGGCGACCCGTGGACCGAGCAGCGCTACTCCTACCAGGAGGAACCGGGCGAGGGCCCGGAGTTCTAGCGCCGGGCCGCCGGCCGGACTCAGGCCGGCGCCACCCGCACCGCACTCCGCAGATCGAGCCCCGCCCGCAGGCGCCGGGCGCACCCACCTAGGCCACCCCGGAGCGCAACTCCTTCAGCCGGGCCACATCCGCCGCATGCCCCTCCGTACCGCCCGGGGTCTCGATCACCAGCGGCACCCCCTCCGTCGCGGGATGCGTGAACAGCTCACGGAACGGCTCCGCCCCGATATGCCCGGCACCGATATTGGCGTGGCGGTCCTTATGGGCCCCGACCACGTCCTTGGAGTCATTGGCGTGGATCAGCTTGAGCCGGCCCGCACCCGCCACCGCCACCAGCTCGTCCAGCGTCTCCTTTACGCCGCCCGAGGCGGCGAGGTCATGGCCCGCCGCGAAGACATGGCACGTATCGAGGCAGACGCCCAGCCGCGGATGGCGGTCCAGCGCCTCGAAATACGGGCCGAGGTCCTCCACGAGCGCGCACAGCGAGGCGCCCTGCCCGGCCGTCGGCTCCAGCAGCAGCCAGGGGTCGTCCTCGTGGGTCAGCTCGTCCAGCAGCGGCAGCATCTGCTCCCGCACCTGGGCGATCGCCGTGGCGCGCTCGCGCCCGCCGGTCGCGGAGCCGGTGTGGACGACGACGCCGAGCGCCCCGATCTCCCGGCCACGCCGCAGCGAATGGCGCAGGGACTCCACGGAGCGCTCGGCCGTGGCCGGGGTGTGCGAGCCGAAGTTGATCAGATAGGGGGCGTGGACATACGCCGGTATGGACTTCTCGGCGCAGGCGGCGCGGAACGCCTCGTCCTGGGCCGGGGTCCCGAGCGGGGTGACCCAGCCGCGGGGGTTGGCGACGAAGACCTGGACGGCCTCGGCGCCGATCTCCTCGGCATAGGCCAGTCCGACGGTGGCCAGGCCGCCGGCGACGCGGATATGGCCGCCGATGGGGTTGCGGTTGCGGTGCGTACTCACGGGTCAAGGATCCCCCCTTTTTCTGGCGGCTCGGTTCGCCTCCGGGGCGCTTCAGCCTCCCCCAGCCTTCGGCCGGGGGTGCCCCGTGTCGACGGTCGACCGTGCTCGGCCCCCCTTTTCAGGGCTCGGTTCGCCTCCGGGGCGCTCAAGCCACTGTCGACGGTCGACCGTGCTCGGCCCCTCGTTCCTCGGGGCCTCCGCGCGCTCTCCCTTTCGACAGCGGCGCGCCCCTTCGGCTCACTCGCCGGCCCCCGAGGCGCGACAGCGGCGCGCCCCTTCGGCTCGCCCCCAGCTACCGCTGGGAGGTGCCCCCAGCCGGGCCCGCTCCGCAGCACACCCTCGCCAGGCCCTGTTAGAACACGCCGCCCTTGACCTTGACGGTGATCGTGCTCCCCTTGGGCGCCTTCTCCCCGGCGTTCACCGACTGGTCCTTCACCTTGTTCCCGGGGAACAGCAGCGGCTTGTCGACCTTCACCTCGAAGCCGGCCGACTCCAGCTGGGCCCTCGCGTCGTCGACGCTCAGGCCCTCGACATCCGGCACCTCGACCATCTGCCGGCCCTTGGAGACGGTCAGCGTCACCGCGTCGCCCTTGGCGGCCCGGCCGCCCCCCGCAGGGGACTGCTCGGCGACCGAGCCCTTGTCCTCCTCCGAGAACACCCGCCGCTGCGCGATCTTCACCTTGAAGCCTTCGCCGCGCAGCGTGGACTGGGCGTCCGCGACCGACTTACCCACGACATCGGGGAGATCGACCCGCGCGCCCTTGCTGACGACGATCGACACGGCCGTGTCGGGGCGGCGTACGGAGCCGGGGCCGGGGCTGGTGGACAGCACCGAGCCCTGCGGCGTCTCACCGCTGAAGCGACGGGTCACCGAGCCCACCGACAGACCCTCGTCGGCGATCTTCCGCTTCGCCTCGGTCAGCGGCCTGCCCACCACATTGGGCACCTCGGACCGGGGCGGACCCTGGGAGACCCGGATGGTCACGGTGCCCGTGTCACGGATGCGCTCGCCGGCACCCGGCTTGGAGTCGATGACCTTGCCCTTGGGCACCACATCGCTGAACTCGGAGACGACCTTCACCTCCAGACCGGCGCTGTGCAGCTTCTTCTCCGCCTCCGACTGGGTCTTCCGCAGAACCGGCGGCACCTCGGTGAACTGTCCGGAGTTGATGTACCAGACGCCGGCGCCGATGCCGAGCGCCAGCAGTACGGCGGCCACGAACAGCAGCACCGGGCGGCGCGGACCCCGGCGCCCGGTGCGCCGCGCCGGCGGGTCCGGGGGCAGCTCCAGACGGCTGGTGTGGTTCAGCCGCTGCTGGTCGCCGGCCCCCGCGGGGCGCGGAATCACCGTCGTACGGTCCTCGGAGCCGCCGGAGACGTCCCCCCTGGCCTGCGGCGGCACCGCGTCCAGCTGCGCGTCGGTCAGCGCGGCGCGGGTCGCGCGCGCATGGCCGAGCAGCGCGACGGCGTCGGCGGGGCGCAGCTCGACATCGCGCGCGGCGGCGGACGCGACCAGCGCGTTCAGCTCCGGTGCGACCTCGGGCGCGGCGGCGGACGGCGGCGGCACGTCCTCGTTGAGGTGCTGGTAGAGGACCTGCGCCGGGGTGCTGCCGCCGTGCGGCTTGGAGCCGGTCAGCATCTCGTAGAGCACGACGCCGCAGGCGTAGACATCCGCGCGGGTGTCGGCCGTGCCGTGCTCGATCTGCTCGGGTGCCAGATACGACACAGTCCCCAGGACGGTGCCGGTGGAGGCGCTGGTGTTGGTGTCCACCGCCCGGGCCAGCCCGAAGTCGGCGACCTTGACCCGGCCGTCGTCGCCGATCAGCACGTTCTCCGGCTTCATGTCGCGGTGCACGAAGCCCGCCAGATGGGCCGCCCCCAGCGCCGCCAGCACCGGCTCCAGGATGTCCAGCGCGGCGCGCGGCTGCAGGGCGCCGCGCTCGCGCAGCACATCACGCAGCGTGCACCCCGCGACGTACTCCATCGCGAGATAGACGTGCGGCCCGTCCGTCCCCTGGTCGTAGACGCCGACCACATTCGCGTGCGCGAGTCTCGCGATGGACTTCGCCTCACGGATGAAGCGGTCGACGAAGGCGGCGTCGGTGGCGAGGCTCTGGTGCATCACCTTCAGGGCGAGCACGCGGTCGAGCCGGGTGTCGACGGCCCTGTAGACCGTCGCCATCCCGCCCACGGCGATGCGCGCCTCGACGCGGTAGCGGCCGTCGAGCACCTGCCCGACGAGGGGGTCCTGGAGGGTCGTATCCACGAGGGTGAGTCTACGAGCCACAGGAACGGGCTTGGACCGGCCGCCCCAGGTGGGGCGGTACTGCGACCGAACGGTGACACCGGGGCGTCAATTGTGCGACGCGGCGGCGATCGCGGCCAGCTCCTCGAGCGCGGAGGTCCAGGCGAGGGTGGCGCACTCGGCGTGCTTGGCCTTGGCGTCATCGGGGACGGCGAGGTCTCGGATGCCGCTCTCGGTGAGCCGGAGGCGGGTGCCCTCGCCCTCCCAGGACAGCGAGAACTCGACGAGGGTGGCGTGGCCGGGCGCCGACGGAGCGTGATCGGGCTCATGGGCCAGCCGGAAGCGGAAGAGGGTGTCGGGGACGGCCTTCTCGACCTTGCCGTGGAACTCCCCGTGCTCATCCCAGCGGAAGCGGAGGGTCCCGCCGGGGTGCGGGTCGATCTCGCAGCCGGCGGGGGCGTACCAGGAGCGGATGTGCTCGGGCGTGGTCAGCACCCGCCACACCCGGTCGAGGGGCGCCCGTACGTATATCTCACGCTCGATCCGGTCGGCCACGGTCACGGTCATGGCGACCACCTCCGCTTCCCACGGTAGGCGCCGCGGTGGGCCGGCGATGGTTTGTCCCCCACTCCACCCCTCCCCGAAACCGGAGGCCAGCCCCCGGCCCCCGCCGGAGCTGGGTTTTCCAGCGTGGCCGGAAACCCCAGCCCAGGGGGCACCTCCCAGCGGTAGCTGGGCGAGAGTGAGGACACGCCCGAAGGCGTACGGGCCCGGGGCGAAGCCCCCGAGCGGGTCACGGCTCCCCGGGTGAACGGCTCCCGGGGCTCCCTCCGAGCGGGTCCCGGGCTCCCCCGAGCAGGTCCCGGAGCGGGGCCCGGCTCCCCCTGAACGGCTCCCGGGGCTCCCGAGCGGGTCCCGGGGCTCCCTCCGAGCGGGGTCCGGGGTCCCCCGAGCGGGGTCCGGGGCGGAGCCCCCGAGCGGGGCCCGGCTCCCCCTGAACGGCTCCCGGGGCTCCCCCTGAACGGGTCCGGGGTTCCCCCCGAGCGGGGTCCGGGGCGGAGCCCCCGAGCGGGGTCCGGGGCTCGCTCCGAGCGGGGTCCGGGGTCCCCCCGAGCGGGTCCGGGGTCCCCCCCGAGCGGGTCCGGGGTCCCCCCCCGAGCGGGGTCCGGGGTCCCCCGAGCGGGGTCCGGGGTCCCCCCGAGCGGGGTCCGGGGCGGAGCCCCCGAGCGGGGCCCGGCTCCCCCTGAACGGCTCCCGGGGCTCCCCCCGAGCGGGCCCGGCTCCCCCCGAGCGGGGTCCGGGGTTCCCCCCGAGCGGGTCCCGGGGCGGAGCCCCGAACGGGGGCTGGGGCGGAGCCCCGGTTTACATGAAGGCCGGGCGTTCGGGGTCGAGGGCCGCCAGGCCCTCGACCGGGGTGGACGCGTGAGCGAAGTGGCGGCGGGGGATCCGCCCCGCCCGGTACGCCAGCCGGCCCGCCTCCACGGCACACCGCATCGCCCCCGCCATCAGCACCGGCTCCTGCGCCCGCGTCACGGCCGAGGCGAGCATCACCGCCGCGCACCCCAGCTCCATGGCGAACGCGGCGTCCGACGCCGTGCCGGCCCCCGCGTCCAGGATCACCGGGACGCTCGCGCGCTCGGTGATCAGCTGGAAGTTGTGCGGGTTGCGGATGCCGAGACCGGAACCGATCGGGGAGCCCAGCGGCATGATCGCCGCGCAGCCGACGTCTTCGAGCTTGCGGGCCAGGACCGGGTCGTCATTCGTGTAGGGCAGGACCGTGAAGCCGTCGTCGACCAGGATCTCGGCGGCGTCCAGCAGCTCGATGGGGTCGGGGAGCAGCGTGCGCTCGTCCGCGACCACCTCCAGCTTCACCCAGTCCGTACCGAGGGCCTCGCGGGCGAGGCGGGCGGTCAGGACGGCCTCACCGGCGGTGAAACAGCCCGCCGTATTGGGGAGGGCACGGATGCCGTGCCGGTTGAGTACGGAGAGGACCGACCCCTGCACGGTCGGGTCGAGCCGCCGCATGGCGACGGTCGTCAGCTCGGTGCCGGAGGCGAGGAGCGAGTGTTCCAGGATCTCCAGGCTGGGCGCGCCGCCCGTGCCCATGATCAGGCGGGAGGTGAAGTCGGTACCGGCGATCGTCAGCGGATCGGGCGCGGTGAGGGGGGCGGTGGTGGCGGCGTCGGCCGTCGTGGTGTGCGTCATGAGGGGGGTCAGCCTCCTTGGACCGCGGTGAGGACCTCGACGCGATCGCCGTCGCCGAGCGGGGTCGCGGCCCATTGGGTGCGGGGCACGACCGTCTCGTTGAGGGCGGCGGCGACGCCCGTGGGCGCCTGGGTGAGGGTCGCGACGAGCCGGTCGAGGGTGGTGCCGTCGGGGATCTCGCGGGGCTCTCCGTTCACGGAGACGGTCATCCGGGCGGTGACGCTCATACGGGCTGCTCCTGTGCTGCGAAGGGCGCGGGGGCGGACGGGTGGCCGGCCGCGAAGCGGTGCGGGGAGAACGGCCGCGCCTGCGGCGGGAGTTCTCCGCTCGTCAGCGCCTCGGCCATGACATCGCCCGTGATGGGCGTGAGAAGGACGCCGTTGCGGTAGTGGCCGGTGGCCAGGTGCAGCCCCGGGAGCGCGGTCGGGCCGAGCAGCGGGGCGTTGTCGGGGGAGCCGGGGCGCAGCCCGGCGCGGGTTTCGACGAGGGGGAGTTCGGTGATGCCGGGCACCAACTCATGGGCGTCGCGCAGCAGCTCGTACACGCCGCCCGCGGTGACCGTGGTGTCCCAGCCCAGCTCCTCGGTCGTCGCGCCGACGACCAGCTCGCCGTTCTCGCGCGGGACGAGATAGACATGCCCGCCGCGCACCACCGCCCGTACGGTCCGGGAGAGGAACGGCGCGTACGGACCCGGCACGGACAGCCGCAGCACCTGGCCCTTGACGGGACGCACGGGCGGCCGGACGTCGTCGGGGACGCCCGCGAGCCGGCCGCTGAGGCTGCCGGCGGCCAGGACGGTCCGCTCGGCGGCCAGCCGCGTCCCGTCGGCCAGCTCGGCGCCCGTACTACGGTCGCCGGCGACCGTCAGCCGCTCCGCGCGGGCCCGGTGGAAGACGACCCCGGCCCGCTCGCACGCGGCGAGCAGCGCCGCCGCCAGCCGCCGTGGATCGACCTGGTGGTCGCCGTCGACGCGCAGCCCCCCGCGTACGCCCGGCGCGAGCATCGGCTCCAGGCGGCGGCATTCGCGCCCCGTCAGCCACTGCGAGTCCAGCCCGTGCCGCTGCTGCAGTGCGTGGAGCTCCCGCAGATGGGCCCGGTCGTCGGCGTCGAGCGCGACGGCGAGCGTGCCGCAGGCGCGGTAGCCGACGTCCTGGCCGCTCGCCTCCTCCAGCTCCGCCACGAAGTCCGGATAGCGGCGCGCGGAGGCCAGATTGAGACCCAGCAGGGTCTGCTCGCCGTAGTGGAGCTCGGTGACGGCCGCCAGCATCCCGGCCGCGACCTGAGCGGCTCCGCCGCCAGGCGCGGGGTCGGCCACAGCGGTGCGCAGGCCCCGCTGGGCCGCCCGCCAGGCCGTGACCAGGCCGATGATGCCGCCCCCGAGGACGAGGGCGTCGTAGGTGTCGTCACGTCCGTGTGGTGCGTGCATGGGCACGCTGCCCCTCCCTTCGCCGGCATGACCCGGATCAGGTTCGTACGGTCGGAGGCCGCCCAGCCTCCCTCTCAGCCCGGTGCGTCCGGGCTCCCGCGAGTGCTCTGTCCCGTCACCCTAGTACGCGGCCTGAGGGGCCGGAAGTGCGGGCCGGGCCACCTGCCGTACGGCCGGTCTGTCTGTGCCCGAGATCTCGCCATGCGCTCTGCGGTCCGCCCTACCTGCCGCAATACAGTGATCGTGTGAGCGATGAGACGACGACAACGAAGACGGCGTCCTCGGGTGGCAGCGGTGTCGGCAGCGGACAGCGGGTGGTGATCGTCGGCGCCGGCATGGCCGGGGTGCAGACCGCCGTCGCGCTGCGCGAGCAGGGCTGGTCGGGGGAGATCGTCCTGCTGGGCGCGGAGCCCCACCAGCCGTACGACCGGCCGCCGCTGTCCAAGGCCGTCCTGCTCGGCAAGGCCGAGGGATCCGCGCTCGACGTGGACTTCGCCGCGCTGGGCATCGGGCTGCGGCTCGGCGTCCCCGTCACCGGGCTGCGTCCGGAGGAACGGCTGGTGGAGGCCGAGGGCGGGCCGGTGCCGTACGACGTCCTGGTGATCGCCACCGGGGCCGAGCCGATCCCGCTGCCCGGCGGCGAGGGCGTGCCCGGCGTCCATCTGCTGCGCACCCTGGACGACGCCGAACGGCTGCGCCCCGTGCTCGCCCGGCAGCACGAGATCGTGGTCGTGGGCGCGGGCTGGATCGGCGCGGAGTTCGCGACGGCGGCGCGCGAGGCGGGCTGCGCCGTGACCGTCGTCGAGGCCGCGGACCGGCCGCTGGCGGGCGCTCTCCCGGCCGAGGTCGCCGCCTATATGGCCGGCTGGTACGCGGACTACGGCGCCACCCTGGTCACCGGCGCGCCGGTCACCGCCGTGGACGAGAGCGGACTGCTGCTCGGCGACGGCACCCGGCTGCGGGCGGGCGCGGTGGTCGTCGGGATCGGGGCTCGGCCCGCGACGGACTGGCTGGCGGGCTCGGGCGTCGACCTGGCCACGGACCGGTCCGTGGCCGCCGACGAGCGGCTGCGTACCTCGGTGCCGGACGTCTACGCGGTCGGCGACTGCGCGTCCTTCCCGTCCACCCGGTACGGGACCCGGCTGCTGGTGCACCACTGGGACAACGCGGTGCAGGGGCCCCAGACCGTCGCCGCCAATGTGGTGGGGAGCCGGACGGCCGCCCACTTCCCCGGTTCGGTCTACGACCCGGTGCCGTATTTCTGGTCCGAGCAGTTCGGGCGGTTCGTGCAGTACGCGGGGCACCACTCGGAGGCCGACGACGAGCTGGTCTGGCGCGGCGATCCGACGGGCGCGGCGTGGTCGGTGTGCTGGCTGCGCGAGGGGGCCCTGGTCGCCCTGCTGGCGGTCGGCCGTCCGCGCGATCTGGCCCAGGGGCGGAAGCTGATCGAACGCGGGGCGCGGCTGGACCGTACGCGGGCCATGGACCCCTCGGTGCCGCTGAAGTCGGCCGTTCTGTGACCGGTCGGTGACCGCCGGGGCGGGAGCCCCGGGACCGGGGCCCGGCGGCCCGCCCGGCGGACGCCTGGCTACCGACTGTCAGTCCCAGATGGCAGGCTTGTTCCGTGACCGAGATTGACGCAAAGATCGATGCTCTCGTCCCTGCCTGGCTCACCCTCCCTGACGTCGCCGAACGGCTCGGCGTCGAAGTGACGCGCGTCCGGCAGCTGGTCAAGGAGGGCCAGCTGATCGCGGTGCGCCGTGGCGAGAACAGGGTGCTCCAGGTGCCCGAGGAGTTCATCAGTGACGGAAAGGTCGTCAAGGGCCTCGTGGGGACCTTGACGCTCCTCAAGGACGACAGCTTCAGCGACGAAGAGATGCTGGAGTGGCTCTTCACCCCCGACCCGACCCTGCCCGGCACACCGGCGCAGGCCCTGCGCGAGAATCGCGGCACGGAAGTGAAGCGCCGGGCCCAGGCACTGGCCGTCTGACGCCGCACACCGCTCGAACGACCGAAGGCGTACGGGCCGGGCCTGGTGATCCGGCCCGGCCCGTACGCCGCCGACCCGGGGGGAACCCGACCTCATGGCCGCCACCGCACGTGAACAGCTGGTCGATGCCCGGCTCTACCTGTGCACCGACGCCCGCAAGCGCCAGGGCGACCTGCCGCGGTTCCTGGACGCCGTCCTGGGGGCCGGGGTGGACATCGTCCAGCTGCGGGACAAGGGCATGGAGGCGGCCGAGGAGCTGGAGCACCTCGAGGTCTTCGCCGACGCCTGCCGCCGGCATGGCAAGCTCCTCGCCGTCAACGACCGGGCCGACGTCGCCCACGCCATCGGCTCCGATGCGCTCCATCTGGGCCAGGGCGACCTGCCGGTGCCCGCGGCGCGCGCGATCCTCGGCGACGACGTGCTGATCGGGCGCTCCACGCATGCGGAGGCGGAGGTGGACGCGGCGGCCGTCGAGCCCGGCGTCGACTACTTCTGCACCGGCCCCTGCTGGCCCACCCCCACCAAACCGGGCCGCCCCGCCCCGGGCCTCCCGCTGGTCCGCTACACGGCCGCGCTGCGCCCCGCCCGCCCATGGTTCGCGATCGGCGGCATCGACGCGTCCAACCTGGACGAGGTGCTGGCCGCGGGCGCCCGCCGCGTCGTGGTGGTCCGAGCCATCACGGCGGCCGACGATCCGGCGGAAGCGGCGGCCTCCTTGGCCAAGCGCCTCCGCGCGGCGTAACCGGGGCTCCGCCCAGGGGTCCATCAGGGGCCGGAGCCGTCAGGTTGAACAACCGGTGTCCGCAGTGCGGACAAGAAGCCGACAAAGGGGAAATATCCCCACCCCCGGGTGGGCGCAACCCACCCGGCTGGATAACCTTCCCGTATGGCCCTAGGCACCGCTTCCACCAGGACCGATCGCGCCCGAACCGTGCGTGATCTGCTCGCATCGGGCGAGCAGTCGTATTCCTTCGAATTCTTCGCCCCGAAGACGGCGAAGGGCGAGCACACGCTGTGGAACGCCATCCGTCGGCTGGAAGCCGTCTCGCCGACCTTCGTCTCCGTGACGTACGGCGCCGGCGGCTCCTCCCGTGAGGGCACCGTGCGCGCCACCGAGCGCATCGCGACGGACACCACGCTCACGCCCGTCGCCCATCTGACCGCGGTCAATCACTCCCGGGCCGACCTCCGCAACATCATCGGCCAGTACGCCGACGCCGGGATCCGGAACATGCTCGCGCTGCGCGGCGATCCGCCGGGCGAACCGATGGGCGAGTGGGTCCGGCACCCGGGTGGCGTCACCTACGCCGCCGAGCTGGTCCAGTTGATCAAGGAGTCGGGAGACTTCTGCGTCGGCGTCGCCGCGTTCCCCGAGATGCACCCCCGCTCGACGGACTGGGACAGCGACATCCGTCACTTCGTCAACAAGTGCCGCGCGGGCGCCGATTTTGCCATCACTCAGATGTTCTTCTACCCGGAGGACTATCTGCGGCTGCGCGACCGGGTCGCCGCCACGGGCTGTACGACGCCGATCATCCCTGAGATCATGCCCGTCACGAACGTCAAGCAGATCGAGCGGTTCGCACAGCTCAGTAACGCCGCCTTCCCGCCCGAGCTCGCGGAGCGGATCCTGGCGGTCAAGGATGACGCGGCGGCTGTACGCTCGATCGGGATCGACTACGCGACGGAGCTGTGCGCGCGGTTGATGGCCGAGGAGATCCCCGGGCTTCACTTCATTACCCTGAACCACTCCCCGGCGACGCTGGAAATCTACGAGAATCTGGGACTGCATCAGCGGTCCCGATGACGGCAGCCACCAGGCGGCCGCACTGAGAGGGGCGGGCATGGGCTGGACGGTCCTCTACATCGCTTTCGGCGTCGTCGCGCTGTGGCTGCTGGGAGAGGTGCTCCTGCAGTACAAGGCGCGGCTGCGCTGGCGACTTCTGGCGTTCGTCGGCTTTCTGGGTGTGGTCGTCGGGGTGTTGATCCCGTCCGTGGTGGTGATCGGCGTGGGGGCGATCGCCTTCGCGGTCGGCCAGACGTATGTGACCCTCTCTTTCCGGCGCGGCTTCGCCGCCGGGTGGGCGGTGCGCGGCGGGCTGCCGGGGCTGCGCGGTGAGCGCGACGGGAAGGACGCCCCGCCGCCCGAGCCGGACCCGGAGCCGATCCTCCAGGTGTCGGACCTGGAGGCGGTCCCGGTCACGTCGGCCGAGCCGCCCACCTATCAGCCGCAGCCGCTGCCGGACGACACCGGCCAGTACGGCGTCTACGAGGAGCCGTCCCCCTTCGCCCCCGCCTCCGGCGCATACGGGAACGAGGCGGGTGGCGGCTACAGCCCGTACGAGACCTACGGCGGCTACGGCTCGCAGGACGACCAGATGCAGGGCCAGATGCAGGGCCAGGGCTACGGTCAGGATGTGTACGCCGACGCGGCGCAGGCCGGGCAGTACGGCTATGGGAACGAGGCGTACGCGGCCTACGCGGACCCTTACGGCGGCGCCCAGCCCCAGGCCCAGCCCTACGAACAGCAGCAGCCCTACGGCCAGCAACAGCCCTACGGCCAGCAACAGCCCTACGGCCAGCAACAGCCGTACGGTCAGCAGCAGTACGCCGAGCAGTACGCGGCATACGGGCAGCAGGACCCGTACGCGGCCGGGAGCTTCGGCGGCGGCGACCACTGGGCGGCCGACGCCGCGTACCCCTCCCCGGACCAACAGGGGTACGACGTGATGCAGCCGGGCGGACCCTGGGTGCCGCACCAGCGCGAGGGCGATGCCCCGCAGCAGCCGGAGCAGCCGCCGTACCCGTACCAGCAGCAGCAACAGGGCTACCAGCAGGGCTTCGATGAGCAGTACCGCTACTGACGCCGGGGCGCCCGGCCCCGCGCCCCCGCTACCGCTCTACTGCGAGCCCCGCCAGTCCTCGCCCTCCACGATCAGCCCGGCCACCAGCGCGCCCGACATCCCCTCGTGGGCCGGCCCGCCGCCCGGGTGGGACCAGCCGCCCGCCAGATAGAGGCCCGGGAGGCGGGTGAGGTTGGCGGGGCGCAGGAAGCGGCCGTCCGCTCCGGCGAGCGCCGGGCCGGGGACGGCGCCGCCCCTGGCCCCGGTCTCCATGCCGGTATGGGCAGGCGTACGGACCTCGTGCCACAGCAGCCGGTCCCGCAGCCCCGGTATCGCGGCCTCGGCGGCCGTGATCAGCCGGTCGGCGTCCTCCTCGGCGGCGGTGCCGTCCATCCAGTCCACCGGGCCCTGCGGGGCGACGACCGCGGTGAGGGTGACGGCCTCATGGTCCTCGTCCGGCCGCACCGTGGGGTCGTCCGGGCGCAGCACGGTCACCGTGGGGCGGGGGCAGGGTTCGCGGAGGTCGTAGCCGTCGCCGAAGATGGCGGCCAGCTCCGCCTCGCGGTCCGGGGTGTGGATCACCGTCCGGTGCGCGGTGCCCTCGGGGCGGGCGCCGCGCAGCGCGAGGAAGACGGTCAGCCGGCCCGGAGTGCCGCTTCCCGGGCCGAGATCCGGCCGTACGTCCCCATCCCGCCAGGGCTCCTGGCCGCCGAGCAGCGGGGGGAGGAGCGCCGGGTCGACGGCCGCGACCACCGCGTCTGCCTCCGCGACCGTGCCGTCGGCCAACTCCACGCCCGCCGCGCGGCCGTCCTTCTCGACGATGCCGGTGACCTCGGCCGCGAAGCGGAATTCCACCTTCCGCTGGCGGCAGCGCTCATGGAGCGCGTCGGCGAGCGCCCGCATACCACCGCGTACGTACCAGGTGCCGAAGGTCTGCTCGATATAGGGCAGCACGGTGGCCGCGGCGGGGGCGGTACGCGGATCCAGGCTGTGCGCGAGCGCGTAACTCTCCAGCAGGGCCGCGGCGCGCGGATCCTTCAGCTCACGCCGGGCCACATCGGCGAGCACGGGCGGCCCGGCCTCGCCCCGCCCGAACAGGCCACCGAACCAGCCGCGCCGCACGGGGGCGACCGGATACGGATCGCGGCCCAGGACCTGCCAGTCGGCGCGCAGCGGCTCCTCCAGCAGCGGCCGGCGCGTGGCGTCCCACACCTCGCGCGCCCGGTTGACCAGATCGCTCCAGCGCTCGCCCGCGCCCGCGCCGAAGGCGCCGTCCAGCGCCTGGACCACCCTCGCGCGCGAGGCGTTGGGCAGCCGGACGTCCGTACCGTCGGCGAACAGATGCCGGCTCGCCGGGTCGACCTGGGTGAGCTCGACGCTCTGCTCCAGGGTCTGCTTACCGGTCTTCACGAACAGATCCCGGTAGACGGCGGGCAGCCGCAGCAGCCCCGGGCCCGTGTCGAAGCGGAAGCCGTCCCGCTCGAAGCGGCCCACCCCGCCGCCGTGGGTCCCCCCACGCTCGTACACCACCACCCGGTGGCCCGCGACGGCCAGCCGGGCGGCCGCCGCCATGGCGCCCATCCCAGCGCCGATCACCGCAATCCGTGCCATGACCGCGACTTTATCCGCCGCCACTGACAGCCGGTCCCACCGGTCGGGGGAGAGGCGCGTGGGGATGAGCGCGGGGGCCTGAGCACACGTACTCAGTCGATGAGATGAGTAGCCGCGCGGATGGGCCACGACCCGCGCGGAGGAGAGAGTGGAGCACACGGAAGGGCCGCGCGCCGCACCGCCGACACGGGGCGGCGGAACGGCGCGGCGGCCTGGACGGCACGGGGGAGTCTCCGGGGACCAAGGAGGCTTCAACCGGGGGAAAGAGGGGGAAACGGGGGAACGGGGGGCACGGGGGGAGGCGCTGCTCCGGCGCGGGTCGATGGGGGTCGAACCGCGCCGGAACAGCGCCTTTCTGCTGTCGTCCGGGTGTCTAGCCGGAGGTGCCGGCGACGCCCTTGGCCACGGCTCCGGCGTCGTTGGCCACGGCTCCGCCGACGCGGCCCTGCAGCAGCCGCGACAGCGCCGCGTGCACATCGTCCAGCGACCGCTCCGGCTGATACGACTGCCAGTCCAGCGCGGCGACCACCACCATCCCGAACAGCGCCGACGCGGTCAGCGGAACGTCGATGTCCTCGCTCAGCTCCCGCGCGGCGACGCCCTCCCTCAGCTCGGCCTCGATCACCGCTATGGCCCGCTGCCGGACCATCATCAAGGTGGACTGCCAGGCGCGGTTGGTGCGCCACAGCTCGGCCACGTACAGCTGGGTCAGCGACGGATAGCGGGAGATGAAGTCCAGTCCGGCCCGGACCATCGCGTCCAGCGCGTCCACATGGCTGCCGCCGCGCTCGGCGTTCTCGTCGGCGGCGTTCTGGAGCGAGGCGGTGAGCAGCTCCACGCCGTGCCGCAGCAGCTCCTCGAAGAGCACGGTCTTGCTCGCGAAGTTGTAGTAGACCGTGCCCTTGGCCACCCCCGCCCGCTCGGCGATCTCGTCCACGGTGGTGGAGGAGAAGCCCTGTTCCGCGATGAGGGTGACCGCTGCTTCGAAGAGTTTCTGCCGTGTGGCCTGGCGGCGCGTGCTGCTGCTGTCCATAGCGCCGATTGTGCCCGCTGCCGAAGTGGTCCCGCTCACAGGCTCAGCTCCGGGTGCAGCCGGTCGACCGACCACACCTGCCGGCGCCGGGCCGACCACGCGGTGAGGGCGAGGGAGGCCACGGTGTAGCCGAGCAGCACCCCGCACGCCAGCCACACCGGGCCGAGCCCGCCGCCCGTGATGAGCCGGCGCAGCCCGTCCACGACGTAGGTCATCGGCAGGAAGGGGTGGATGGCGCTGAAGAAGCGGGGGCTGGTCTGCACCGGATAGGTGCCGCCCGCCGAGGTCAGCTGGAGCATCAGCAGGGCCAGCACCAGGATCCGGCCGGCCGGTCCGAAGCGGGCGTTGAGCCACTGCACGATCGACGCGAAGCAGGCCGCCACCAGCAGCAGGAAGCCGATCGTGCCCGCCGCCCGGATCATCTGCAGCCCGATCGCCCAGTGCAGCACGGCCATCAGGGCGAGCATCTGGACCACACCGATCGCGGCGACCGGCAGCCAGCCCGCGAGCGCCACGCGCCAGGAGGCGGCGCCCGCGGCGAGCGCGCGCCCGTTGAGCGGCTGGATCAGCATGTACGCCACCATCGCGCCGACCCACAGGGAGAGCGGGATGAAGTACGGGGCGAAACCCGTGCCGTAGTTGGGTGCCTTGTGCATCGCCTGCTTGACGAGCTGCACCGGATCCGACATCACCTCGGTGCGGGCGTCGCGGTCGCGCTTGTCGTAGTCGGGGATCTTGCCGGCGCCGTCGTGCAGACCGCCGGAGAGCTTGCCGGAGCCGTCGACGAGCTTGAACATGCCGCCGTTCAGCGTGTCCGCCCCCGTGCGCAGCTTGCCTACGCCGCTGTCGAGGTCGGAGGCGCCGGTCTTGGCGGTGGTGAGGCCGGTGTGCAGGGCGTCGGCGCCCTTGGCCACCTTGTGCGCTCCGGAGTTGAGGGTGTTGATCTTCTGTACGGCGGAGTCGAGGTCGCTGCCGAGGTGCGGGGCGTTGTCGGCGAGCCAGAGCGCCTTGTCGTGCAGATCGTCCAAGTGGGTGCCGAGGGTGTCGAGCTGGTCGGTGTTGTTCCGCACCAGCGTGTTGACGTCCTCGGCCACATCGGCGGCGGTGTCGGCCGCGGCCACCGACTTCTTCAGCGCGGGGCAGTCCCGATCGGCGGTCACCACCCCCTCACAGCGCGCCCGGTAGCCGGCGGCGAGGTCGTCGGACGCCTTACGGGCCTTGACGGCTGCCGCGGAGGTCGTCTCGGGGAGCGTGTCGAGGTTGTCGGACGCCTTCCGGGAAGCCTCGGCGACCAGCCGGGAGACCTCGCCGATCTCCTTGCCGTTCTTCTTGAGGAACGGGCCGACCTTGGCGGACACGTCGTTCGCCTTGTCGGCCAGGGTCTGGGTGCCGTCGGCGACCCCGCCCGCGCCGGTCTCCAGCTTCCCGGAGCCCTTGTCGAGCTTGCCGATGCCGGACTTGAGCTCGCGGCTGCCCTTCTTGGCCTTGGCCAGCCCCTTGGCGAGGTCGCCCGCGCCCTTCTTGGCCTTGCCGATGCCCTTGCCGAGCTTGTCGGCGCCCTTGGCGGCCTTCTCCGTCTCGCCGTGGATGTCGGAGAAGGAGATGAAGATGTTGTCGTAGAAGCCCCGGGAGGCCTTGGTGGAGGCCGCGGAGCGGACCTCGGAGAAGACGGAGCGGGAGATCTGGCCGACGATGTAGTTGTTGGCGTCGTTCGTGCGCACCTTGAGGGCGCCGGTTTCCGGGGACTTGCCGGAGCTGGAGGCGATCTGCTTGCTGAAGTCCGAGGGGACGGTCAGCGAGAGGTAGTACGTGCCGTCCGCGACGCCCTTACGGGCCTCCTCGGCGCTGACCGGGTGCCAGTCGAAGGTCTTGCTGTCGAGCAGCTTGTCAGTGATGTCGTCGCCCGCGGTGAGCTTCTTGCCCTTCGCGGTGGCGCCGGTGTCCGAATTGACCAGCGCGACCGGGATCTTGTTGAGCTTGCCGTACGGGTTCCAGAAGGACCACAGATAGAGCGCGCCGTACAGCAGCGGCAGCAGGAGCAGGGCGGCGAGCGCCGCCCGTGGCAGCTTTCCCCTGCCGAACCGCTTCAGCTCAAGCGCGGCCAGTTTCGGCGAGCGCATCCGCCGACCCCTCCTCGTTCTCGTCCGTGGTTTCGTTCCCGTCCGTCGTGTCGTCCTCGCTGCGGGCGGTGTCGGCGGCGGTCTGCCCGGCGGCGGTCTGCCCGGCGGTGGTCTGCCCGGCGGCGGTCTGCCCGGCGGCGGTCGCGGTCGAGACCACGACCGCGTCGTCCGGGGCCTGGCTGCACACCGCGAGCACCGTTGTGCCGCCCTCCGCGATCTCCCGCAGCAGCGCCCACGCCCGCTCGCGCTCGGCGTCCGAGAGCTTCATATCGGCGTCGTCGACGGCCAGCAGCCGCGGCCGGGCGATCAGCGCGAGCGCGATCGACAGCCGCAGTGCCTCCAGCCGCTCCAGGTCCCGTACGGCCGTACGCGGCCCCTTGGGCAGCGCGTCCAGGTCGAGCCCGGCGGCCGTGAGGGCCGCGTCGATCGCGGCCCGGGACGCGGCGGCCCGCTCACGGCGCGGCCGCAGCAGCCCGCGCGGCGAGTCGGCGAACCGGCGCAGGAGCAGGGCGCGCTCGCGCAGATGCTCGGCGACTGTGAGCACCGGGTCGAGCTCGGTGACGCCGGGCACATGCGCGAGGGCGCTGATCCGGCGTATACGCGCCATCTGTTGGGGAACACGGAGATCGCCGAGGGTCCCCTGCCCGGCGCTGGGGCGCATGCGGCCGGTGAGCGTGAGCAGTAGCGAGGTACGGCCCGAGCCCGAGGGGCCCTCGACCGCGATCAGCGCACCGGGTTCGGCGGTGATGTCCACGCCGCGGAACGCCCAGCCGCGCGACCCCTTGACGCCGAGCCCCTCGGCCGTCACCGCGGCCCCGGCCTCCCCGTCTGGGGTGTCCTCCACACGAACCACTCCCCTTGAAATTTGAACTGACTGGTCAGTACAGAAGCAAGTATGGGGCATGGTCGGGCGAGTTGGGCGACCGGGGTCGTTCGCGCAGGTCAGGGCCGATTGTCAGTGGTGTGTCCCACGATGGGTCCATACGGCGGTCGCTTTACCACAAGATCGGCCGCCACGCGACGACAGGAGTTTCGTCATGGCCAGTACCGCCGCAGCGCGCCGGCACCGTGCCGCCGCCCCTGCCCCTTCGTTGACCGGCCCCGCGAGCGATGTCCACCCCGTGCTGCGCCGCGAGGCCGCTCCGCCCGCCGCCCTCGACCTGCTCACCCAGGCCCACCGGGGTCTGGAGGAGGCCGCCGTGCTGGAGACGGCCAACGAGCGCTTCGCCACCGCACATCTGGCCGCCCTGCGCACGGCCGCGGCCGTGCTCGCCGTGCGCGGCCGGCCCGAGTCCTCGGCGCGCCGCCGCGCCCGGATCCGCAGCGCCTGGGAAGTGCTGCCGGAAGTCGCTCCCGAACTGACCGAGTGGAGCGCGCTGTTCGCCTCCGGCGCCGACCGCCGGGCCCGCGCCGAGGCGGGCATACCGGGCGCGGCCGGCTGCCGTGACGCGGACGATCTGCTGCGCGCCGCCGCCATGTTCCTGCGGCTGGTCGAGCGGATGCTGATGCTCCAGCCCGCGCTGCCCCAGCAGACGCCGCCGGGCGAGACGTCGGCCCCGCCCGGCGCCTGACCCGTGCCCCGCCCGGCACCTGACCCGTGCCCGTCCGGCGCCTGAGTGCGTGCTGAGCCGGGCCTGTCCGGCGCCTGACCCGGGCCCGCCCGGGACCTGAGCGGGCCGGGTTGGGGCTGACCCGGCTCGTCCGGGGCCTGAGCGGGCCGGGCCGGGCGCCTGGCATGGGCCGGGTTGGGGTCTGACCTGGGCCCGTCCGGAATATGAGCGCGGGCCGGGCAGGACACATCGGGCGTGCCGGGCCGGGCCGGGCCGGGGCTTGGCGCGGGCCCGGCCTGACGCCTGGCGTGGGGCGCGGCGCCGGAGGCAATAGGCTGGGAGCGCCGACGTCAGTAACTCGTCGCCGCCGCCTCCGGGCGGTGGCGGCACCGCGCCGAGGAGCCACCCGCCGTGTCAGACCCGCAGCGCCCCCGTGCGTCCCTCCGTACCGCCGTGGTCTGGGATGTCCTGAAAGACGCCCTGGAACGGCGGGCCAAGGCCACGGGCCGGGAGGCCGTTGCGGACGGGGCCGCGCACGGGGCGCTGGATGTGCTGGACACCGGCGGCGGCAGCGGTAATTTCGCCGTTCCGGTCGCCCGCCTCGGCCACCATGTGACGGTGGTCGACCCGAGCCCCAACGCGCTGTTCGCGCTGGAGCGGAGGGCTGCCGAGGCCGGGGTCGCCGAGCGGGTGCGCGGCGTCCAGGGCGACGCCCACGGCCTGTTCGACGTCGTCGAGCGCAGCGGTTACGACGTGGTCCTGTGCCATGGCGTGCTCGAGTACGTGGACGACCCCGCCGAGGGCCTGCGGAACGCGGCGGCGGCGCTGCGCCCGGCCGGCACCCTCAGCGTGCTCGCCGCGGGCCTGGGCGGCGCCGTGCTCGCCCGCGCACTGGCCGGTCACTTCACCGAGGCCCGGCAAGCGCTTACCGATCCGCAGGGCCGCTGGGGCTCCGGAGACCCGGTGCCGCGCCGCTTCACCGCCGACCAGCTGTCCGGGCTGGTGACGGCGGCCGGTCTGGAGATCGCCGCGGTGCACGGGGTGCGGGTCTTCGCCGATCTCGTCCCCGGTGTGCTGGTCGACACCGAGCCCGGCGCACTGGACGCCCTGTTGCGGCTGGAGGCCGCCGCCGCCGAGCTGCCCGCGTTCCAGTCCGTCGCCACTCAGCTGCACGTTCTCGCCGAGCGGGACTGACCTTTCCACCTGCGCCGCGGGGTGATGGACGGGGCAGGTGGAGTAGGCCACAGGAGGCCCGGTCGAACGCGCGGCCCCGTATGATCGGGGTACACCGTCCGGCATGGCGCATCGGCGGGAGGGGAATGCAGGTCTCAGCGTCAACTTTCGCCACACAGGTAACGGTGGGCGAATTGGCGTTGAGGGGCGGGTTTCACGGGGGCGATTCCCTGCCTATCCTGAAAGGGTCGCACCCCGGTCGCCCCCCGCGACCGACGAGTAGGAGGACTCCGTGCCGCTCTCGGAGCACGAGCAGCGCATGCTCGAGCAAATGGAGCGAGCGTTGTACGCCGAAGATCCCAAGTTCGCGACAGCGCTTGAGGGAAGCGGCCTGCGCACGTACACCCGGCGACGGGTCTACCAGGCGGTCGCGGGTTTTCTGGTCGGTATCGCGCTCCTCATGGTCGGAGTGATCGTTCCGCAGATCTGGATCAGCGTGGTGGGCTTCCTCATCATGCTGGGGTGTGCGGTGCTCGCGGTGACCGGCTGGCGCAAGGCTCCCAAGCCCGGTGAGGCGCAGCGTCCCGGCGGGGCGGCTCCCCGCAGTCAGGGCCGCCAGCGCCGCTCGATGATGACCCGTATCGAGGAGCGGTGGCAGCGCCGCCGCGATGAACAGGGCCACTGAGAATTCACGGATGAACGGTTGAGGGGCGGTCGCCGGGTGGCGACCGCCCCTCACGTGTGCCTCGGCCCAGGGCCTGGGGTTCGGAGCCAGGGCCTGTGGCTCGGGGGATCTGTGGGTCGGGCGGGCCCGGGATCTGTGGGCCGGTCTCGGGGCGGCCTCAGCCCCGCTGGCCGCGGGGCCCCCGCAGCTGGGACGCCCACCGCGCCCAGCGCGGGGCTCCCCATCGTTCGACCAGCGCGGACCGGCGCCGTGCGCCCGCCCACATCAGCTGGACCGCGGACCGCGGCGCCACCAGCGCCCGCAGCCGCTCCCGCCGCCCGGCCTGTGCCCGGAAACCGGCCAGCACCCGCCGCACATCGTCCGCGACGCCCGCCACCGGGCCCGGCCGCGGCGCGTACAGCACCTGCTCGACCGCCGCGGCCACCCGCTGTGCCGCCAGGGCCGCCTCGCCGTCGAGCCCGATGATCCGCACGATGCGCGCCACCGCCTTGCGCGAGGTCTGGGAGTCGTCCGGCAGTACGCCGAAGTCCCAGGCCGAATCGACCAGTTCGCGCCACGCGGCCAGCGTCCGGTCGGCCGCGTCCTGCTCCGTGCGGCCGCCCGAACCACCCAGTCTGCGGGCCCGTATCCGCCGCCGGTAGAGCATCGGGAGCAGTGGCATCACGATCAGCAGCAGCGCCAGCGAGCTCCAGCTGGTGACCTTGGTCGCCGACCAACCGCCGCCCGAGGCGCCGTTGTCCGGCTGCTGGGCCGCCGCGCCTCCACAGTCGCCCAGCTTCTTCATCTCCGGCGTGCAGGTGTCCGAGGCGGTCGGCGCGGCCGACGGCTCGGACGAGGTGCTCGGCTGTGCCGTCGGCTCATCGGACGCGTCGCCCGACGGGGTCTGCTCCATGGTGTAGTCGGGCTGGGTGCCCCGGCTCGGGGTGGGCTCGAAGCGGGTCCACCCGACGCCTTCGAAATACAGCTCGGGCCAGGCGTGCGCGTCCTTCAGACCGACCGACACCGAGCCGTCCGCCTGGGCGGTGCCGGGGGTGAAGCCGACGGCCACCCGTGCCGGGATGCCCAGCGTCCGGGCCATGGCCGCCATCGAGAAGGAGAAGTGGACGCAGAAGCCCTCCTTCTGCTTCAGGAACCGGGCGATGGCGGCCGAGCCGCTGCCGGACTGCACCTGGGTGTCGTAGCGGAATCCACCGTTCACGGCGAACCAGTCCTGGAGCTTGACCGCCTTCTGGTACGCGTTGGTCGTGCCCGCCGTCACCTGCCGCGCCGTCCGGGCGACCACCGACGGCAGCGAGCCCGGCACCTGCGTGTACTCACGCAGCACCCGCGGGGACGGCGTCGGCGCGGTGGCCAGCTGCTCGGCGGTCGGCTCCACCAGCAGACTGGTGACCCGGTAGTGGGCGCCCCGGGTGGTCTGGCCGCGGTCGCCGACCAGCGTGCGGCCCTCCGGTTCGTAGCGCCAGCGCCCGTCGATCTCGACCTTGGACGCGGGGTAGGGGAGGGGCAGCCAGTTCTGTGCGTACCAGTCGGCGGCCGAGATGGAGGTGTCGATCGAGGAGACCCGGACCGAGGGGCCGAGCCCGGTCGGCGACGGCAGCTGGCTCGGCACATCCGTGACATGCCGCTCGGACGACTTCCACGAGGTGCCGTCGAACTTGTCGAGCGCGACGATCCGCAGATAGAGGTCCTGGGTGGTCTGCGAGGAGGTGCGGTACCGCAGCACCTCCTTGTTCTCGGGCTGGTTCAGGCTGTCCTGCAGCGACACCAGCGGATTCACCGCCGAGATCGTGCCGCCACCGCCGCCCGACCCGCCGCCGCTGCCCTGCCGGTCCAGCAGCCCGCCGTCCAGGGATGGCAGCGCCACCGGCACCGCCAGCGCGATGCCCAGCGCGAGCGCGCCGATCCTGCGGCCGGTACGGACCGGGGCGAGCACCGGACTGCCCCCGGCCCCGGCCAGGCCCGACGGCGGCATGCCCGGCGGATGCGGGGCGCCGCCGCTGAACACCCGGCCCCACTGGGACAGCCGGTCCCGGCCCTCGGCCAGGAGCAGCAGCAGATAGCCGGCCGCGGCCACCAGGAACCACAGCCAGTCGCTCCCGTTGTCGGACAGGCCCGCCGCGACCGAGTACAGCGCGAGCAGCGGGAGCCCGGCGGGGGCCGCGCTGCGGTAGGTCACCGCGAGCGCGTCGACCACCAGGCCGATCACCAGCACCCCGCCGATCAGCAGCAGCTGGATGCCGTCGGTGAGCGGCGCCGGAATCGCGTACTGCCCCACATCGTCGGCGCCCTCGCGCAGCAGCAGCGCGAACTCATGGAGCGCCTGCGGGCTCGGCAGCACCCCGCCGAGCGCCTCGCCGCGCGCGAAGACGAGCGTGAGCAGCAACAGCGCCACCAGGAACTGCGCGGTCACCGTCAGCGAGCGGGCCAGCGGGACCCTGCGGGCCGCCACGCCCACCGCGCTCTGGAGGGCCAGCAGCAGCATGGCCTGCAGCAGCCAGGCGGCCGGATCCACCAGCGGCAGCAGCGCACAGGCCGCCGCCACCGTGGCCAGGGTCGCGCATATCGAGAGCCGAACACTTCCACTCATGCCGTGTCCCCCGCCTTCGCCTCAGGGGGCGTCTGATGGATCATGCCCAGCTCCCTGTCATGCCGCCGATCACAGGACCGGCGTCGGCCCGGGTGGCGACCTGGGCGTCGGCCTGCCGCCACAGGTGTGCCAGCGAGTCGCCGGGGGCGACCGGCAGCGCCGTCCACCCCGGCTCGCGCAACCGTCGCAGCCGCTCCTCCAGCGGATGCGGACCGGCGGCCGGCATCCCGCGCGACCACGCCGCGCTGTCCAGGACGAACGCCACCGCCGCCGTGGTGCGGTGCCGCATCCGCCCGGCCATCGCCGCCTGCTCCTCGTCCAGGTCGCCCAGGAAGGCCACCAGCAGCCCCTCGGTGCCGCCGCGCAGCACGTCATAGGCGCGCGAGAGCCCGCCGCCGTCGGAGTGGTCCACCACCGCGAGGGTGTCCAGCATCAGCCCGGCCGTCTCCGCCGAGTCATGAGTGGAACCGGTGAAGCCGCCCCCGCCGTCCGGGCCCGGCACGGAGCTTCCGGTGTCGGTCAGCAGCCGGACCGCATAGCCGCGCTCCAGCAGATGCACCGCGGCCGAGGCCGCCCCGGCCACCGCCCATTCGAAGGCCGAGCCGGGCCCCGAGCCCTGGTAGGCGGTGTAACGGGTGTCCAGCAGCACCGTGCAGTGCGCGCGCTGGGGCTGCTCCTCGCGGCGGACCATGAGCTCCCCGTAGCGCGCGGTGGAGCGCCAGTGCACCCGGCGCAGATCGTCGCCATGGCGATAGCCGCGCGGAATCACATCGTCCTCGCCGGCCAGCGCCAGCGAGCGGTGCCGCCCGTCCCCGTACCCCGCGGCCTCGCCGGTCAGGCGCACCGCGGGCAGCGGCTCGACCCGCGGCACCACCGTGAGGGTGTCGTGCGCGCTGAAGGCGCGGGTGAGCTCGCACATCCCGAACGGATCGTTCAGCCGGAGCTGGAGCGGGCCCAGCGGATAGCGCCCTCGCAGATCCGAGCGGACCCGGTAGGACACCTCGCGCCGCCCGCCCGCCTCCACCCGGTCCAGGACGAAGCGGGGCCGCGGCCCCAGCACATACGGCACGCGGTCCTGGAGCATCAGCAGCCCGGTGGGCAGCCGCGAGACGTTGTCCATCCGCAGATGCACCCGGGCCTCGGAGCCCGCCGGCACCCGTGGGGGCGCCAGCCGTCTGCTGCCCGCCACCCGGTACCGGGTGCGGTAGACCACGGCCACGCACACCAGCGGCAGCGCGGCCAGCAGCAGCCCGACCCGCAGCAGATCCTCCTGGCCCAGCACATAGCTGCACACCGTGGCGGCGACCCCCGCGGCCAGGAAGGACCGGCCGCGGGTCGTCAGACCGGCCAGCGCGGCCCGCAGCCCGCTGCTGTCCTCCCCGTCGCCGGAGCCGCCGGGAGCCGCGCCCGTCCCCCCTGCGGTCATCACAGCCTCCGGGCACCCGGCTGGTGCCCGTAGTCGACCGGGGGCATGGGCGGCACCGGTGGCATGGGAGCGGAGCCGCGCGAGGCCGCGGTGGGCACCGGGGTGCGCTGCAGGATGTCGGCGACCACCTGCTCCGCGGTGCGCCGGTTCAGCTGGGCCTGCGCGGTGGGCAGCAGCCGGTGCGCCAGCACCGCCCCGGCCAGCGACTGCACATCGTCCGGCAGCGCGAAGTCCCGCCCGGCCAGCGCCGCCGACGCCTTGGCCGCCCGCAGCAGATGCAGCGTCGCCCGGGGGGAGGCGCCGAGCCGCAGATCGGGGTGGTTGCGGGTGGCGGCCACCAGCTCGACCGCGTACCGCCGGACGGCCTCGGCCACATGCACCGAGCGCACCGCCTCGACCAGCTTGACGATCTCATGGGCGTGCGCGACCGGCTGCATATCGCCCAGCGGTGAGACGCCACCGTGGATGTCCAGCATCTCCAGCTCGGCCTGCGGGCTGGGGTAGCCGATGGAGACGCGCGCCATGAAGCGGTCGCGCTGCGCCTCGGGCAGCGGATAGGTGCCCTCCATCTCGACCGGGTTCTGCGTGGCCACCACCATGAAGGGGCTGGGCAGCTCGTAGGTCTCCCCGTCGATGGTGACCTGGCGCTCCTCCATGGACTCCAGCAGCGCCGACTGGGTCTTGGGCGAGGCGCGGTTGATCTCGTCGCCGATCACGATCTGGGCGAAGATCGCGCCCGGCTTGAACTCGAACTCCTTGCGCTGCTGGTCGAAGATGCTCACGCCGGTGATGTCCGACGGCAGCAGGTCCGGAGTGAACTGGATCCGCCGCACCGAACAGTCGATGGACCGCGCGAGCGCCTTGGCGAGCATCGTCTTGCCCACGCCCGGGACATCCTCGATCAGCAGATGCCCCTCGGCGAGCAGCACGGTCAGCGAAAGCCGTACGACCTCGGGCTTGCCCTCGATCACACCCTCCACCGACCGGCGGATCCGCTCCGCTGTGGTGGTCAGATCGCTGAGGCTCGCTCGCTCGTCATAGGTCGTCACCCGGCCCTCCTCGGCCCCGTTCTCAGGGCCGTTGCCCTTGGAACGGACCGGCCCACCGCAAACGCTGACACCGGTCCCCCGCGGGGTTGCGGGGGGCGATGTCACTTATGCATTCTTGCGGTCTCCGCGGCTTCGCGTCACTTGGCTGTGGATAACCCGGGGTTATTTGTCACCCTTGTATGAGTTCAGGGGGTAAATCCCGTCACTCTCGCGGCTCGATCTCCCGCAGCAGACCCGTCGTCACATCGAAGACGAAGCCGCGGACGTCGTCGGTGTGCGGCAGGAACGGGGACGTGCGCACCCGCTGCATCGACTGGCGTACATCGGCGTCGAGGTCCTTGAACGCCTCGACCGCCCACGCCGGCCGCTGCCCCACTTCCTCCTCCAGCTCATGCCGGAAGTCCTCGGTGAGACTCAGCAGACCGCAGCCTGTGTGGTGGATGAGCACGATGCTGCGGGTGCCGAGCGCGCGCTGGCTGATGGTCAGCGATCGGATGATGTCGTCGGTGACCACACCGCCCGCGTTGCGGATCGTGTGGCAGTCGCCCAGCTCCAGGCCGAGCGCCTCGTGCAGATCGAGCCGCGCGTCCATGCAGGCGACGACGGCGACGCGCAGCACGGGGCGCGCGTCCATCCCGGGGTCGTGGAACTGGGCGGCGTACTGCCGGTTGGCCTCAACGAGGCGGTCGGTGACCGTGCCTTCCGCGAGGGCGTCGCGGTCAGCGGACTGGTTCGGCTGCGGCGCTGATATCGACATGATTATGAAGGTATCTCACCAGCGGGTTTTGTCTTCTCTTTAGTCCGGGCAAACGTGGGCAACGGGGTGGGCCGATGGGGTGATGTGAGGCACTCCACAGGGGTGTGGGCCCTGGTGCCCCACGGCTGAACGAGGTGGTCCACACCCGGGGCGGGACGCGCTGGCCGGTTGGTTGACCGAGGGGACGAGTGGACTAAAGTGGCGCGAAGTGGGAGGCGTGACGCTCCCCTTTGGATCCCGGAATTTTCGCGTGAGCGCGGTGCGTACGTACCCCTCGGCCTCCTCCCGCTCCGGCCGCCTGACGTCACTTCCCCGGCGCCAGATGGCCGCTTCCCCTTCAGAGCGGGCGGGGACCCGGAGGTGCGTACCCTCCTCGCCCGACCCTCAGAAGGGCGCACGAGCAGCGCAATGAGCAGCAACGCTCTCCACGTTCCCGTCATGCTCCAGCGCTGTCTGGACATGCTGGCCCCCGCTCTCGCCCAGCCCGGCGCGGTCGTCGTCGACTGCACCCTGGGCCTCGGCGGACACAGCGAGGCGCTGCTGAGCAGCTTCCCGGCGGCCCGGCTGATCGCCCTCGACCGCGACCCGGCCGCGCTGAGGCTCGCGGGCGAGCGGCTCGCCCCGTACGGCGACCGGGCGACCCTGGTGCACGCCGTCTACGACGAGTTGCCCGAGGTCCTCGACCGGCTCGGCGTGCCGCGCGTCCAGGGGGTCCTCTTCGACCTCGGCGTGTCGTCCATGCAGCTGGACGAGGCCGAGCGCGGCTTCGCCTACGCCCAGGACGCCCCGCTGGACATGCGGATGGACCAGAGCACCGGCGTCAGCGCCGCCGAGGTGCTCAACACCTATCCGCCGGGCGAGCTGGTGCGCATCCTGCGGGCGTACGGCGAGGAGAAGTTCGCCAAGAAGATCGTGGACGCCGTGGTGCGCGAGCGGGCGAAGGAACCGTTCGACAACAGCGCCCGGCTCGTCGAGCTGATCCGCGCGGCGCTGCCGCAGGCCGCCAAGCGCACCGGCGGCAACCCCGCCAAGCGCACCTTCCAGGCGCTGCGGATCGAGGTCAACGGAGAGCTCACGGTCCTGGAGAGGGCCATCCCGGCGGCCGTCTCCACGCTCGCCGTCGGTGGCCGGATCGCCGTACTCTCGTATCACTCGCTGGAGGACCGCCTGGTCAAGCAGGTGTTCACGGCCGGCGCCGGCAACACCGCGCCACCCGGGCTGCCGGTCGTCCCCGAGCAGTACCAGCCCCGGCTCAAGCTGCTCACCCGCGGCGCGGAGCTGCCCACCGAGGAGGAGATCGCCGAGAACCGCCGGGCGGCCCCGGCGCGTCTTCGGGGCGCGGAACGCATCCGCGAGGAGGCGCTGTGAGCGACGTGCGCGCGGCCGCCGGGCCGCAGACGGCGATGAGAGCCGCACCTCTGCGCCGCGCGGGCGGAGAAGCGAACGAGGAGGTGCTGTGCGACGTGCGCGCGGCCGCCGGGCCGCAGACGGCGATGAGAGCCGCACCTCTGCGCCGCGCGGGCGGAGAAGCGAACGAGAAGGTGCTGTGCGACGTGCGCGCGGCCGCCGGGCCGCAGACGGCGATGAGAGCCGCACCTCTGCGCCGCGCGGACGGCTGTGACATCAGCCGCTGCCGCGGCGGGGCGAACGAGGAGGCGGCGCCGTGAGTGGGGCAGGGGCGGCGGCGGGGGCGGCCGGTCCGACAGGGCGGGCGGCGCCGGGAGCCACCACGGCCAAGCGCACGCCCTTCGTCCTGCTCGTGGTCGTCCTGCTCGGCTCCGGGCTGATCGCGCTGCTGCTGCTGAACTCCTCTCTCAACCAGGGCTCGTTCGAGCTCAGCAAGTTGGAGAAGCAGACCAAGGAGCTCACCGACGAGCGCCAGGCGCTTCAGCAGGACGTCGACCAGCTCTCCGCGCCCGGCGCGCTGGAGCGGCGGGCCCGCGAGCTCGGCATGGTGCCCGGCGGCAGCCCCGTCTTCCTCAACCCGGACGGCACGGTCCGCGGTGTGCCCGCCCCGGCCACGGGGCAGTCCTCGGTGATGGGCGCCCCCGGGGCGGTCCTGCCGCCCCTGCTGGCCCCGAAGCCGGCCTCACCGGCCCCCGCACTGTCCGTCGCGGCGTCGTCGGCCACGCCCGCACCGTCCCCCTCGGCAGGCACGGGGAAGCCCAAGGGGAAGCCCACGGGGAAGCCCACGGCCACGGCGGCCTCCGGGACGCGCTTGGTGCTGCCCTCCGCCGCCTCCTCCGCCTCCGCGACGTCCACCCCGGCCCCTCAGTAGGTGACACGGTGACGCGAACCCTTGTCTGCGCCCAGCCGAGCCCGTCGGCCGAGTCCCGGGCGGGCGCCGCGTGACCGCGCCCCAGGACCCCCGCCGCCGCAGGGTGCCGGAACCGGCCGCCCGCGCCGCCCGCCGGCCGCGCCAGGGCACCGCGCACCGTCCCGACCGGCGCCCGGGGCCGTCCGGCCGTCCGCCGCAGCGCCCGCGCCCCGGCTCCGCCCAGCTGCTGCGGCTGGGCAGCCCGCGCCCCCGGCTGCGGCTGATCAGCCTCGGCCTCACCCTCGTCATGCTGGCCTTCGTCGTACGGCTGCTCCAGGTGCAGGCCGTGGACGCCAGTGCGTACGCGGCCAAGGCCAACGTCAACCGCTACATCCCGGTGAAGCTCTCCGCCGAGCGCGGCTCCATCACCGACCGTGACGGCGTCGCCCTGGCCACCACGGTGGACGCGTACGACATCACGGCTGCCCCCGACCTCCTCACGCCCAAGATGGCCAAGACCCATGACGCGCCGCGCCAGGCCGCCGCCCTGCTCGCGCCGATCCTCGGCAAGGACCGGGCCGATCTGGAGAAGAAGCTCACCGACAACCCGAAGTCGCAGTACGTGGTGCTGGCCCGGCAGCAGTCCCCGCAGGTCTGGAACCAGATCAAGGACCTGAAGAACGCCCTGGACGACGCCGCGGCCAAGGGCAAGGGCACCAATGTCCTCGCCGGGGTCAACCGGGAGGCGCACAGCAAGCGGGTCTATCCGAACGGGGACCTCGCCGCCGGGATACTGGGCTTCGTGGGTGCCGACGGCCGCGGCGCGGCGGGGCTCGAACAGCAGCTGAACAAGAAGCTCGCGGGCAAGGACGGCAAGCGGGTCTACGCCCAGTCCGGGGGCCACCAGGTGCCCACCGGCGACGTCAGGGAACAGCCGGCGGTCCCCGGCAGCGACATCGAGCTGACCCTTGACCGCGACATTCAGTGGGCCGCCCAGAGCGCCATCACCGAGCAGGTCGGGAAGTCCAAGGCCGACCGCGGCTATGTCATCGTCCAGGACACCCGGACCGGCCAGATCCTGGCGATGGCCAACGCCCCCGGCTTCGATCCGAACGACATCTCCACGACGGACGCGGACGCCCTGGGCAACGCCGCGGTCTCCGACGCCTACGAGCCCGGCAGCGTGAGCAAGCTGATGTCGATGGCCGCCGTACTGCAGGAGGGCGTCGCGCGGTGGGACACCCATGTGGAGGTCCCGAACCGGCTGCCGCGCGCGGACCGGGCCTTCGCCGACGACATCGACCACCCCACCTGGTATCTGACGCTCAACGGCGTGCTCGCCAAGTCCAGCAACATCGGCACCATCCTGGCCACCGAGCAGCTGGCGAAGAACAGCAAGCAGAAGAACCGGATTCTCTATTCCTATCTGCGGAAGTTCGGCATCGGCCAGCCCACCGGGCTCGGCTTCCCCGGCGAGACCCCGGGCATCCTGGCCAAGCCGCAGGACTGGAGCTCCTCGCAGCAGTACACGATCGCCTTCGGCCAGGGGCTGTCGCTCAACGCCGTCCAGGCGGCCTCCGTGTACTCCACCATCGCCAACGGCGGCGAGCGCATCGCGCCCACCCTCATCCGCGGCACCAAGGGCCCCGGCGGCGCCTTCACGCCCGCGCCGGCGCCCAAGAAGACCCGCGTCGTCGGCAAGGAGACCGCGAAGACGCTCGCCGAGATGCTCGGGTCGGTCGTCAACGACCAGCAGGGCACCGGCGCCAAGGCGAAGATCCCCGGCTACCAGGTCGCGGGCAAGACCGGCACTTCCAACCGAGTGGACCCGAAGACCGGCCACTACCGCGGCTATACCGCCTCCTTCGCCGGCTTCGCGCCCGCCGACAAACCGCGCCTCACGGTCTACTGTGCCGTACAGAATCCGACGAAGGGCAGTTACTTCGGCGGCCAGGTCTGCGGACCGGTGTACAAGAAGGTCATGGAGTTCGGGCTCAAGAGTCTGCAGGTCGCGCCCACCGGCAAGCAGCCCAAGCGGCTCCCCGTGAGCTACAGCCCCGGCCAGTGAGCGGGCCCAGCCGTGACGACGATCACGCCGGACCCCGGGAACCATGGTCCGGTACCGCCCCGCTTCGCCGCCTCATTTCGCGGGGGAGCGGGTGCGCCGGGTACGCTCACCGCCGTGCCCCACGCTGATCAGTCCCAAACCCCTCAGAAGGACGTTTCTGTGGAATACCCGGGAGCGCCCCGCCCTCTCCAGGTCCGCCCGATCCCGCTCGCGGAGCTGGCAGATCAGCTGGGCGTCGATGCCCCCGAAGCACCGGCCGACGCCGCGGTCACCGGGATCACCCATGACTCGCGCGCCGTGCGCCCCGGCGATGTGTACGCCGCGCTGTCCGGTGCCCGCCTCCACGGCGCGGACTTCGCCGCCCAGGCCGCCGACCTCGGCGCGGCCGCCGTACTGACCGACCCGGCCGGCGCCGAGCGCGCCGCCGCCACCGGGCTGCCGGTCCTGGTCGTGGACAATCCGCGCGGCCGGATGGGCGCGCTGGCCGCCACGATCTACGACGAGCCGGGCCACAGCCTGCTGCAGATCGGCATCACCGGCACCTCCGGCAAGACCACGACCGCGTATCTCGTCGAGGGCGGCCTCAAGGCCGCCGCGAAGGACGCCGGCGGCCTTACGGGCCTCATCGGCACCGTCGAGACGCGGATCGGCGACGACCGCATGAAGTCCGAGCGCACCACCCCGGAGGCCACCGACCTCCAGGCCCTCTTCGCGGTGATGCGCGAGCGCGAGGTCCGCTCGGTCGTCATGGAGGTCTCCAGCCACGCCCTGGTCCTCGGCCGCGTCGACGGCTGCGTCTTCGATGTCGCCGTCTTCACGAACCTCAGCCCGGAGCACATGGAGTTCCACTCCGGCATGGAGGACTACTTCCAGGCCAAGGCCCAGCTGTTCACCAAGGCCCGCAGCCGCGCCGGAGTGGTCAACCTGGACGACGAGTACGGCCGGCGGCTCGCACTCCAGTCCGAGGTCCCGGTCACCACCTTCTCCGCCGAGGGCCACCCCGACGCCCACTGGCGCGCCGCGGACGTCGAGGTCGGCCCGCTCGGCTCGACCTTCACCGCCGTCGGCCCGAACGGCGAGTCCGTGCGCGCCGCGGCCCCCCTCCCGGGCCCCTTCAACGTCGCCAACGCGCTCGCCGCGATCGTGGCCCTCGCCGTCGCCGGGATCGACCCGCAGACGGCCGCCGACGGCGTCGCTGCCGTCCCCGGCGTCCCCGGCCGGCTGGAGCGGGTCGACGTCGGCCAGCCGTATCTCGCCGTCGTCGACTACGCCCACAAGACCGACGCCGTGGAGTCGGTGCTGCGCGCCCTGCGCAAGGTCACCGACGGCAAGCTGCACGCCGTCCTCGGCTGCGGTGGCGACCGCGACCGGCTCAAGCGCGGCCCCATGGGCGCAGCGGTGGCCCGGTACGCCGACACGGCCGTCCTCACCTCCGACAACCCCCGCTCCGAGGACCCCCTCGCCATCCTCGCCGCCATGCTCGCGGGCGCCGCCGAGGTGCCCACGCACGAACGTGGCGATGTGCTGGTCGAGGAGGACCGGGCGAACGCCATCGCCGCCGCCGTCGCCCGCGCCGAGCCCGGCGACACCGTCATCGTGGCGGGCAAGGGCCATGAGCAGGGCCAGGACATCGCCGGGGTGGTACGCGCCTTCGACGACCGCCAGGTACTACGCGAAGCCATCGAGCTCAGTGAGCGAGCCCGCCGGCGCGATTCCGAGCGCCGGGAGGCGAGCGGACCGCACTGGGACACAGACCAACACGACCAGGGATGACAGACCGCCATGCGCGCACCAGCACCCTCCAGGCAGCTCCCCCGCACGGCCGGAGGTGAGCAGTGATCGCACTGTCCCTCGCTGAGATCGCCGGCCTAGTCGGTGGACAGCCGCACGACATACCGGACCCCGACCTCAAGGTCACGGGTCCCGTCGTGATCGATTCCCGTGAGGTGCGGCCCGGCAGCCTCTTCGCCGCGCTCCCCGGTGACCGCGTGGACGGCCACGACTTCGCGCGGGGCGCGGTCGAGGCGGGCGCGGTGGCGGTTCTGGCCGCCCGCCCCGTCGGTACCGCGGACGCCCCCGTACCCGCGATCGTCGTGCCCGATGTCATCGCCGCCATGGGAGCGCTCGCGCGTGCCGTCGTGGAGCGACTGGGCACCAAGGTGGTCGCACTGACCGGCTCGGCCGGCAAGACCAGCACCAAGGATCTGATCGCGCAGCTGCTCCAGCGCCACGGCCCGACCGTATGGACGCCGGGCAACTTCAACAACGAGATCGGGCTCCCGCTCGCCGCTCTGACCGCCGACGGGACCACCCAGCACCTGGTGCTGGAGATGGGCGCCCGCGGCAAGGGCCACATCCGGTATCTGACGGACCTCACCCCGCCCCGGATCGGCCTCGTCCTCAACGTCGGCACCGCCCATATCGGCGAGTTCGGCGGCCGTGAGCAGATCGCCGAGGCCAAGGGCGAACTGGTGGAGGCGCTGCCCCGCGCCGAGGACGGCGGGGTGGCGGTGCTCAACGCCGACGACCCCCTGGTGCGCGCCATGGCGTCCCGTACGAAGGCCCGTACGGTCCTGTTCGGCGAGGCCGAGAACGCCGACGTCCGTGCCGAGAATGTCCGGCTCGCGGACGGTGGCCGCCCCGCCTTCACGCTTCACACCCCTACCGGGTGCAGCGAAGTGACCATGCGCCTGTACGGTGAGCACCACGTGTCGAACGCGCTCGCCGCGGCCGCCGTCGCCCATGAGTTGGGCATGTCCGTCGACGAGATCGCCGTGGCGCTCTCCGAGGCGGGGCAGCTCTCCCGCTGGCGGATGGAGGTCACCGAGCGCTCGGACGGCGTGACGGTCGTCAACGACGCCTACAACGCGAACCCCGAGTCCATGCGAGCCGCGCTGCGCGCGCTGGCCGCGATGGGCGCCGCTACACCGGGGCGTCGTACGTGGGCGGTGCTGGGCCGGATGGCCGAGCTGGGCGAGGAGTCACTCGCCGAGCACGACGCGGTCGGGCGGCTGGCCGTCCGGCTCAACGTCAGCAAGCTCGTGGCGGTCGGCGGCCAGGAGGCCGCCTGGCTGGACATGGGCGCCAAGAACGAGGGTTCGTGGGGTGAGGAGTCGGTGCACGTGTCCGACGTGCGGGCAGCGGTCGATTTGCTGCGCAGCGAGCTGCGACCGGGGGATGTCGTGTTGGTGAAGGCGTCCAGGTCGGTCGGCCTGGAGCGGCTTGCGCAGGCGTTGCTCGAGGGTGAGGGTGAGGTCGCCGGCCGATGGGCATGAGGCAGATCCTCTTCGCGGGAGCCATCGGGCTCTTTCTGACCCTGATCGGCACCCCGCTGCTGATCAAGCTGCTGGCCCGCAAGGGCTATGGCCAGTACATCCGGGACGACGGCCCGCGTACGCACGGCAGCAAGCGCGGCACCCCGACCATGGGCGGTATCGCCTTCATCCTGGCGACGCTGATCGCGTACGCCGTGACGAAGGTGATCACCGGCAGCCAGCCGACCTTCTCCGGGGTGCTGGTGCTCTTCCTGTTCGCGGGCATGGGCCTGGTCGGCTTCCTGGACGACTACATCAAGATCGTCAAGCAGCGGAGCCTGGGCCTGCGCGCCAAGGCGAAGATGGCCGGGCAGCTGATCGTCGGTATCGCCTTCGCGATCCTCTCGCTCAACTTCGCGGACGCGCGCCAGCAGACGCCCGCCTCCGACCGGCTGTCCTTCGTCCAGGACTTCGGCTGGTCCTTCGGCCCGGTGATCTTCACGATCTGGGCGCTGTTCATGATCCTCGCGATGTCGAACGGCGTGAACCTCACCGACGGCCTCGACGGTCTGGCCACCGGCGCCTCCGTGATGGTCTTCGGCGCGTACACCTTCATCGGCGTCTGGCAGTACCAGGAGTCCTGCGCCAACGCGGAGACCCTCACCAACCCCTCGTCCTGTTTCGAAGTGCGGGATCCGCTCGACCTCGCGGTCGTCGCCTCCGCGCTGATGGGCGCCTGCTTCGGCTTCCTGTGGTGGAACACCTCGCCCGCCAAGATCTTCATGGGTGACACCGGTTCGCTCGCGCTCGGCGGCGCCCTCGCGGGTCTGGCCATCTGCTCCCGTACGGAGCTGCTGATGGCCCTCCTCGGCGGCCTGTTCGTGCTGATCACCATGTCCGTGGTCATCCAGGTCGGCTCCTTCCGGATGACCGGGAAGCGGGTCTTCCGGATGGCGCCACTCCAGCACCACTTCGAACTCAAGGGGTGGAGCGAAGTCCTTGTGGTGGTCCGGTTCTGGATCATCCAGGGCATGTGCGTGATCGTCGGACTCGGCATCTTTTACGCGGGCTGGCGAGCCCAGTGACGCCCGACGTCGCCGATCTCGACGTCGCCGACCTCGCCGGCCGGCAGGTCACCGTCGCCGGACTCGGCGTCTCCGGGGTCCCCGCAGCGCGTGCGCTGCGGGGCCTCGGGGCCACGGTGACCGTCGTCAACGGCAGCGACGGCGAGCCGCAGCGGGCCCAGGCGGCCGAGCTGGAGCCGCTCGGCATCACGGTCCGCCTCGGCGACGGTGACACGCTCCCCGAGGGCACCGAGCTGATCGTCACCACGCCCGGCTGGAAGCCCACCAGCCCGCTCTTCCAGGCCGCCGCCGAGGCCGGCGTCCCGGTCTGGGGCGATGTGGAGCTGGCCTGGCGGCTGCGCGGCGAGGACGCGCCGCCCTGGCTCGCGGTCACCGGCACCAACGGCAAGACCACCACGGTGCGGATGCTCGCGGCCATCCTGGAGGCGGCCGGGCTGCGCACCGCCGCCGTCGGCAACATCGGCGTCTCGCTGCTGGACATCGTGCTGGGCGAGGAGCGGTACGACGTGCTGGCCGTCGAGCTCTCCAGCTACCAGCTGCACTGGGCGCCCTCATTGCGCGCCCACTCCGGGGCCGTCCTCAACCTCGCCCCCGACCACCTCGACTGGCACGGCTCCATGGCGGCGTACGCGGCCGACAAGGGCCGGATCTACGAGGGCAACCAGGTGGCCTGCGTCTACAACGCCGCCGACCCCGCCACCGAGGACCTGGTGCGCGCGGCCGATGTCGAGGAGGGCTGCCGGGCGATCGGCTTCACCCTCGGCATCCCCGGCCCCTCCCAGCTCGGCGTCGTCGAGAACGTCCTCGTCGACCGGGCCTTCGTCCCGGACCGGCACAAGCGGGCCCAGGAGCTCGCCGAGGTCTCGGATGTGAACCCGCCGGCGCCGCACAACATCGCCAACGCCCTCGCCGCGGCCGCCCTGGCCCGCGCCTACGGCGTGCCGCCCGAGGCCGTACGGGAGGGCCTGCGCGCCTTCCGGCCCGATCCGCACCGCGTGGAGCATGTCGCGGACGTCGACGGCGTCGCCTACATCGACGACTCCAAGGCGACCAACACCCATGCCGCGGAGGCGTCGTTGGGCGCCTACGAGCACATCGTGTGGATCGCGGGCGGCCTCGCCAAGGGCGCCACCTTCGACGAGCTCGTCGTCACGGCAGCGGTGCGGCTGCGCGGTGTCGTGCTGATCGGCGCCGACCGCGCCCTGATCCGCGAAGCGCTGGCGCGACACGCGCCAGATGTCCCGGTCGTGGACCTCGACCGGACCGACACTGGGGCGATGGCGGCGGCTGTGCGCGAAGCGGCGCGGCTCGCCCGGCCGGGCGATACCGTCCTGATGGCACCGGCCTGCGCCTCGATGGACATGTTCACCAACTACAACAAGCGGGGCGATGCCTTCGCCGCGGCGGTACATGATCTGGCCTCCGGCCGGTTCCCGGACGATCAGTAGCCCGCCGGTCCCCCCGCGAGGACCGCTCGCGCGGGGAAACTGGAGGGATACGACATGACGCCTGACCAGCCCGCCGCGCCGCGCTCCCGGTCCGCCCGGCCGGCCGCCTCCGGCCGCCCCGCGCCGCGGGCCGCTTCCGGGTCGGCCCCGCGGGTGCGGGCGGTCGCGCGCGCCGGAGGGCGGGCGGCGGCGCGGCGACCGCCTGGCTTGTGGTGCGGGTCTCGTCGGCGATCGTGGAGTCCTCGTACTCCCGCTACGCCGCCAGCGCGCACGACGCGGCGCG